>NZ_BAFQ01000135.1 GCF_000308375.1 Nocardia aobensis NBRC 100429 | reverse complement strand
CGCTGCTGCCCGTGATGGCCCAGTTCGCCAGATACGGGATCGCCGGCAGCAGGCTGATGATCGGCGTGCCGCTGTCGACGCTGCCGAACGCGGCATCGGTACTGCCGGTGGGGATCGGGCCGGTGAAACCGGCCGGCGCCGCGGAACCGGCATGGGCCGGTGCCGCGCCGGCCTCCGGTGTCAGGGGAACGACCGCCGCCGTGGCGGGAGAGGCGACGGCGAGGGGTGCGGCGCAGAGCAGTGCCGCGGCGCAGAGAATGTGAGCCGTCCGTCGAGTGTTCTTCATGCGCCCGCACCTTATTTGAAACGACAACGTTTCGCAGTGGGATAGGGAATTGTCGCGTATTCGAGGGTCGGCTCACCGCCGCGACCGCTGGTGGTGCAGGATGGACGCAGCGTGTTACCGTCCCGCGCGAACAATCGCGCCCGGGAGGGTAATTTCCCGTGCGTGCGCTCGCTCGACTGCCGAGGACTAGGAGACCGATGACGGACCCGGATACGGCGCCCGACCGCAAGGGCTATCGCCGAGTACTCCTCAAATTGGGTGGGGAGATGTTCGGCGGCGGCGAGGTCGGGCTCGACCCGGATGTGGTCCAGACCGTAGCCGAGCAGATCGCCGAGGTCGTCTCGACCGGCGTGCAGGTGGCGGTGGTCATCGGTGGCGGCAACTTCTTCCGCGGCGCCGAACTCGAGGAGCGCGGCATGGAACGGGCCCGCTCCGATTACATGGGTATGCTCGGCACCGTGATGAACAGCCTTGCGCTGCAAGACTTTCTGCAGAAGCAGGGGGTCGACACCCGTGTGCAGACGGCCATCACCATGGGACAGGTCGCGGAGCCGTATCTGCCCCTGCGCGCGAAGCGGCATCTGGAGAAGGGCCGCGTGGTGATCTTCGGCGCCGGTATGGGCATGCCGTACTTCTCCACCGACACCACCGCCGCACAGCGCGCGCTCGAGATCGGCGCCGAGGTCGTGCTGATGGCCAAGGCCGTCGACGGCGTCTTCACCGCCGACCCCAAGGTCGAGGCGGAGGCGAGCATGTTCTCCGAGATCACTCACAAGGAAGTCCTCGAGCGCGGACTCAAGGTGGCCGATGCCACCGCGTTCAGTTTGTGTATGGACAACCAGATGCCGATGCTGGTGTTCAATTTGTTGATCAAGGGCAATATCGCCCGCGCGGTGGCCGGTGAGAAAATCGGCACACTGGTTCGGTCCTGAACCCTGCGGGGATCGGTCCTCGCGAATTCCGGGCCCCGAAACGATGCTGTGGAGGAAACGGTCGTGATTGATGAAGCGCTCTTCGACGCCGAGGAGAAGATGGAAAAGGCTGTCTCGGTGGCGAAGGACGACCTCGGAAGTATTCGGACCGGTCGCGCCAACCCGGGCATGTTCAACCGGGTCGTGGTCGAGTACTACGGCTCGCCGACGCCGATCACCCAGATGGCCAGCATCACCGTGCCCGAACCGCGCATGGTCGTCATCAAGCCCTACGAGCAGGGGCAGTTGCAGACGATCGAGACCGCGATCCGCAATTCGGATCTGGGCGTGAATCCGACCAACGACGGCACCATCATCCGCGTGGTGATCCCGCAGCTGACCGAGGAACGCCGCCGAGAACTGGTGAAGCAGGCGAAATCCAAGGGGGAGGACGCCAAGATCGCCATTCGTAATGTGCGGCGCAAGTCGATGGACGAGCTGAACCGCATCCAGAAGGACGGCGAGGCCGGCGAGGACGAGGTCGGTCGCGCCGAGAAAGAACTGGACAAGACCACCCAGAAGTACGTTGCCCAGATCGACGAGCTGGTCAAGCACAAGGAATCGGAACTGCTCGAGGTGTGAGACTCGGCCCGGCGCGACGATGCGGCACGGGCCCGGGGACGGAGTGGACGAATAAGTGAGCGACGGGACAATCGTGGCCGAAGAAGCCGCAGCCGGCGAGACGATGCCGGCGAGCGACCCGGCCGGTGCAACACCGGCTCCCGACACCCCCTCGGCGCAGCCGAGCGGTAAGCCCTCCCGCGCCGGTCGCAACTTACCGGCCGCGCTGGCGGTCGGTGTCGGCCTCGGCGCATCGCTGATCGCGATCCTGCTGTTCGTTCCGAAGGTTCTGATCGGAGTCATCGCGGTCGCGATGGCGATCGCCACCTGGGAGGTCGCCAAGCGGCTGCGCGAGGCCGACGTCCTGGTGCCGCGGGTGCCGCTCATCGTCGGCGGACAGGCGATGATCTGGCTGGCCTGGCCCTACGGCACCGAGGGCGTGGCGGGCGCCTTCGCGGCGACGGCGCTGGTGTGCATGGTGTGGCGGCTGTTCGACCACGGCTTGGCGGCCACGCCGCGAAACTTCCTGCGCGACACCGCGATCACGGTGTTCGTGGTGTCCTGGATCCCGCTGCTGGCCTCCTTCGCGGTGCTGATGTTGCAGCAGGACGACGGCAATCTCCGCGTGCTGACCTTCATGATCCTGGTGGTCTGCTCCGATGTCGGCGGTTACGTCGCCGGCGTGCTGTTCGGCCGCCATCCGATGGTGCCGGCCATCAGCCCGAAGAAATCGTGGGAGGGATTCGCCGGATCGCTGGTGTTCTGCATCATCGGCGGACTGCTCACGGTGACGCTGCTGCTGCAGGCCAACTCGATGATCGGCGTGCTGCTGGGCGTCGCGGTCGTGCTGGTGGCGACCTGCGGGGATCTGATCGAATCCCAGATCAAGCGCGAGCTGGGCATCAAGGACATGGGCACGTTGCTGCCCGGGCACGGCGGCATCATGGACCGCCTCGACTCGATGCTGCCCTCGGCGTTCGTCTCCTGGCTGGTGCTGACCGCTCTGCTCTGAGGCTCAGCGCCGCTTCGCCGCGCGCCGCAGCTGCATGATCCGCCAGCCGCCGGCCAGCGCCATCACCAGTGCTCCGGCGATCACCGACAGCAGCAGCGTGACGCCGAGCGGCAGGTTGAACTGCCAGAAGAACAGGTGGATCCGCACCTGATCGAGGTTCTGCAGGATGAAGATCAACAGCAGCACCCCGATGACCGCCGCCGCGACCAGAGCCACCCAGGTGTAGCCCGCGCGGGTCTTGAGCGCTCGGTTGCGGCGGACAGGTGCGGTCGAGGGCGGGGCGTCGACGCGCGGGGGGTCGGTGTGCGGGACCGGATCCGGTCCGTGGCTCGGTACTGCGTCGCTGGTCATATTTCGATCATTCCCGATCGCTATGGCGGATATGCGTATCTGCGGAATACCCGTTCCCTCGCGCCGTAACTGTGATCGGGTTATCCCTGCCCGCGGGCGGCGGGCCGGTACCGGCAATGCGACACTGGAAGGGTTATGACTACCTCCCTGCCGCTCGTTTTCGATGCTCCGCGCCGTGGAATGCCGCCGCGGCATCTCGCCGACCTCGATTCGGCCCAGCGGCGGCAGGCGGTGGAGGAACTGGGACTGCCGAAGTTCCGGGCCGATCAGATCGCCCGGCAGTACTACGGGCGGCTGCAGGCCGATCCGCGGCAGATGACCGATCTGCCCGAGCCGATGCGGGAGAAGATCGCCGACGCGTTGTTTCCGCCGCTGCTCAGCGAGGTGCGGCAGGTGGTGTGTGATGCGGGCACCACGCGCAAGACCCTGTGGCGCGCCGGTGACGGCACCCTGCTCGAGAGCGTGCTGATGCGCTACCCCGACCGCAACACGCTGTGCATCTCCAGTCAGGCCGGCTGCGGTATGGCCTGCCCGTTCTGCGCGACCGGGCAGGGCGGACTGAACCGCAACCTCTCCACCGCCGAGATCGTCGACCAGGTGCGCGCGGCCGCCGCGGCGCTGCGCGACGGCGAGGTGGCCGGCGGCGCCGGTCGGCTGTCGAACATCGTGTTCATGGGCATGGGGGAGCCGCTCGCCAACTACAAGCGCGTGGTGGCCGCGGTCCGGCGAATCACCTCACCCGCGCCGGACGGTCTGGGTATCTCGCAGCGCAATGTGGTCGTGTCGACGGTCGGTCTGGCCCCCGCGATCCGCAAACTGGCCGACGAGGGCCTGTCGGTGACGCTGGCCGTGTCCCTGCACACGCCGGACGACGAATTGCGGGATACGTTGGTGCCGGTCAACAATCGCTGGTCGGTCGCCGAAGTCCTCGACGCCGCACGGTATTACGCCGACAAGACCGGTCGCCGGGTCTCGGTCGAATATGCCCTGATCCGCGACATCAACGACCAGCCGTGGCGTGCCGACATGCTGGGCCGGAAGCTGCACAAAGCGCTGGGCGCCCGTGTGCACGTGAACCTGATCCCGTTGAATCCGACCCCGGGTAGTAAGTGGGACGCCTCACCGAAACCTGTTGAGCGGGAATTCGTTCGGCGGGTGGAGGCACAGGGTGTGCCGTGCACGGTACGCGATACCCGCGGGCAGGAAATCGCCGCGGCCTGCGGCCAGTTGGCCGCGGAGGGTTAGACACCGCTCGGCGAAATGGCCGTCGGGGCAGACCTCCGGCGATCCGGAAGCCCGCCCGCACCGCCTATCCCGCCGGTTTGGTGAACGGCTGGTTGATGGTCGTGAAGTATTGCGCCGCGGCCAGAATCGCCACCGGCGCCGTCACCAGCAGCTGACCGATCAGGGTGCCGAGGGCGCCGATCGCCACGATGCCGCCCACGCAGCCCACCACCGCCGCCGGAACGAACGGGCCGAACAGGCCGACGATCGTCGCGGAGGCGACGGTGGCTCCGGCGATGCCGCCGAGCAGGCAGCCGATCGCGCCGCCGCTGAGCCCGCCGATCAGGGTTCCGATCGTGGCGCCCGCACCGATCGTGCTGGTCAGGCGGGACCAGGCGGCCTGTTCGCGGTCATAGGGGGTCTTCCACGGCGCCTGATCCTCGTACGGCAGCGCGACGGGGCGGTAGGTCGCGTGCGCGAGGTCCAGTCGCGGTGTCAGGGTCGCGGTGTGGCCGGAGATGTCCGCGGCGATCGGGAAGACGAAATCGTCCACCCGGAAGGACAATTCGGTGCCCGCGAGCACGGTGCCGTCGGCCGCCTCGATCCTGAAGACGCCGGCCTCGTCGGTCAGCGAACCGCTGTCGGTGCGGATGATCGTCGACGTCGGGGTCGTGGTGGCGGTGTAGTTCACCGCCCCGGCCTCGGCCGGATCGGCGTGGGCGAGCGCGGGCGCCACACTCAGTGTGGTGGCCAGCAGTGCGCTCGCCGCGATCATTTTCCTCATCTTTTCCTTTCCTCTCCCGAAACCCGGTCCGCACCATCGGTTGTCGACGGGGGCCGGTGGTGGGTACGTGCCGGATGCGGCTACAGCCGCACCTCGACGCGGTAGTCGCGCAGCCAGGTGTTGAGCTGCAGGGCGCGGGGCAGCCAGGGCGGCGGAGTGAAGGTGCCGCTGTGCCAGCGATCGCCCTCGGCGAGTTCGGCGAGCGCGCCGGTGTTCAGCAGCGCCAGCGCGGGGGCGCTCGGGTCGGCCAGCATGGCTCGGGTGGCCTCGCGCACCGCGGCGAGATATTGCGGGCTCTGGCCGAACGGGAAACCGCTCTTGGGCCGCTTGGCGACCTGCGCCGGGAGCCAGGGCTCGGCCGCCGCGCGCAGGATCCCCTTCTCCTGGCCGCCGTGGCGCTTGAGCTCCCACGGCACATTCCAGAGGTATTCGACGAGCCGGTGATCGCAGAACGGCAGCCGGACCAGCAGGCCGGTGCGCATGCTCATCCGATCCTTGCGGTCGAGCAGGAACGGCAGGAAGCGGGTGAGTTCGAGATGAAAGACCTCCCGGATGCGCCGGTCCGGGCCTTCTTCACCATCGAGCGGGGCCAGTTCGGCGATGGCCTCGCGATGGCGATCCACCACCGCCGCGTCCAGGTCGAGATGGGCGCGCAGTTCGGGCGACAGCATCGCGTTGCGGTCGGTGTTGCCCGCGGCCCACGGGAAACTGCCGCTGGACGCGGCGGCCTCGGCGGCGAACCACGGATAACCGCCGAAGATGTCGTCGGCGCCTTCTCCGGACAACACCACGTCCGCGTATCGGCGGACCTCCCGGAACAGCAGGTAGAGCGAGACATCCAAATCACCGACGCCGGGAATGTCGCGCGCCCGCAGCGTTTCACCCATCTCGTCCAGCAGGGCGGGCGCGTCGAGGAGGACCTCGGTGTGGTCGGTGCCGACATGGTCCACCACCGCCCGCACGTACGGCGCGTCGCGGCTGACGTGCAGGGCGTCGGGCGTGAAATCGGTGTCGCTGCCGGCGAAGTCGACCGAATAGGTGGCCAGTTTCGCGTCGCCGCGCGCCCGCGCCGCCAAGGCGGTGATGACGCTGGAATCCAGACCGCCGGAGAGTAATCCGGCGGCCGTGCCGGTGCGGGTCTGCCGCTCGACGATATCGGTGAGCAGCTCGCGCAGCGTGGCGATCGTGGTGTCGACATCGTCGGTGTGCGGTGCGCTGACCGGCTGCCAGTACCGGTGGTGGTGCAGGCCGTTGTGATCGACGCGCAGGATCCAGCCCGGCCGCACCTCGCGCAGTCCGCGATAGACCGCGTCACCGGGACGCCGCATCGCCACCGTGAAGATGTCGATCAGTCCCTCGACATCCACCTGCGGCCGGAACAACTCGTTGGCCAGCAACGCTTTCGGCTCCGAGCCGAACAGCAGCCCGCCGGGGTGCTCGGCGTAGTAGAGCGGTTCGATGCCCAGCCGGTCGCGGGCCAGCAGCAGTTCACCGCGACGCACGTCCCACACGGCGAAGGCGAACATGCCGTCGAGGCGGCGCACCGCGTCGGCGCCCCACTCCAGGTAGGCGTGCAGCACCACCTCGGCGTCCGGGTCGGTCGCACCGGTGAAGGCGTGGCCCCGGGCGGTCAGTTCGTGGCGGAGTTCGGCGGTGTTGTAGATCTCGCCGGACAGCGTGAGCACCGCGATCGGCCGTCCGGCCTCGCCGGTGACGGCGGGCTGCCCGTTGTCGAGCAGATCGGCCACCGCGAGTACATTGCGGCCCAGCGCGATTCGCTGTTCCAGCCAGATGCCGCCGCCGTCCGGGCCGCGGTGGGCGAGTGCGTCGGACATGGCCCGGACCGTCGTGGTGTGCTCGCGCAGATCGCGGTCTCGGTCGAGCCAGCCGGTGATTGCGGACATGAGTCGTCGCCTCCTCAGGCACCGGGTGCGAGTTCGGCGATCGTCTGCCGCACCACGGCGTCGATCGGGGCGGGCAGCCGGTCCCAGTTCTTCTCGTCGTCGAGGTCGAGGACTCGCGAGAGCTTCCAGCCGAGGTACTGGCCGAGAGAGGCCAGCGGCGGCAGGACCGGCACCGGGCGAACGGTCACCTCCTCCCGGCCGAACAGCGCCCGCAACCGGCCGGCCAGCACGTCGGTCCACGGACCGGCGGGGTCGCCGTCGTAGGTGACCAGGAAGACGACCTGGCGGCCGCGTACGACGACCATGTAGTTGAAGACCGTCGCCGCGGGCAGCGGCTGTTCCCACACCGCCGCCTCGAGGTCGTTCTGCCGAATTCCGTTGCGGTCCAGGACCAGAAGATCCTGGGAACGTCCCTGGGTGAGCAGGACCGGGGTGCGGACCCCGCACGGGCACGGGGTCGCGTCGATCTCGACGAGATCGCCGGTGCGGTAGCGCAACAGCGGCCGGGCGGGCAGATCGAGCGTGGTCAGCACCAGTTCACCGCGATCGGAGCTGTTGCCGATGCGGCGAATCCCGTTGTCGTCGGCCAACTCCAGCAGGAAGCTCTGCGGTTGCAGGTGGAGCTGTCCCTGCTCACAGGTCACCGCGGGTGTTCCGGTCTCGGAGGAGCCGTAGGAGGACACGTACGATTGCGCGCCGGTCAGCCGTTCGAGGTGACGGCGGAAACTGGGGCCGGTCTGCTCGGCCATCAGCAGCAGCCGATCGAAGCGCGGGGCGGGCAGATCGTTGCGGTGGGCGAACTGCACCATTTCCAGCAGCCGCGACGGGGGGCCGACGAAGACGTTCGCGCCGAGCTGGTCGACCAGCCGCAGCACCCGGGTGTAGTCGCCGGTGATGTTGTCCACCCAGGGCCGCAGCGACATGACCTCGAGGTATTCCAGCGCCTTCTCGAACTGGTAGGCGGCCGGGGCGAACGGGGCGTTGATCAGAATCAGCGCGATATCCTTCGGCTGCAGCAGCCGGGCCCACATCTCGCCGATGTTGACGGTGTTTACCAGCAGATCGTCCAGCGCCTTCGGGGCGGCGGCGGGATCGCCGGTGGTGCCGGAGGATTCGTAGTAGTGCAGGAATTCGTTCAGCGGCCGGGTGAACGCCTCGGCCCCGAACCGGCCCAGTTCGCGCTTGCCGAGCAGCGGCAGCGACGGCAGGATCTCGGTGAGCACCCGCTCGTCGGAAATTGTTGTGCCCGCCTCGATCTCGGCGAGCAGATCGGCCGGCAGCCGGCCCTCGTACATGGGGGAGCCGGCGGCGGCCCGGACGGTTCGCAGCAGTTTCTCGGCGTGGACCCGGTCGAGGTCGGCGGTGCCGTCGAGAACCGAGCGAACCAGGCGGGTGTGGTCGTCGAGCAGGGCCTCGTTCTTCGCGCGCGTGCGCGCATCGCGTAACAGCAACATCGGTACGGCTCCTAACCGTGGGGAGTGAAAAGGGGATCGGCGACGCCGGCGGCGGCACGCACCGATCCGTCGGCGATCAGCCGGGCGACCCGCTCGATATCGCGGTCCATGCGGCGATCGCGGTCGGTGAAAGGGACGTGCGCGCGGATCAGTTCGTGGACCCGGCGCACCGCGGGCGCGGCCTGCGCGGCGCCGCGGATATCGATCGCCTGCGCGAGCGCGATGAGGTGGACGGCGGTGACCTGCCGCGTCAACTCGATGATGGTCCGCGCGTCGCGGGCGGCGATCGTGCCCATGCTGACCTTGTCCTGGTTGTGCGATTCGGTCGAGCGCGACAGCACGGTCGCCGGACCGCTGAGGCCGAGTGCCTCGGCGGTGACCGCGGACGCGGCGATCTGCATGCCTTTGAACCCGTGGTGCAGACCGGACTGCCGGTCGGACTCGGGCAGCGGCGCGACGAGATTGGCGGTCAGGCCCGCGTTGAACTTCTCGTCCACCACCAGGGCGAGCTGGCGGTCCAGTAGATCGGCGAGACTGGCCACGGCGACCTTCAGGCTGTCCATCGCCTGCCCGACGTGGCCGGCGTAGAAGTTGCCGCCGTGATGCAATTCGCCTGTCTCCCAAGCGAAGAGCGGATTGTCGGTGGAGGAGTTGATCTCGGTCTCCACCCACCTGCGGGTCCACTCGAGACTGTCGCGCAGTACGCCGTTGACGTGCGGTGCGCAGCGCACCGAGTACTTGTCCTGGATGCGGTGGTCCAGCAGCAGGAACCCGCGACCGTCCAGGGTGTCGCGGCGGACCAGGATCTCCTCGTAGCTGGTGGTGAGCTTGGAACCGTCGAGCAGTTCCCGGATCAGCGTGGCGCTGGCGCCCTGACCCGGATGGGGCTTGTTGGCGTGCACGAACGGATGGAAATGAGAAGCGTTGCCCAGCAGCGCTTCACAGGTCATCGCGGTGGCGACGTCGGCGGCGTAGGCCAATTCGGCCGCGTCGGTGAGCGCCAGCGCCGCGAAAGCCGCGGTGAACGAGGTGCCGTTGATCAGGGCCAGGCCCTCCTTCGGACCCAGCGCGACCGGTGCGATGCCCGCCTCGCGCAACGCGTCGAGCGCCGGCCGGGTCTCGCCGCGGTAGCGCACCTCGCCCTCACCGATCAGCGCCGCCGCGACGTAGCACAGCGGTACCAGATCGCCACTGGCGCCGAGTGATCCGCGTTCGGGGATCAGCGGCAGGATGTCCTCGTCGAGGTGCCGCAGCAACGTCGCCACCACTTCGGGGCGGATCGCGGACGGCCCGCGGGCGAGGCAGTTCGCCCGGATCAGCATGGTGGCACGGGCGACCTCCGGGGTCGCGATCGGACCGACGCCGTTGAGGTGGTACAGGATCAGGTTGCGCTGCAGCGCAGCCGCTTTCGACGGTGCGATCTGCCGGTTGACGCTGTCACCGAATCCGGTGGTGACGCCGTAGATCGGTATCCCGGTTTCCAGCAGTTCGTTCTTCAGCAGCACCGACTCCGACATCCCGGCCTGGGCCACCGGTGCGATGCTGACCGAGATCGGCGCGTCGCGGCGCGCCACCGCCGCCACGTCGGTGAGCTGTAAGCCGTTGCCGTCCAGGACCAGTTCGGTACTCGTGGTGGTCATGACAGTTCGGCCAGCAGCTCGGGGGTGGAGACGAATTCACGGCCGAGGGCGCTCACGAGCCCGCGAAGATCCGCGCTGAACCGGTCGAACTGCGCCAGATCGAGCGACTGGGCCCCGTCGGAGAGCGCCTCGTGCGGCCGCGGATGCACCTCGACGATCAGTCCGTCGGCGCCGGCGGCGAGGGCGGCGGCCGACATCGGCGGCACATATCGTGTCGCGCCGGTGCCGTGGCTCGGGTCGACCAGAATCGGCAGGTGGGACAGTTCCTTGACCACCGGAACGGCGTTGAGGTCCAACGTGAACCGGGTCGAGCGCTCGAACGTGCGGATTCCGCGCTCACAGAGGATGACGTTGTCGTTGCCGTGCGCCAGCAGATATTCCGCCGCGTTGAGCCACTCGTGCACGCTCGCCGACATGCCGCGCTTGAGCAGTACCGGCCGCCCCGTCAGCGCCAATTCGGTGAGCAGGCTGAAGTTCTGCATATTGCGCGCGCCGACCTGCAGGACGTCGGCGGCATCGCCGACGAGCTCGATATCGCGGGCGTCGAGGATTTCGGTGACGATCGGAAGTCCGGTCTGCGCCCGCGCCTCGCGCAGCAGCGGCAGCCCGATGTGGCCGAGGCCGTGGAAGCTGTAGGGGGAGGTGCGCGGTTTGAAGATGCCGACGCGCAGCATGGCCGCGCCGGCGGCCTTGACCCGATGGGCCGTTTCCAGCAGTACTTCCGGGGTTTCGGCCGAGCACGGCCCGGCGATGATCACCGGCCGGCCGTCGCCGACCGGTACCGAGCCGACGTGCACCACCGACCCCTCCGGCCGATGTGCCCGCGCCGCGAGCGGAAACGACGTCCCTTCCGGCAGTACGCGGGTCACATATTCGCTGCGGGTGAGTTCGGCCTCCAGGACGGGACCGGAGGCGCCCCACGCCACGATCAGGAAGCCGTCGCGGGTGCGCCGGGTGGTCGCGGCGGCGGGCAGTTGCCGGATCCGGGACAACAGGTCCTGCAACCGGTTTTCGTCGATATCGCCGCGGGTGTGCGCTACGTAGACGGTCATCGTGTCGGCCTCCTCGGGTCGCCGAACCCTGGGGCAGCAGCATTGGTGCGAGCCAGGCGGGAAGAAAACGATCGAATTGCGATCGCAAATCATTCTGTTTCGGCCGGGAATATCGGTCTTCCGGCCACGGCCCTATTGCGTTCGGGTCCAGTGGCGTGTTTTCCGGACATCGACCCGTACCGGAGACCGGGTTCGGTCCCCGGCTGTGGGCCGTCCCCGCATTTCTGTACTGGACTTTTGCCGGTCGAATTACCGCGCGCCCAGAGGTTAGCTTTTGTCAATGTTTGGAATCCGTCTTCGGCGAAAAGCTGTGTGCCGACCTGTCGTCGACTTCACTGAAATTCCCCGTAGCCCGTCCGATGCGCGCCCGGCGCGCCGACGAAAGAATGTGTGATGCAAAAAAAGAGTCGGTCGATTTCCGGATCGATCGCGGGAGTAATGGCGATAGTCGCGCTGGTCACAGCCTGTTCATCCGGCGGTTCCGGTGCGGATGACGAATCCGCCACGCCGGTTTCCGGCGGTACGCTGACCTACGCCTCCTATCGCGACGCGACCTGCATGGATCCGCATGTCAGTCCGGGCGACATCGTCGGAGAACTACAGCGCAACGTATTCGACTCGCTCGTCGCACAGAAATCCGACGGCACCTTCGCTCCGTGGCTGGCGAGCGCTTGGAAGATTTCCGCCGACGGTAAAGAATATGTGTTCACACTGCGCCCGGATGTTAAATTCTTCGACGGCACCCCGTTCGATGCCGCGGCGGTGAAGGCCAACTTCGAACACATTCTCGCGCCGGCCACGAAATCGCAGTACGCGGCGAGTCTGCTCGGGCCGTACGCCGGCACGGACATCGTCGACGACCACACCGTGCGAGTCCGCTTCACCCAGCCCTATTCGCCGTTCCTGCAGGCGGCCAGCACCGCCTACCTGGGGTTCTACTCACCGAAGGTGCTGGCCGAGCATCCGGACGAGCTGTGCGGAGGCGGCCGCTACGCGGTGGGGAGCGGACCGTTCCGGGAGCTGAGCGTGACCCACGGCCAGGGCATCGAATTCGAGCGGAATCCGGACTACGCCTGGCCGCCGGCGACCGCGCGGCACACCGGGCCGGCGTATCTGGACAAATTGTCGGTCCGGTATCTCACCGAGGACGCGGTGCGCACGGGTGCGCTGCGAGGTGGGCAGGTCGATGTGATCGCGGGTACGCCGCCAGCGGATTATCAAGCGCTGCAGCAGGATCCGGCGTACCGAATCGTTCGCGGTGATGCGCCGGGGGCGCCGTACACGTTCTTCTTCAATCAGTCGAAGGAGCCCTTCTCCGATATCCGGGCCCGGCAGGCGGTGAGCGCGGCGATCGATATCGACGGCATCGTCGACAGCATCTATCTGGGGGTCTACCCGCGTGCGTACGGACCGCTGTCCGCCTCGACTCCCGGCTACGACGCCTCGGTGGAGAAGCGGCCGGGGTACGACGTGGCGAAGGCCAACCGCCTTCTCGACGAACTGGGCTACACCGGGCGCGACGCCCAGGGCTATCGCACCAAGGACGGTCACCGGTTCGGCCTGGTATTGCCCTACGCCTCGAATCTGGTGCGGGAGTCCCGGGATCTGGTCACACAGGCGGTGCAGCAGGATCTGAAGAAGGTCGGCATCGAATTGCGGCTCACTCCCGTCGATTACGGGACCTACACCACGATCATCGCCGCCAACGGCTACGACCTGGTCGGCGCCAGCTGGGGCCGATCCGATGCCGACGTGCTCGCCACGCTGTACCAGTCGGACCGCTCGGTCGCCAAGGGGGGCGCCAACAACGGAAAGGTGGCCGACCCGCAACTGGACGCGCTGCTGCAGCAGGGCCGTGCCACCGCCGATCCCGCGCAGCGGGCCGCCGCCTACAAGCAGGCACAGCAGTTGATCCTCGACAAGGCGTACGCCCTGCCGATCTATGTCTTCACCGGCGTCTACACCGCGGCCGCCCGGGTGCACGGCTTCGGGCTGGATGCCAACGGCTGGAGCAACTTCTACGACACCTGGGTGGATCACTCGTGACCGGGCAGGTGGTTCGCATCCTCGTCCACCGGATCTGGACCGGTGCGCTGGTATTGCTGGGCGCGGTCACGCTGACCTTCTTCGCCCTGCGGCTGGCGCCGGGAAATCCGGTCGACACCCTGCTGGGCGCCCAGACCAGCGCGTCGCCGCGTGTCCGGGCGCAGATCGCCGCCGATCTGGGACTGGATCAGCCGGTGTGGCGGCAGTATCTGCACACCGTGCTGCGACCGCTCACCGGCGATCTCGGCCGTTCCTATCAGCTGCAGGAGGACGTGAAAAGCCTGCTGCTGAGCCAACTTCGGCCCACCGCGGAGCTGGCACTGTGCGCCCTGGTGCCCGCCGTCCTGGTGGCCGTGCTGGCGGCGACCTCGACGGCCGGCCGGGGACGGTTCGTGCGGGCGGCGGTGTCCGGCGCGGAACTGCTCGCGGTATCACTGCCGCCGTTCTGGCTGGGTCTGCTGCTGATCACCGCATTCGCCTTCCGTCTGCACATCTTCCCGGTCGCCGGTGACCACGGCGCGGCGAGTCTGGTGCTGCCGGCGCTGAGCCTGGCGGTGCCGATGGCGGGCGAATTGGGGCAGGTGCTGCGCGGGAATCTGGACCGGACCCTGGAACAGCCGTTCGTCGCGACACTGCGGGCGCGCGGGCTGTCCGAGCCCGGCCTGCGCGTCCGCCACGCGCTGCGCCACGGATCGCTGGCCACGGTCACCATGACCAGCTGGATGCTCGGCACGCTGTTCAGCGGGACCGTGCTGGTGGAGACGCTGTTCGCGCGGCCCGGCATCGGCCGGATCACCGTGAACGCGGTGACCACCAAGGACTTTCCGGTGGTGAGCGCGGTGGTGCTGCTGGCCGCGGTGCTGTTCGTGGTGATCAATCTGGTGGTGGATCTGCTGTATCTGGTCCTCGATCCGCGGCTGCGTGCGCCCCGGGCGCGTCCGGTGCGCGCGCCGGCCGTCGCGCCGGCGAGCGTCGCCGTTGCGGTCGTGGCCGATGCCGAACCCGTCGGAAAGGGGACGCCGTGAGCGGATGGTCCGAAGTCCTGCGAAAATATCCCGGGGCTCGACTGCGATCGGTGCCGTGGCCGGTGTGGATCGCCGCGGCCGTCTTCGTCTTCCTGGTCGTCGCCGCGCTGGCGCCGGATCTGGTGACCGGAGTGGATCCCACCGCGATGGCCCGCCGCCAGACCCTGCGGCCGCCCAGCGGAGAGCATCTGTTCGGCACCGACCAACTCGGTCGCGACGTCTTCGCCAGAACCGTGCACGCCACACGGATTTCGCTGGGTATCGGGGTGGCGGCGACGGCGATCGGATTCGGCCTGGGTGCGGTGATCGGACTGCTCGCCTCGGGCCCGTCGCGGCTGCTGGATGCGGTGCTGATGCGGCTGACCGACACCATGCTGGCCTTTCCCGGGATGCTGCTGGCCCTCGTGGTGATCGCGGTATCCGGGCCGGGAGCGCGCAATTCGGCCATCGCCATCGGGCTGGCCACCATCCCGTACTACGCCCGGCTGGTTCGGTCGCAGGCGCTCGAGGTACGCCACAGCGGATATGTGGAGGCCGCGCGCACCCTGGGACAGAGTCGATCGCGGATCGCGCTGCGCCACGTCCTGCCCAATGCGCTGACGACGCTGGTGGTGCTGGCGACGCTCGGCGTGGGCACCGCGATCGTGGCGGGTGCGGGCCTGAGTTTTCTCGGCCTGGGCGTGATCCCGCCGACGCCCGAATGGGGCTCGATGCTGTCGGAGGGACGCAATCTCGTCGGCCGGGCCTGGTGGATCGGGGTGTTCCCCGGATTGTTCGTGGTCGCCTCGGTCGTCTCGATCACGGTGCTGAGCCGGTACTGGCAGCGCCTGGCGGAAGGAAGGACCGCGCGATGACAGTACTCGAATTCGAGGATCTCACCGTCTCTTTCGGCGAGACCGAAGTCGTCCACGGCATCTCGCTGCGGGTGCGGGCGGGTGAATGCGTGGCCGTGGTGGGTGAATCCGGTTCCGGCAAAAGCGTTTCCGCGCGCGCTCTGATCGGGCTCACTCAGCGCGACGGCCGCGTGCGAGCGGCACGGCTGCGCATCGGCGACCACGACGCGCGCGGGTGGTCGCAGCGGCGCTGGCGGACCGTGCGGGGCAGCACCGTCGGCTATGTCACCCAGAACGCACTGGCGTCGTTGGATCCGTTGCGGAGGGTCGGGCAGGAGCTGGGCGAGGCATTGCGGGTGCACCGCAGCGTCCCCGCCGCCTCGATTCCCGACCGTGCGCTGGAGCTGCTGCGACGGGTGGGAGTACCCGATCCGGTCAACCGGTTGCGGCAGTATCCGCACGAGCTTTCGGGGGGCCTGCGCCAGCGGGTACTGATCGCGAGTGCCCTTGCGGCGCAACCACGGTTTCTCATCGCCGACGAACCGACCACCGCCTTGGACGCGACCGTCCAGCGCCAGATCCTCACGCTGCTGCGCGACATCCGCGACGCCGGCACCGGTGTGCTGCTGATCAGCCACGACCTGGCGGTGGTCGCGGAGGTGGCGGATCGGATCGTGTTGATGCGTGACGGCCGGATCGTCGAGGAGGGCACGACGGCCGAAATACTCGGCCGCCCCGAACACGAGTACACCAAACTGCTGCTGGCGGCGGTGCCCTCGGCGCACACCCGGGGCGCGCGGCTCTCACCGGTCGAATTCGATCTCGCCGCGCAGTTGCCCGCCCGGGCGGCGGTGACGACGACGGAACCGCTCGTGCGGCTGGCGGGCGCGCACCGCCGTTTCGGTAAGCCCGACGGCGGGGTCACCGTCGCGCTCGACGGGGTCGATTCGGTGGTCGCGCCCGGCCGGGTGGTCGGTGTGGTGGGTGAATCCGGTTCGGGCAAGAGCACTTTCGCGCGGGTGCTGCTGGGGCTGGAGCGGCTCGACGCCGGTTCCCTGACGGTCGCTCCCGGCACCAGTGTCCAGGCGGTCTTCCAGGATGCGCTCGGATCGTTCGATCCGCGGTTCACGGTGCGCCGGGTACTGGCCGAGGCCCTGGAGGCGGGCCGGGTACCGCGCGCCGCCCGCGACGGCCACGCCCGCCGGCTCCTGGCCGCGGTGGGATTGTCCGAGACGGTGCTGGCTCGTCGTCCGCTGGAACTGTCCGGTGGCCAGCAGCAGCGGGTCGCGATCGCACGGGCACTGGCCCCCGGCCCGGATGTGATCGTCTGCGACGAACCGGTGTCGGCGCTGGATGTGTCGGTGCAGGCCCAGATCCTGGATCTGTTGCTGCGGGTGCGCACCGAACTCGGTGTGGCACTGGTGTTCATCTCCCACGACCTCGGTGTCGTCCACCACGTCAGCGACGAGATCCTGGTCATGCGGTCGGGACGGGTGGTCGAATCCGGCCCAGCCGACGAACTGTTCGCCGACCCGCGTGACCCGTACACGCGCGAACTGCTCGCCGCGGTGCCGACGCTCCCGGTGGCGCGGGACTGAGCCGTGCCTCGAAAGCCGTGGCGGGCCGCGCGATCCCGGGCCGCGGACCGGGGCTTGGTTCCGGACCACGGGCCGAAGACGCGGCCCCGGCGCGCCAGCACACTGGGGGCACCGTCGCGAAAGGAGATCGTCTGTGTGTGCTCCGGAACTGATCGACAGTGTGGCGTCGCCGTGCGGCCTGGTCGCCGCCCCGCCCCGGCCGGCTCGCCGGGGATTCATGAAGACGCTGGCCACAGGTCTGGTGGTGGGCGCGGCAGGGGCCGTCACGGCGGGTGCGTCGCCGGTGCAGGCGGCGGCCGGGCGCGGTCGCGGATTCGGCCGGGTCGTCGATCTGACCCATACCGTGACCCCGGACTTTCCGGTGTGGACACAGGTGAGCAAACCGCCGCAGTTGATTCCGGTGTCTCGGATGGCGCAGAACCGATACAACGGCGACGAGATCGTGACCTACGAACATGTCGGCACCCATGTCGACGCACCCCTGCATTTCAGCGACGGGGGTCTGTCGGTGGACCGGATTCCCGCCGATCAGCTGGTGGCGCCGCTCGCGGTGCTGCGGATCGCCGATCGGGCGGCGCGGGATCCGTCCGCGGCGGTGACCGTGGCCGACATCCGGGCCTGGGAGGCCGCGCACGGCCCGCTGCCCGACGGCGCCTTCGTGGCGATGGATTCGGGGTGGTCGCAGCGCATTTCGGTGCCCGGCGCCTATCTCAACTACGACGAGCGGCGCAATGTGTATCGCTGGCCGGGGTTCAGTGCCGAGGCCGCGGATTTCCTGATCCGGCAACGCCGGGTGGTCGGTATCGGTGTCGATTCCACCGGTCTGGACCGGGGTAGCGATCATGCGGTTCCGGTGCATCGCAGCTGGTTGCCGGCGGGGCGCTACGGCGTCGAATCGCTCGCCGACCTGGATCAGGTGCCCGACGCGGGCGCGACGCTGATCGTGGGTGCGCCCAAGCACGGCGGCGGAACCGGCGGTCCCGCACGGGTTTTCGCGCTGTTCTGATCGGGCCCGCCCCGCTACTGGACATTTCTTCATGATTTCGACGACAATCGAAATGTGACCGATGATCTGGTGAACTGGGACGGCGTGGTCGCGGTGAGCGACGCGGGGCGGTGGCGGCAGCCGTGGCGGTTGCCTCCGGACCGTCTGGCGGCCGCGTTCTCTCCGGAACTGGCCGAACACGCGGCCGTGGCGACGGGGGTGCGGCTGGGACTGGTGACCGATGCGGCCGAGGTGACGCTGCCCGTGCACTCCACCCCGATCTGGCAGCCTCGGCCCCGATTCGTCGACGTCTTCGTCGACGGGCGGCTCACCCAGCGTGTGCCGGTGGGCTCGGGTGCCGAGGATGTGGTTGTCGCGTTGCCCGGCACGCGTTCCCGGGTGGAGCTGTGGTTGCCGCACCGCGGCGCCGTGACGCGGGTCGGAGCCCCGTCGGCGTCGGCCGGCGCGACCGTGGAGCCGTGGGAATCCGACGGTCCGCGCTGGATCACCTACGGCAGCTCCCTCACCCAGTGCCTGATCACCGAGGCGCCCAGCGACACCTGGCCGGCCCGGATCGCGCGAACCCACGGCTGGCGCATGCTGAATCTGGGGTTCGCCGCCCAGGCCTATCTGGACCCGTTCGTCGCCCGCGCCATCGCCGCCCGGCCCGCGGACCTGATCTCGGTGGAACTGGGGCCGAACCTCTACATCCGCGGACCGTTCACCACCCGGTCCCTGGGCGGGCTCGCGGCCGGATTCCTGGAGACGATCCGCGCGGCGCATCCGGATGTTCCGGTGGTCGCGTTCTCGCCGCCGGTGTGGGTGCAGCGCGAGAACGAACCGAATCCGCACGGCCTCACGCTGCGCGACGTCCGGGCGCTGGTCGAGGACGTGGTCGCGGTCCTGCAGCGGCTGGGGGACGACAATTTGCATCTCGTCTCCGGCGCGGAACTGTTCGGGGCCGGCGATGCCGCGCTCACTGTCGACGGCCTGCATCCGGATGCCGCGGGCGACGCGCTGATCGCCGAGCGCTTCGGACCGCGGCTCGCCGCGGCGCTGGCGGCCGCGGCACCGGTCCGGTCCTGACGCGGACCGGCCCGAGGGCGGGCCGGCGAACCGGTCCGTTGCCCGAAGACGACCGGATCACCCTTTTCGACACTTGATGGGCCGTCGTTTCCTTCGCCCGTCAGGAGGGTGCTCCGTGACCGACACATCGCAACCGACCAAGGTTCCCCGCCTGCCGACACTGACCGGAATGCGTTTCGCCGCAGCGCTTCTCGTGTTCTGCACGCACGTATCCCTGGAGGGGTTC
>NZ_BAFQ01000136.1 GCF_000308375.1 Nocardia aobensis NBRC 100429 | reverse complement strand
CCCGCGCCGAACGGGCCCAGGCCGCCCGCCGCCGTGCCGCCGAGGTGGCGGCGGTGGTCGCCGAATCGGCCGAGCGGATCGCCGCCGAACTGGAAACCGTGGTGGGGGAGGCGGCCGCGCGGCGCGACGAGCTGGTCCGCCGGCGTACCGAATGCGCCGGCCAGGTGGATCAGATCAAGGAGCGGGTGCGCGCGCTGAGCACGCAACTCACACAGCTGACCGACGCCGTGCATCGCGACGAGGTCGCGCGGGCCCAATCCGCGCTGCGCATCGAGCAATTGGAAACCACCATCGCCGAGCAGTTCGGCATCGCGCTCGACGAACTCGTCGCCGAATACGGTCCGCACGTGCCGATGCCGCCGACCGCCCTGGAGATACAGGAGTACGAGCAGGCCCGCGAGCGCGGCGACCAGGTGAGCCCACCGCAGGAAATGCCCTACGACCGCGCCACCCAGGAGCGCCGCGTCAAACGCGCCGAGAAGGATCTCGCCACCCTCGGCAAGGTCAATCCCCTGGCGCTGGAGGAATTCGCGGCCCTGGAGGAGCGCTACAACTTCCTGTCCACCCAACTCGAGGATGTCAAGAAGGCCCGGCAGGATCTCCTCGATGTGGTGGCCGAGGTCGACGCCCGCATTCTGCAGGTGTTCACCGAGGCCTACGAGGACGTGGAACGCGAATTCGTGCAGGTTTTCGGCCGCCTGTTCCCCGGCGGCGAGGGACGGCTGCTGCTGACCGATCCCAGCGATATGCTCACCACCGGTATCGAGGTGGAGGCGCGGCCGCCGGGTAAGAAGGTGAAGCGGCTGTCGCTGTTGTCCGGCGGCGAGAAATCCCTTGCCGCCGTGGCGTTTCTGGTGTCGATCTTCCGGGCCCGCCCCTCCCCGTTCTACGTGATGGACGAGGTCGAGGCGGCCCTGGACGACACCAACCTGCGCCGCCTGATCGGGCTGTTCGAGCAACTGCGGGAGAAGTCGCAGCTGATCGTCATCACCCACCAGAAGCCGACCATGGAGATCGCCGACGCGCTGTACGGCGTCAGCATGCGCGGCGACGGCATCACCCAGGTCATCTCGCAGCGACTGCGCGGGGAGAATCTGGTGGGCGCGACGACCTAGTCGCCCGCCGCGAACCGGGACTTCAGAACCGCGGCGCCGGTGGTGGCCAGCCAGGTCTCCAGGCTCTGCAGACCGGGATGGAACGAGCGGGTCTGCTCGATATCGGCATGCCAGCCGTGGCCCTGATGGCTCAGGCGCCAGGTATTGCCGATCTGTTCACCCAGTGCGTCGGCCTCCGCCTCGGTGATTTCGCGATACCGCACCGGATATCCGGTCGCGCGGGAGATCAGCTCGACGGCGGCGGCGGGGGTCACGGCGTCGCCGGCGAGTTCGAGTGTCTGCCCGGAGAACCGTTCGGGATCGGCGAACGCCAGCGCGGCCACCGCGGCGATATCGTCGACCGCGATCATCTGTGCCGGTCGATCGGCCGGAAACAGATGGACGTTCACCCCGTCGACGAAGCCGTCGAGCGGCATACCCTGCGCCAGATAGTTCTCCATGAACCGGACCGGGCGCAGCACGGTGTAGCGCATGCCGCTGTCGGCCAGCGCCTGCTCGATCTGCCGCTTTCCGGTACTGCCCCAGGAGATTTCCTTGTCGAACGAGGCCACACCGGTGAAGACGACGTGGTCGGTTCCGGCGGTCCGGGCGGCCTCGATCACGGCGGCACCGCGGGTCGTCTCCAGGTCGACATCCCAGCCGTCCGGCCCGAAGGCCGCCGGTGGAACGAGGAAGACGCCTCGTGTCCCGGCTACCGCCGCGGTCAGGGTGGCTGGTTCGTCGAAGTCGCCGACGGCCACTTCCGCGCCGAGGGCGGCGAGTTCGCGCGCCGCCTCGGCAGCGGGATCACGGACCAGGATGCGGACCGCGACGTTGTCGGCGAGCAGCGCGCGGGCCGTGGCGCCGCCCTGCTTGCCGGTCGCGCCGGTGACGAGAACGAGGTTGTTCTGAAAGGTCATTTCGGAGGAGCCCTTCGGTAGAATCGGGTCGGTCGACCCGTATTCGCACGATAGGAGCAGCGTTGTCGTCTCCGCTATTCGCCGACGCGGGGTTTCGTTACGGGGTGCGCGAACCGGCGCCCGCAGCGCCGGGCACCCGGATCGACGCGCGCCGCAACCGGGCTCGTGTCCTCGCCGCCGCCCAGCGGGCCTTCGCCGAATCCGGAACGTCGGTGTCGCTGGCCGAGATCGCCCGCCGCGCCGGTGTGGGGGCGGGCACCGTGCATCGCCATTTCCCGACCAAGACCGACCTGCTCGAGGCCGTGCTGCAGCAACGGATCGACCAGCTCACCGCGCGGGCGTTGATGCTGCGCGACGATCCGGACCCCGCCGCGGCCTTCCTGGCATTCTGCGCGGAGGTCGTCACGCGCACGCCCGGGAACAAGGCGATGTGCGATCTGCTCGACGCCGACGACGGCTGGCCACGGATGCTGCTCCGGGATGCGGGCGAGCGATTTCACCTCGCCCTCGGGCAGCTGCTGGAGGCGGCGCGGCGTGCGGGCGGGGTGCGTGCCGACCTGACCCTGGCCGACGTGCTGGCGATCTTCGCCGGTTGCGTTGCCATGCAGCGTGTTTCGACTGCCCGCGACGAACTGTCCCGCCCCGCCGCCATGCTGCTGGCGGCGATGCGAGCCGACTCGGCCGTAACGAAACCGGCGAATTTTTCTCTCGGCCGTAACGAAACGACGGTGGCCGACGGGAATCGTGACAGCGGGAGTTGCCCGATCTGCGGGGCGCACGTGGCGCATGCGGAGACCGGACGGCCCGCCCGGTACTGCTCGTCCGCGTGCAGGCAGAAGGCCCACCGGCTGCGTCGTGCCGCGAGTGCGGCGGGAAGGAATCCGGTCGGCATCGAGTGATCCACGGCGCCATGGGGTTCGGCACTTCGTCGACGGACCGGGTTCTGCGGTACCCGTCTGCGGCCATCCGGCCGCGGGCGTGCAGACCGATTCAGCGCGCCGCCGGCCGCAGCCCGTCGAACACAATGGCGAGCACTCGGTCCACCGCCGCCGGATAAGACTCCCCGGGCTGGGCGTAGACCTGCACCGTCATCAGGAGACCGACTTCGGTGAGGCCGACATCGGTGCGCAGGTCGCCGTCGTGCTGGGCTCGCCGGATCAATTCGCCGATCCGGTCCAGAACTCCCGCACGCACCGCGCCGATCCGCGGGTCGGTGCGGACCATCACGTGGACGGCCGGTTCGATGGCCGCCGCCAGCGCACCCAGGCGCAGCAGTGCGCACTCGCGCAGGAACCGGCACAACCCGTCCCATGCCGTCGCTTCCTGCGCACCCGCCGATTCGGCCATGCGGGCGAGGCGGTTCAGGTGTGCCTGGGCGGTGGCGACCACCAAGGCATCGCGGTCGGGGAACCGGCGATACAGCGTGCCGACTCCGACCCCGGCGCGATCGGCGATCAGCTTCATCGGGACATCGGTGCCGCGCTCGGCGAAGACGTCCAGGGCGGCCAGCAGGATGTGATCGCGATTGCTGCGCGCGTCGGCTCGCAGGGACTCCGGGTCGATCGGCTCCGAAACCATCGGCGGCTCCAATCGTGCTCAACAAGTGGACGAATTGCGTCCGTTTAAATTACCATCGACCTAAGCGGACGAAAATCGTCCACTTGAGAAAGGTGGCGACATGGTTGACGTACTCGTCTCCGGCGCGGGGATCGCGGGATCGACGCTGGCCTACTGGCTGAGCCGACACGGATTCGAGGTGACCGTGGTCGAGCGGGCTGCCGGGCTGCGCTCCAGCGGCAACCCGGTCGACGTGCGCGGACCGGCGCTCGAAGTGGTGAGCGCCATGGGCGTGCTGCCCGAATTGCATGCTGCCGCAACGGCCGTGGATCGCCTGCGGTTCGTCGATGCGCGGGGCCGTGGGCGCGCCTCGATGCGCGTCGGCGATCGAGAGCGCGGTGAGGTGGAGCTCGCTCGCGCCGATCTCGCCACCATTCTCGCCGGGGCCTCCCGCGACCACGTCGAGATGCGCTGGGGTGACAGTATTTCCGAGATCGAGCAGTCCTCGTCGGGAGTCACCGTCGGGTTCGAGTCGGGGGAGCGGGCGCACTACGACTACGTGCTCGGCGCCGACGGCCTGCATTCGGCGGTGCGCCGGCTGACCTTCGGCGACGACCGGGAATTCGTGCGGCACATGGGGATCTACATCGCCACCGTGCCCCTCACGCGGGCGGCGGGCGCCGGGGACGAGGTGGTCATGTACAACTCGCCGGGGCGGTCGGTCTCGGTCCATCCCGCCGGTGGCCGTCCGATCGCGGCCTTCATGTTCCGGCGCGCGCCGGTGGCCGGTCTGGATCACCGCGACGGTGAGGCGCAGCGCCGATTGCTGGTCGCGGCATTCGCCGGGCGGATGGGACCGTTCGAGGATGTGCTGGACGAGGTGCGCGCCGGGGGTGAGCTCTACTTCGACGCCGTCAGTAAGGTGTCGCTTCCGCGCTGGTCGCGGGGCCGGGTCGCCGTCGTGGGAGACGCCGCCTCATGCCTGTCGCTGTTCGGCGACGGATCGAGCCTGGCCATCGCGGGCGCACACACCCTGGCCGAGGAGCTGGCGCGGGCGCCGCACGATCCGGATACGGCGTGGGAACGCTACGAGCGGCGGCATCGCGATCGGATCGGCGCATCACATCGAGGGGTTCGATTCGCCTCGGCGCTGATGGTGCCCGGGTCGCGTCCGGCTATCGGGTTGCGCAATACCGCGGTCCGCCTGTTCGCGGCTGCGTGACGCTCGCCCGATCGCCGATCCGGCGAGCGACTACAACAGGTCGCTCACGTCGTCGGGGACGTCGACGGCGTATTTGCGCAGGGTTTCCATCGGCACGACCTCGAGTGCGTTCTCGTGGGTCGCGGCCAGGACGACCGGCGCGGCCACCCCGTCCTCATGGGCGTGCAGCCACCGCACCGCGACCACACACCAGCGGTCGCCGGGTTGCAGTCCGGGGAAATTGTTCTCCGGGCGTGGGGTCAGCAGATCGTTGCCGATCGATTTCTGATGCTCCAGGAACTCCTGGGTCACAACAGTGCAGACGGTGTGGCTACCCAGATCCTCGGGGCCGGTGCTGCAGCAGCCGTCCCGGTAGAAGCCGGTGAGAGGATCGGTGCCACACTCCTCCAGCGGTCCCCCAAGCACATTTCGATCGGTCACGAGCCGATCCTATTGTCTCTGTGTCGGATTCGCCGCGCCTTGGGCGGTTGGTATCGGGACGGTTGCCGGTGATGCGTGGCCGGACGGCTTATCGTCCGACGTCGTCGGCGTGTCGGACGTACTCGGACAGTTGCGCGGATAGTGACGAATCGCCCGTACCGTCGCGGGCGCAACACCCGCCTGCCGCCACGCAGGCGCGTTCGCGGGTTCTGACAGGATGGGAACCGTGACTGCGCAAGCCTGGATTCTGATCGCCGCGATCGTCGCCGTACTACTGGTGGCGTTCGTTGCCGGATTCGTCCTGTACAAGCGCCGCCGAGTGAGTATCACCCCGGCGGAGGAGCAGGACAAGCAGCTGACCGACCGATCGGGCGGGTACACCGCAGCCGGTGGCTTCAACTTCAGTCAGGGCGGTGCGGGCTCCGGCACGCTGACCCCACCGCGGCCCGAACCGGTCCCGATCGAACGCACCGACGACGAGGGTCAGCCGCACGTCGGCGACGACGCCGCCATCCCGCGCGACTCGGTGCGCCGGACCATCACCGACGTGCGATTGCCGGAACCGGAAACCCTCGCCGACCGCCCGGTGGACGGGGCGAGCGCGACCGCGCCGACCATCGAACCGGAAACGACGGAAACCCCCGGCGACGGTGTGGCCGCCCCGGAAGCCCCGGAAGCCCCGGCCGAGGGCCCCGCCGCGCCGCCGTCGACCGACGGCGCCACCGCGGTCACGCCCGCCCCCGTCGAGACACCCGAATCCGCTCCGGTGGATTCGGCTCCGACCACGGCGCCGAGCACCCCGACCGCACCTACTCCGACAGCACCGACCCCCACCGCACCGGCGCCCCAGCCCACCGCGGTGGAGGAGATCGAACCCACCGCCGGCCGCCTGACCCGCCTGCGCGGGCGGCTCTCGCGGTCGCAGAACGCGGTCGGCAAGAGCCTGCTCGGCCTGCTCGGCGGCGGTGACCTCGACGAGGACTCGTGGGAAGAGATCGAGGACACCCTGGTCATGGCCGACCTCGGCACCTCGGTCACGACGACCGTGGTCGAGCGGCTGCGCGAGGAATTGGCCGCGCGCAGCGTGCGCACCGCCGAGCAAGCGCGGCAAGTCCTGCGGGATGTGCTGATCGAGGCCCTGCGCCCGGACCTGGATCGTGCGATCCGGGCGCTGCCGCATGCCGACCATCCGTCGATCCTGCTGGTCGTCGGTGTGAACGGCACCGGTAAGACCACCACGACCGGCAAACTGGCGCGCGTCCTGGTCGCCGACGGCCGGCGCGTACTGCTCGGCGCCGCCGACACCTTCCGCGCCGCCGCCGCCGACCAGCTGCAGACCTGGGGTGAGCGGGTCGGCGCCGATACGGTCCGCGGCCGCGAGGGTGCCGATCCGGCATCGGTGGCCTTCGACGCGGTCAGCACCGGCATCGAAGAGGGTGTCGACGCGGTCCTCGTCGACACCGCCGGCCGTCTGCACACCAAGACGGGCCTGATGGACGAGCTGGGCAAGGTCAAGCGCGTGGTGGAGAAGAAGGCCGCCGTCGACGAAGTCCTGCTGGTGCTCGACGCGACCGTCGGCCAGAACGGGCTCACCCAGGCCCGCGTCTTCGCCGAGGTCGTCGACATCACCGGCGTGGTACTCACCAAACTCGACGGCACCGCCAAGGGCGGCATCGTCTTCCAGGTGCAGCACGAGCTCGGCGTGCCGGTGAAACTGGTCGGCCTCGGCGAGGGCGCCGACGATCTGGCCCCCTTCGAACCATCCGCATTCGTCGACGCCCTCCTCGGGTAGCGGCGAGCAGCGAAAACGGCAGTTCCTCCTCATTTCGACACGATCCTCACAGTGCGCCGACATGCGCTGTGTGCGCGCTGAAACCTGGTAGCAACACGGCAAGCGGATCCGTTCACGCATGCGAAACATCGCGGCGGCACGGATGAAACACCAGATCGCGACCCTTCTGTGCAGGCTCGTTTGCCGCAGTTTCGGCCGGGCCCGAGATGAGGAGGAACAAGGTGGCGTATCCCTTGCTCGGTGTGCCCGACACCGGCGACACCGCGTGGATGCTGGCGAGCTCCGCGCTCGTTTTGTTGATGACCCCAGGGCTGGCGTTCTTCTACGGCGGTATGGTCCGCTCGAAGAACGTGCTCAACATGATCATGATGAGCATCAGCGCGATGGGCATCGTCGGCGTGCTGTGGTCGCTCTACGGCTTTTCCGAGGCATTCGGTGACAACAAATTCGGCCTGATCGGCAACCCCGCCCAGTTCTTCGGGCTCAAGGGCCTGATCGGCACCAATGCCGTCAAGGCCAGCCCGGCGGACCCGTCGACCGGCGCGTCGGCGGTGGATCAGGTGAACATCCCGCTGGCCGGCACCATTCCGATGACGGTGTTCGTGGCGTTCCAGCTGATGTTCGCCATCATCACCGTGGCTCTGATCTCGGGTGCGGTCGCCGACCGCATGAAGTTCCGCGCATGGGTGGTCTTCGCGATCGCGTGGTCGACCATCGTCTACTTCCCGGTCGCGCACTGGGTGTTCGACTTCGACGTCAAGGACGCCGCGGGCAACATCGTCCACCACGGCGGCTGGATCGCGAACAAGCTGCAGGCCATCGACTTCGCCGGTGGTACCGCGGTGCACATCAACGCCGGTGCCGCGGGCCTGGCGCTGTGCCTGGTGCTCGGCAAGCGCAAGGGCTGGCCGAAGACGCCGATGCGCCCGCACAACCTGCCCTTCGTCATGCTCGGCGCCGGTCTGCTGTGGTTCGGCTGGTTCGGCTTCAACGCCGGTTCCTCGGTGAGCTCCAACGGCCTGGCCGGCTCCACCTTCCTGACCACCACCTTCGCCACCTGCGCCGCGATGATCGGCTGGCTGGTCGTGGAGAAGTTCCGCGACGGCAAGCCCACCAGCCTCGGCGCCGCCTCGGGCATCGTCGCCGGCCTGGTCGCGATCACGCCGTCCTGCTCGTCGGTGAACGTACTGGGCGCGCTGGTGATCGGCGCGGTGGCCGGTGTGCTGTGCGCGCTGGCGGTCGGGCTGAAGTTCAAGCTCGGTTTCGACGACTCGCTCGACGTGGTCGGCGTGCACCTGGTCGGCGGTGTGGTCGGTACGCTGCTGATCGGTCTGTTCCTCACCCCGGAATCGGGTGCGGGCGCCGGCGGCGCGAAGGGCTTGTTCTACGGCGGCGGTTTCGATCAGCTCGGCAAGCAGGCCGTCGGCGCCTTCACCGTGCTGGCGTTCTCCTTCGTCGTCTCGCTGATTCTGGGTCTGATCATCAAGTACACGATCGGCATTCGTGCTTCCGAGGAAGACGAGTTCAAGGGTATGGACGAGTCGGAGCACGCGGAGACGTCATACGATTTCGCTGCTGTGGGTGGCACGGCACGTACCGCCGTCAAGGAGGCATGACGCAATGAAACTGATCACTGCAATCGTCAAACCGTTCACACTCGAGGACGTCAAGTCCGGGCTCGAGCAGGCCGGTGTGCTGGGAATGACGGTCAGCGAAGTCCAGGGGTACGGCCGCCAGAAGGGGCACACCGAGGTTTACCGCGGCGCGGAGTACTCGGTCGATTTCGTGCCGAAGGTACGGGTCGAGGTCGTCGTGGACGACGCCTCGGTCGAAAAGGTTGTCGAGGTGATCGTCGAGGCCGCGCGCACCGGCAAGATCGGTGACGGCAAGGTCTGGGTGACCCCGGTCGAATCGGTGATCCGGGTCCGAACCGGTGAACGCGGTGCCGACGCACTATAGGAGATGAAGGATTCGGGCAGCCCCGCTCCTGGCACCGGCCGGGGACGGGGCTGCCCGCATGATACGGGTGGTGGTTGCGGGTATGAGTGCAGACGAATTGTCCCAGGGCGCCAAGGAACTGGTGGCCGCCCGAGATCAACTGCTCGACGGTGGTGATCCCCGGCGCCCGCGGCTGAGCGCCGAGGCGCTGCGGCAGGCGCTGGTCGACCTGCACGAGCTGTGGTTGACCACCAAGGGCGCGGAGCTGGGCATCACCGCCGACAGCGGGCTGGCCGTGGTGGCGGTCGGAGGACTGGGCCGGCGCGAGATGCTGCCGTATTCCGATCTGGATCTGATGTTGCTGCACGACGATGTCGATCCCGCGCGGGTAGCCGAGGTGGCCGATCGGCTCTGGTATCCGTTGTGGGACGCCCACATCAAACTGGATCACAGCGTGCGGACCGTGCCGCAGGCGTTGCGCGTGGCCGCCGACGATCTCACCGCCGCGCTGGGCATGCTCGATGCCCGCCACATCGTCGGCGACGCGGAGCTGAGCAATCTGCTCATCGGGGGCGTGCGCCGCGAATGGCGTACCGGAATCCGTTCCCGCTTCGGCGAATTGGTGGAACAGGCGCAGGCGCGGTGGAAGCGCAACGGCGAGATCGCGCATCGCGCCGAACCCGACCTCAAGAGCGGTCGCGGTGGGCTGCGCGATATCCAGTTGCTCGACGCGCTGGCCATCGCCCAGCTGACCGACGCCATGCCCGGCCTGGGCCCCGACGTTCCCGGCGGAGGTCTCGAGGCCGCCCACCGCCGGCTGCTCGACGTGCGGACCGAACTGCATCGAGTGGCCGGGCGTTCCCGCGATCAGCTGCGCGCCCAGGACGCGGACGAGATCGGCGCCGCGCTGCGCATCGGCGATCGATTCGATCTGGCGCGCACGCTCAGCGATGCGGCGCGCACGGTCGTCTACTCGGTCGACGTCGGCCTGCGCACCGCCGGCAACGCGCTGCCGCGCCGCGGTCTGGCCCGGTTGCGGCGTCTGCCCGTTCGCCGACCGCTCGACGAGGGCGTGGTCGAACACGCGGGCGAGGTGGTGCTGGCCCGCGACGCGCGGCCGCGGCGCGATCCCGGCCTGATCCTGCGGGTCGCCGCCGCCTCGGCGCGCACCGGCCTGCCGATGTCGGCGACCACCCTCAACCGCCTGTCCGAAGACGCTCCCGAACTGCGCGAGCCGTGGCCGCGCGAGGCGCTCAACGATCTGCTGGTGCTGCTCGGCGCCGGCCGCAACACTATCGACGCGGTGGAGGCCCTGGATCGAACGGGCTTGTGGGGCAGGCTCTTTCCGGAATGGGGAGCGGTGCGCGACCTGCCGCCGCGCGATGCCGTGCACACCTGGACCGTCGACCGCCACCTGGTCGAAACCGTCGCCTACGCCAGTGCGCTGAGCACCCGGGTCGCCCGGCCGGATCTGCTGCTGCTCGGAGCGTTGCTGCACGATATCGGCAAGGGCCGCACCGAGGATCACAGCGTGGTGGGTGCCGAACTGGCCGACCGGATCGGTCATCGGCTGGGTCTGTGGCCCGACGATGTGCGCAGCCTGGCCACGATCGTGCGGCATCACCTGCTGCTGCCCGAAACAGCGACCCGGCGCGATCTCGACGATCCGGCGACCGCCGCCCGTGTGGTCGACGCGTTGGGCGGTGACCGCCAGCTGCTGGATCTGCTGCACACCCTCGCCGAGGCCGATTCGCTGGCGACCGGTCCGGGTGTGTGGGGGGAGTGGAAGGCGTCCCTGATCGGGGAACTCGTGCGCCGCGGCGAAGCCGCGATGGCGGGAGAGCCCGCACCGCAACGGGTTTCGCCCACGCCGACGGTGGTCGACGCGGCTGTCATGGACAAGGTCGCGGCCGGTGGCGTGCATGTGGAATTGGCGCCCGGTGACGGGCGCTACATCCACACCGTCACGGTCGTGGCTCCCGATACTCCGGGTCTGCTCTCGGAAGCGGCCGGGGTGCTCGCCCTGCACTCCCTGCGGGTGCTCTCCGCGACCTTGACGGCTTCCGGAGGCACTGCGATCGACACCTTCGTGGTGACACCGACTTTCGGCAATCCGCCCGACGCCGGTTTGCTGCGCCAGGAGCTGATCCGCGCGATCAACGGCGATCTGAAGCTGGCTTCCGTGCTGGCGGACAAGGAGCGTGAGGCGGCGGCTCGGACCAGCCGGTACGCGCAGGCTCAGCCGAAGGTGATCTGGACCGAGGTCGACCGGCCCGGCGAGGTGGTGCTCGAACTGCGCGCCGAGGACCGCATCGGCCTGCTCAGCCGGTTGGCCGCGGCGCTGGCCGCCCAGGGTGCGGATGTGCGGTGGGCGAAAGCGGACACGATGGGCTCGGTGGTGGTCGACTCGTTCGGCCTCGGCCTGGGCGAGGACGACACTCCGCCGCGGCGCCGTGCCATCGAGGCGGCGCTACTGGGGGTCGTCCCGCATCAGGAGCCGAAGAAACCGAGCGAAACGGACACCGGCGCCGATGCCGGTTAGGTTTACCAACCTCCCGCCGGTTATCGGGCCAACCTGGTCGTTTGGTCCGTAGTGAGGTAACCAGATCGTTGCGGCAACCTCTGCTGGATGTGATGTCTGCCACTCTACGATCTGTGTAGATCGTGAAGTTGATCGTGATCGCTAGCTGTTCGAGCTGTTGCTGTACCTGTCCGGCGAGTTGGGTGCGTTGAGGGGAGCAGGTCGATGGCAAACGAAGTCGTGTCCTCATCCATGATCACCAGCGATTCGACCCACCACATCGCTCGCTGTGTCGGCGGCGACCATTGGGTGGTTTCCTGGCTTCCGGGCCGGACGCTGACCGGCGGTCAGGCGGTGGCGGCCATGAAGCTGGCCGGCGCGCTCGTCGACGGCACGCCAGGTGACTCCGACTGGGCGACCCTGGACGCCATGGCACTGCCACTGGGGCTGACCGGCCGCGAGGCGGTCTATCTGGTGGCCTACGAACAGCACGACTTCAGCCGGGCCCCGCGGCCGCGGCACAGCGCGCTGTCCTGACCGCAGTCCCGGTGACGGGCCTGCCGCCCGGTCGGCGGCAGGCCTTGGACTAGGGCGAATCCACCGATCGCGGAGTTGCCCGTACCCTGGTAACCCGAGTGACGTCCCTCGACGAGACCAGGAGCGCGATCGGTGTTCGAATCCCTTTCCGACCGGTTGACCGGTGCCCTGAAGGATCTGCGTGGCAAGGGGCGTCTGTCACCGGCCGATATCGACGCGACCGCGCGCGAGATCCGGCTGGCTCTGCTCGAGGCCGACGTGGCGCTGCCGGTCGTGCGGCAGTTCATCGCCCGCGTCAAGGAACGCGCCAAGGGCGCCGAGGTATCGGCCGCGCTGAATCCCGCGCAGCAGGTCGTGAAGATCGTCAACGAGGAATTGATCGGCATCCTCGGTGGCGAGACCCGGCGTCTGCAATTCGCGAAGAACCCGCCCACGGTCGTCATGCTCGCCGGTCTGCAGGGTGCCGGTAAGACCACGCTCGCGGGCAAGCTCGCGAAATGGCTCAAGGGCCAGGGGCATACCCCGTTGCTGGTGGCTTGTGACCTGCAGCGGCCGGGCGCCGTCACCCAGCTGCAGGTGGTCGGCGAACGGGCCGGTGTGCCGGTGTTCGCCCCGCATCCGGGGACGTCGATCGGCGGAGGCGACAACGCCCTCGGCGTCACCGCCGCCGACCCGATCCGGGTCGCCGAGGCCGGCATCGAGGAAGCCGAGCAGAAGCACTACGACATCGTCATCGTCGACACCGCGGGTCGCCTGGGTATCGACGAGGAGTTGATGCGCCAGGCCGCCGGCATCCGCGACGCGGTGCACCCGGACGAGACGTTGTTCGTCCTCGACGCCATGATCGGCCAGGACGCCGTCAGCACCGCCGAGGCCTTCCGGGACGGCGTCGGCTTCACCGGTGTCGTGCTGACCAAGCTCGACGGTGACGCCCGCGGTGGCGCCGCGCTGTCGGTCCGCGAGGTCACCGGCGTCCCGATCCTGTTCGCCTCCACCGGTGAGAAGCTCGAGGACTTCGACGTCTTCCACCCCGACCGCATGTCGAGCCGCATCCTCGGCATGGGTGATCTGCTCACCCTGATCGAACAGGCCGAACAGGTCTACGACCAGCAGCAGGCCGAGGAGGCCGCCCGCAAGATCGGCTCCGGCGAACTCACCCTCGAGGACTTCCTCGACCAGATGCTGGCCATCCGCAAGATGGGCCCGATCGGCAACCTGCTCGGCATGCTGCCGGGCGCCGGCCAGATGAAGGACGTGCTGGCCCAGGTCGACGACAAACAACTCGACCGGGTGCAGGCCATCATCCGCGGTATGACCCCCGCCGAGCGGGCCAATCCGAAGATCATCAACGCCTCCCGCCGCCTGCGCATCGCCAACGGCTCCGGCGTCACCGTCACCGATGTGAACCAGCTGGTCGACCGCTTCTTCGAAGCCCGCAAGATGATGGCCGCGATGGGCCGGCAGATGGGTCTGCCGGGCGCGCGCCGCAACGCCAAGGGCAAGAAGGGGAAGAAGGGCAAGAAGGGCGGACGCGGACCGACGCCGCCGAAGGGGATGCGCGGAGGGTTCCCGGGGATGCCGGGTCTGCCGGGCGGAATGCCGGGGATGCCCGCGGCCGGGATGCCGGATCTGTCGAATATGCCCGCGGGGCTGGACGAATTGCCGCCGGGCCTGGAGGGATTCGATCTGAGCAAGCTGAAGTTCCCGAAGAACTGAGTTGTGTAGCGAGCGATGCGGGCTGCGCCTGGTGGTGCCGTCCGCATCGTTGTTCGGGGACTCGTCGACCACGCATCTCGTGCGCACTCCGTCGCGATCGCAGCGGTAGTTTGGGGAGCGGCGGTGCGGCCGGAGCGGGCGACGTGGTCAGGAGGCGGTATGCGGATGCATGTGCGCGGGGTGGTTCTTCCCGACGACGAGGTGCGCGATCTGTGGGTTCGCGACGGGACGATCTCGTACGAGCCGGTGCCCGATGCCGAAACCCTGTGTGACACAGGCTGGCTCGTGCCCGGCCTCGTCGACGCCCACTGTCACGTCGGCATTCGCTACGGCGGCGGGCACGAGGACCGCGCGGGTGCGATCGCGCAGGCGGAGGTGGAACGCGATGCGGGGGCGCTGCTGCTGCGCGATGCCGGATCGCCCATCGATACCCGCTTCATCGACGACCACCACGAACTGCCGAAGATCATCCGGGCCGGCCGCCACATCGCTCGCCCCAAGCGGTATATCCGCGAATTGGGCATCGAACTGGACGACGAGCGCGACCTGCCCGAGATCGTCGCCGAACAGGCCCGCTTCGGCGACGGCTGGGTCAAGATCGTCGGCGACTGGATCGATCGGTCCGCCGGTGATCTGCGGCCGCTGTGGAGCGACGCGATCCTGAAGGAGGCCATCGACGCCGCCCACCGGGAGGGCGCCCGCGTCACCGCGCACGTCTTCGGCGAGGACGCGCTGCCCGGCCTGATCAGCGCCGGCATCGACTGCCTCGAGCACGGCACCGGACTCACCGACGACACCATCGAGATGATGGCCGAACACGGCACCGCCCTGGTGCCCACCCTGGTCAATATCGACACCTTCCCCGATATCGCCGACAGCGCCGGCAAATTCCCGGTCTACGCCGCCCATATGCGCGATCTGCACCGCCGGGTCCGCGACACCGTCGCCGACGCCCATGCGGCGGGGGTGCCGATCTACACCGGCACCGACGCCGGCGGTTCGATCGTGCACGGCCGTATCGCCGACGAGATCGACGCGCTGGCCGGGGCCGGGTTGTCGCGGCACGAGGCGCTGGCGGCGGCGTCGTGGCGGGCGCGTGAATGGCTCGGCCGACCGGGTATCGAGGACGGCGCACCGGCCGATTTCGTCGTCTACCGCACCGATCCGCGGTCGAGCCGCGACGCGCTCGACGCCCCGGCATACGTCGTCCTGCGCGGGCGGGTGTACCCGGGCCGCGATCCCGTCACCGGACACCGGTAGGGGCGTCGGCGCGACGAACGTTCGGCAACGGCGCTGGTCATCGATCTCCGCATGCTCGGCGAACGGTCCGCTCGATGCAAGGGCGATTTCTCCGGGTGCGGGCGCATCTGGCACAATGAACGACCGTCCTCGTCGACGACCGCGACCCGCTCGCGGGGCCGTGTTCGAGGACAGTGTCAGCCCGTCTCCGGTTACGTACCGCGCGGCGGTCACACACTCAACGCAAAACCGGGCCCACACCCCGTGCGGGCTGCTGAATTGCGCCGTGACCACTCAGGCTGCCCCCGGGCGGCCGCCATCGAAAGGCATCGATACAGCCATGGCTGTCAAGATCAAGCTGACCCGTCTGGGCAAGATCCGCAACCCCCAGTACCGCATCGTCATCGCCGATGCGCGCACCCGCCGCGACGGCCGCGCCATCGAGAACGTCGGCAAGTACCACCCGAAGGAAGAGCCCTCGCTGATCGAGGTCGACTCCGAGCGCGTGCAGTACTGGCTGGGCGTCGGCGCGCAGCCGACCGAGCCGGTCAAGCGTCTGCTGGAGATCACCGGTGACTGGCAGAAGTTCAAGGGCCTGCCGGGCGCCGAGGGCACCCTGAAGGTCAAGGCCGCCAAGCCGAGCAAGCTGGACCTGTTCAACGCCGCCCTGGCCGCCGCCGACAGCGAGCCGGTCGCCGAGGCCGTCACCCCCAAGAAGAAGAAGTCCAAGGCCGCCGAGGGCGAGGGTGAGGCCGAGGCCGCGACCGAGGCTGCCGAGTAATGAGTGCGGTCGTCGCCGATGCCGTCGAGCACCTGGTGCGCGGCATCGTCGCCAATCCGGACGACGTGCGCGTCGATCTGATCACCAGCCGGCGGGGACGCACCGTCGAGGTCCACGTCCACCCGGACGATCTGGGCAAGGTGATCGGCCGCGGCGGTCGTACCGCGACCGCGCTGCGCACCCTGGTCGCCGGTATCGGTGGCCGGGGTATCCGGGTCGACGTGGTCGACACCGATCAGTAGATGGAACTGGTAGTCGGGCGGGTCGCCAAATCGCACGGTGTGCGCGGCGAACTCGTGGTCGAGGTACGTACCGACGAACCCGAACTCCGCTTCGCTCCCGGCGCCCGCCTGCGTGGCCGGGCGCCGAGAAGTGAGGCGGTGGACATATTCACGGTGGAGTCGGCCCGAGAGCATTCGGGCCGGCTTCTCGTCCGTCTCGAGGGTGTCGGCGATCGCACCGCCGCGGATGCGTTGCGCGGCACTCTGTTTCTCGTCGACACCGATGATCTTCCGCCCTCGGAGGATCCCGACGAGTTCTACGATCACGAGCTCGAGGGACTGAGCGTGCGGCTCGCGGACGGGACCGAGATCGGCACCGTGAACGAGGTATTGCATTCGGCCGCAGGCGAATTGCTGTCGATCCGGGCCGGTGCGGGCGCCGGGGGGCGCGCCGGTCGTGAAATTCTGGTGCCCTTCGTCACCGCGATCGTGCCGACCGTGTCGCTCGCCGAGGGCGTGATCGTGATCGACCCACCCGAAGGCCTGCTGGACGAGGAGTAGTGATGGCCACCGGAGCCGACGAACCCGCGCAGCGCTCGTCAGCTCTGCGCATCGACGTCGTCACCATCTTCCCCGAATATCTCGAGCCGCTGCGAACGGCGTTGCTGGGCAAGGCGATCGAGAAGGGCATTGTCGAACTCGACGTGCACAATCTGCGGCGCTGGACCCACGATGTGCACCAGTCGGTCGACGATGCGCCCTACGGGGGCGGTCCGGGCATGGTCATGAAACCCGTCGTCTGGGGTGATGCGCTCGACGAGGTGTGCCCGGACGAGGCATTGCTCGTCGTCCCGACGCCGGCCGGCGTGCCGTTCACTCAGGAGACGGCCCAGCGCTGGTCTGCCGAATCGCATCTGGTCTTCGCCTGCGGCCGCTACGAGGGTATCGATCAGCGTGTCTTCGACGATGCCGCCCGCCGGGTCCGGGTGGAAGAGGTCAGCATCGGCGACTACGTCCTGATCGGCGGGGAGGCCGCCGTGCTCGTGATGACCGAGGCGGTGGTGCGCCTGATCCCCGGGGTACTGGGCAATCAGGCCTCCCACCAACAGGATTCGTTCTCCGACGGCTTGCTCGAAGGCCCCAGCTACACCCGGCCGGTGAGCTGGCGCGGACTCGATGTGCCCGAAATTCTGCTGTCGGGCAATCACGCGCGCATCGAGGCGTGGCGGCATGACCAATCGGTGCTGCGGACCAGGCAGCGGCGCCCGGATCTGCTGCCGCCGGAGTAACCGAAAACTCTGCGCGACAGGACTTCACCGCGCCGTGATCCGGCATTCGCGCCGCCGTCGTATCGCGTGCCGAACATCGCCGACGCGCCCGTGACGGGGTGCGGATGTGCGGCCGCCGGGAACATCGGGGTCGATCGCGGTGACGAGATCGGCGAGGCTGTGGCCAGCCAATTTTCGGCCGTTCCCGTCCCTGGCGCGCCGACACCGGGTGCGGCTGTGCGAGCACCGGCCGCTCCACCTGGTCTGCTGTCGGCGGCCGACGGTAGTGTCAGCCAGCGTGACGACAGCCTCCGAACCCGTCAGCACCGAAGCAACCACCGGCACGGAAGCCTCCGTGGGCACCGCTCCGGCCGATGCCCCCGCCACCGGCAAGGTCCGCCTGGCCAGTGTCGGCAGGCGGATCGCCGAGGAGCTCTCGGTCCGTGACGAACAGGTCCGTGCCGCCGTAGAGCTGCTCGACGGCGGGTCGACCGTGCCGTTCATCGCCCGCTATCGCAAGGAGGTGACGGGCGGGCTCGACGACGCGCAGCTGCGGCAACTGGAGGAGCGGCTGCACTACCTGCGCGAACTCGACGAGCGCCGGAACTCGATCCTGGAATCCATTCGCGGGCAGGGCAAATTGGATGCCGCGCTGGAACAGCAGATCATGCTCGCGGAGACCAAGGCCCGCCTCGAGGACATCTACCTGCCCTACAAGCCCAAGCGGCGCACCAAGGCGCAGATCGCCCGCGAAGCCGGGCACGAGCCGGTCGCGGACGCCCTCATCGGCGACCCCGCCACCGATCCGGCCGGCTACACCGCCGAACAGCTCGACGGCGCCCGCGCGATTCTCGTGGAGCGATTCGCCGAAGACGCCGACCTCGTCGGTGAACTGCGCGAATTGATGTGGGAGCGCGGACAGGTCACCTCTCGGGTCCGGACCGGCAAGGAAGAGGCCGGGGCCAAATTCGCCGACTACTTCGAATTCAGCGAACCCTTCGCCAAACTGCCCTCGCACCGCATCCTCGCGCTGTTGCGCGGCGAGAAGGAAGACGTGCTGAGCCTGTCGCTCGAACCCGACACCGAGGAACCGGAACCGGGGCAGCGCACCATCTACGAGGGCCGCATCGCGCACAAGTTCGGCATCGCCGACCAGGGGCGCCCGGCCGACACCTGGCTGCTGGACACGGTGCGCTGGGCGTGGCGGACCAAGCTGCAGGTCAGCCTCGGCATCGATATCCGGATGCGGTTGCGGCAGTCCGCGGAGAAGGACGCCGTCGACATCTTCGCCGCCAATCTGCGTGACCTGCTGCTCGCCGCACCGGCCGGCACCCGCACCACCATGGGCCTGGATCCGGGCTACCGCACCGGCGTGAAGGTGGCCGTGGTGGACGGCACCGGCAAGGTGGTGGCCACCGAGACGATCTACCCGCACAAGCCGCAGGGGCAGACCGAGAAGTCACTGGCCGTCCTCGGCGCGCTGGTGGCGCGGTTCGACGTGGAGCTCATCGCGATCGGCAACGGCACCGCTTCCCGGGAGACCGACGCCCTTGCCGCGGAACTGATTTCGCGGATCGGTGCGACGCCCGGCGCGCGGAAGCCGACCAAGATCGTGGTGTCGGAAGCGGGCGCCTCGGTGTATTCCGCCTCCGCGTATGCCTCGCAGGAGCTGCCGGAACTGGACGTCTCGTTGCGCGGCGCGGTCTCGATCGCGCGCCGGCTGCAGGATCCGCTGGCCGAACTGGTGAAGATCGAGCCGAAGTCCATCGGCGTCGGCCAGTACCAGCACGACGTCTCCGAGACGTTGCTGGCCCGGTCGCTGGGCGCCGTGGTCGAGGATGCGGTGAACGCGGTCGGTGTCGACGTCAACACCGCCTCGGTGCCGCTGCTGTCCCGCGTCTCCGGCATCGCGTCCTCGGTCGCGGAATCGATTGTGGCGCATCGTGATCAGAACGGACCCTTCCGCAGTCGCACCGCGCTGCTCGGTGTTCCGCGGCTGGGCCCCAAGGCGTTCGAACAGTGCGCGGGCTTCCTGCGCATCCGCGGCGGCGACGATCCGCTGGATTCCTCGGCCGTGCACCCCGAGGCCTATCCGGTGGTGCGCCGGATGCTGGAGGCGACCGGACGCGACGTACCCGGCCTGATCGGCAACACCTCCGCCCTGCGGGCACTGCGGCCGAGCGAATTCACCGACGAGAAATTCGGTGTGCCGACCGTCACCGACATCATCGCCGAACTCGAGAAGCCCGGCCGTGACCCGCGCCCGGAGTTCAAGACCGCCGAATTCGCCGCCGGGGTGGAGAAGGTCGCCGACCTCGAACCCGGCATGGTGCTCGAAGGTGTGGTGACGAACGTGGCCGCCTTCGGCGCCTTCGTCGATGTGGGTGTCCATCAGGACGGACTCGTCCACGTCTCGGCGATGTCGCATTCGTTCGTCCGCGATCCCCGCGAGATCGTGAAGTCCGGTGACGTGGTGAAGGTGAAGGTGCTGGAGGTCGACGTCGCCCGCCAGCGCATCGGCCTGAGCCTGCGCCTGGACGACGAGCCCGGCGCCGGCAAGGCCGAGAAGGGCGGCGCGGGCCAGCGCGGCGGGCAGAACCGTGGTGGTCAGCCGCGCGGCGGCCAGGGCAATCAGGGCCGTGGCGGCCAGGATCGTGGCGGTCAGGATCGCGGTGGACAGAACCGCGGCGGCGGCCAGAACAGCGGCGGCCAGAACAAGGGGCAGGGCCGAAACCAGCAGCGCCGCAGCGCGCCCGAGCCGTCGGGCGCGATGGCGGATGCGCTGCGCCGCGCCGGTTTCGGGCGGTAGGACCCCGGCGGCCGTCGCATGCGGGTTTGTCCCGACCGCGGCGGCCGGGTACGGGACAATGGACTCGCGGGTTCGATCTCGGTGATCGGCCCCGCGGGGCATCACTACCCCGACCCCGGTTCCGAGTGAGGGGACGACGGCTGTGCGGCGCTGGTTCGACGACGCGATTCTCGCGGAGGGACGCCTGCCGTTGCTGTGCTTCCTGCTCGGCTTCATCGTCGGATTCCTGCTGATCCGGCTCAGTGTGCGGATGATTCGCAAGCAGGTGCGCTGGTGGCCCGGCAACCTGCGCGCCGGCAACGTGCACATCCACCACATGGTGTTCGGGGTGGTGCTGGTGCTGACGTCGGGACTGGGCATGGTCGCGACCTACAACAGTGGGGTCGGCACCATCTCCGCGCTCGCCTCGACGTTCGGTGTCGGTGCGGCGCTGGTGCTCGACGAATTCGCGCTGATCTATTACCTGCGCGACGTGTACTGGGAGGAGCAGGGGCGCACATCGGTCGATGCGGTGTTCGTCGCGGTGGCCGTCACAGGGCTGCTGTTGCTCGGCTTCCATCCGCTGTGGTTGCTCGACGTCAACGACATCCGGCACGACGGCAGCGTCGCGGGGCGCAGCTTCCTCGGCATCTTCGCGCTGGTGAATCTGGTGCTGGCCGCGATCGTCATCGCCAAGGGCAAGATCTGGACCGGATTGTTCGGCATGTTCTTCCTGCCGTTGCTGGTCGTGGGCGCCCTGCGGCTGAGCCGGCCGGGCGCGCCGTGGGCGCGCTGGCGCTACGGCGAGCGCCGCCGCCTGATGTACCGGGCAGTCGTGCGCGAACGCCGGTACCGGCGCCCGGTGATCCGGGCCAAGATTTTCGTGCAGGATCTGGTCGCCGGGAAGCCCGATGTCGCCCACGTCCGCAGCGCCGCCGAGGAAGAGTTGGCGCGGACCGTGGTCCCCGCTCCGCCCGCCCACCTGCGCACCAGGGCCATGCGGGCCTCGATGCACGACGGGCCGGTCCGGACGAGCTCTGCCGAGACGTCGCCACCTGCGGATACGCCGCGACCGGCCGATGCGGACGGCCTGACCGCGGCCCACCCCCACCATTCCGGACAGTGACGCCCGGACCGCGCGGACTTCGGGGGGCGATTTTTCGTGCAGCGGCCTGATCTGGCACAATGCTCAGGTTGCTCTGGGCGAATTCGGCCCGGCGCACCGCCCACTATCCGGAGCACGAACCGGCCGAGCAGTTGCCGCCAGGTTCCTCTGTTCACGCGAACTTCCAAAGGACGGAAATGAACACCCTCGACTTCGTCGACGAAAAGTCGCTGCGCACCGACATCCCGGACTTCCGCCCGGGTGACACGGTGAACGTGCACGTGAAGGTTATCGAAGGTAACAAGGAGCGCATCCAGGTCTTCAAGGGTGCGGTCATCCGCCGCCAGGGCGGCGGCATCCGCGAGACCTTCACCGTGCGCAAGGTGTCGTTCGGCGTTGGTGTCGAGCGCACCTTCCCGGTACACAGCCCCAACATCGACCACATCGATGTGGTGACCCGCGGTGACGTCCGCCGGGCCAAGCTGTACTACCTGCGCGATCTGCGTGGCAAGGCCGCCAAGATCAAGGAGAAGCGCTGAACATCAGGGCTCTGCCCGTTCACGCCCGCCCCCGGTCCTCGCGACCGGGGGTTTTCCTTTTTCCGGCCGGGATGCGCCCCGAGATGCCCGCCTTCCCGGCGCGCAGGGTGCGCCGGGGCGACGACGAACATGGCTGCGGGATAACCTGTTCGGCGTGGCAGACGAAAGCGAGTCGGTGGCGGTGCCCGGAGCCGATGACAACCGTGCCGGTGGCGAACGCAAAGGCGAGTCCGCATCGCGCAGCCGGCGGGGCAGGCGCAAGCGCAAGCAGCGGCCCTTCTGGCAGGAACTGCCGATCCTGATCGTCATCGCCGCCGTGATCGCGGCGCTGGTGGTGAATTTCATCGGCCGGCCCTATGTGATCCCGTCACAGTCGATGGAACCGACCCTGCACGGCTGTGCCGGCTGCACGGGCGACCGGATCTACGTCGAGAAGCTGAGCTACGACTTCGGGGATCCCAAGCCCGGCGACGTCGTGGTCTTCGTCGGACCGAGCGGCTCCTGGAACAAGTCCTACCACTCCAACCGCTCCAGCAATGTCGCCGTGCGCGGTGTGCAGAACTTCTTCTCATTCTTCGGATTGGTGCCGCCGGATGAGAACGACCTGGTCAAGCGCGTGATCGCGACCGGCGGTCAAACCGTGCAGTGCTGCGATGCGCAGGGCCGGGTGATGGTCGACGGCAAACCGCTCGACGAGCCCTACGCGCACTACATCTATCCCTATCAGCCGGGGCTGGCCTATGCGACCAAGGTGGCCGGCGGGCTGTCGATCGACCCGCGCGGTCGTGAATTCGGCCCGGTCAAGGTGCCCGACGGCAATCTGTGGGTGATGGGTGACAACCGCAACGAATCCGCGGATTCGCGCGCTCATGTCGATGACGAGTACTCCGGTACCGTGCCGATCGACGCTGTGCGCGGCAAAGCGGTGTTCAAGATCTGGCCGCCGAACCGGATCGGCCCGGTCAAGTCACAGAATCCGCAGACGAACTGAGGCGCGCGGCGCGAGATAATCGAGTCACGGGATAGTCGAACGGTAGGTGCAGTGGCGGAGACATCGCGACGCACGACGCGCAACGGTAAGGGCGGCAAGATCATCCGGCCGGTGGTTCGCACAGGGGATTGGCCGCCGCGAGTGGTGATGCGGCGGGCCGGTGGCCTGCGCACCCTGGAAGCGGCGCTGATCCGCAGCGGCCTCGGTCCCGTCGCGGGTGTCGACGAGGCCGGCCGGGGATGCTGCGCCGGCCCGCTCGTGGTCGCGGCCTGTCTGCTCGCGCCCAAGGCGTACGATTCCCTTGCGGGACTGGACGATTCGAAGAAGCTGACCGAGGCCGTGCGCGAGCAGCTGTATCCGGTGATCGTGCGCCGGGCGCTGGCCTGGAAGGTCGTGGTGATCCCCGCCTGGGAGATCGACGCGATCGGCATTCACGTCGCCAATATCGAGGGCATGCGCCGGGCCGTCGCGGGTCTGGAGGTGCGGCCCGGCTACGTACTCACCGACGGCTTCCGGGTGCCGGGTATCAGCGTTCCGTCGCTGCCGGTGATCGGCGGTGACGCGGCGGCGGCGTGTATTGCCGCGGCCAGCATTCTGGCCAAGGTCACCCGCGACCGGATCATGGTCGAGATGGACCGTGACCTGCCCGGATACGGTTTCGCCGCGCACAAGGGCTACAACACGCCCGAACATCTGGCGGCGCTGGAGCGGCTGGGGCCCAGCGACGAACACCGCCGGTCGTGGCGCAACGTGCGGGGCACCGAGGCCGGGGAGACCGGGCGGGTGGCTGCCGATCCGGCCCATGCGGGATGATGTGACCTACAGCGTTCGTGGCGATAGAGGAGGATATTCCACCCGATGAGCGAGCGGAGCGAGGCATGAGCGCCGAGGACCTCGAGAAGTACGAAACCGAGATGGAACTCTCGCTGTATCGCGAGTACAAGGACATCGTCGGTCAGTTCTCGTACGTCGTCGAGACCGAACGCCGCTTCTATCTGGCCAATTCTGTCGAGTTGCGCCCGCAGAACGCCGACGGTGAAGTGTATTTCGAAGTGCGGATGTCGGATGCGTGGGTGTGGGACATGTATCGGCCCGCCCGCTTCGTCAAACACGTCCGCGTGATCACGTTCAAGGATGTGAACATCGAGGAACTGGAGAAGCCGGACCTGCGCCTGCCCGAATAGTCGTAGGCCGCGAGACCCGTCCCGCCTGGGGCGATCGGTTGCCGGCACCGCCGTTGATCCACAGCCCCGGGTTCATCCACAGACTTTCTGTTTCCGCAGGTGAGGCCCGCAGGCCGCGATCACGCCGACGGCATCCTGAGCGGGTGGCACACAATCTGGCGCTCGGCGCCCACGGAGAAGAACTGGCCTCGCAGTTCCTGCAGGGGGCCGGGATGCGGATCGTCGAACGAAACTGGCGGTGTCGCTACGGGGAACTGGACCTCATCGTCCGGGAGTCCGATACCACCGCCTTCGTCGAGGTCAAGACGCGTTCCGGGCTGGGGTTCGGCACACCGGCCGAGTCGGTGACCTTCGCCAAACAGCAGCGCATCCGGCGGCTCGCACTGCTGTGGCTGGCCGAACAGAGCGGACCGTGGCGGCGGGTCCGCTTCGATGTGGTGTCGGTCCTGCTGCTGCCGGGCCGGGACCCGCAGATCGAGCATGTCCGGGCGGCTTTCTGATGGCCCTGGGACGCGCTCATTCGGTGGCAGTGACCGGGGTGGACGGACAACTCGTCGAGATCGAGGCCGATATCGGGCAGGGGCTGCCGTCGGTCCACCTGGTCGGGCGTCCGGACACCACGTTGCAGGAATCGCGGGACCGGGTCCGGGCCGCGGTGGCGAACTCGGGGGAGAAGTGGCCCGACGGGCGTGTGATTCTCGCCCTGTCGCCCGCGACGCTGCCGAAAGTCGGCAGCGTGTACGACCTGGCATTGGCCGCGGCCGTACTGCACGCCGGTGATTCGGTGCCCGGCGCGAAGCTCGCCGGTACGGTCCTGCTCGGCGAACTGGCCCTCGACGGCCGGGTTCGGCGGGTGCGCGGCATTCTCCCCGCCGTCCTGGCGGCGCGCACCGCGGGCCGCCGGACCGTCGTGGTGCCCGAGTCGGTGCTCGGTGAGGCCGGGCTGGTGGACGGCATCACCGTGCTCGGTGCGCCGACACTGCGGGCACTCATCGACTGGCTGCGCGGTGACGGCGAACTGTCGGCACCGGACGGCAGCTACACCGCCCCGCGGCGAAGTATCGGCGATCTCAACGAGGTGGTCGGGCAGGACGAGGCGCGCTGGGCGTTGGAGGTGGCCGCGGCCGGCGGCCATCATCTGCTGTTGACCGGGCCGCCCGGCATCGGCAAAACGATGTTGGCGCAACGACTTCCGGGGTTGCTGCCGGCGTTGACGGAATCGGAGTCACTGGAGGTCACCGCCATCCATTCGGTGGCCGGGACGTTGTCGGACGATCATCCGCTCATCACGACGGCGCCGTTCGTGGCTCCGCACCATTCGACATCGGTGTCGGCGATGGTCGGCGGCGGTTCCGGATCCGCGCGTCCGGGGGCCGTCAGCCGTGCGCACCGCGGTGTCCTCTTCCTCGACGAATGTGCCGAGATCGGCACCAAGGTGCTGGAGGCGTTGCGAACTCCGTTGGAGGAGGGCGAGGTTCGCATCGCCCGCCGCGACGGCGTGGCTCGATATCCGGCACGCTTCCAGCTCATCCTGGCGGCGAACCCCTGCCCGTGTGCTCCCGCCCGCGACGTCGACTGCATCTGTGCGCCCCTGGCCCGCCGCAGGTATCTGGGCAAACTGTCGGGGCCGCTGATGGATCGCATCGACATCTGGGTCCAGATGCACGCGCACGCCGCCGGAACGTTCACCCCGTCCGACGCCGAATCCAGTGTCGTCGTGCGGGAACGGGTCGAGCTGGCGCGGCAGGTCGCGGCGCGGCGCTGGTCCGAGTACGGGTGGACCGTCAACGCCGAGGTGCCGGGACATGTCCTGCGCCAGCGCTTCCGGCTGCCGGCCGATGCGCTGGCACCGGTGGAGAGTGCGCTGCGGCAGGGCCGGATGTCCGCCCGCGGTGCCGACCGGGCGATCCGAGTCGCCTGGACCGTCTGCGACTTACGCGGCGGAGAGGTGCCGTCGGCACAGGATGTCCTGCAGGCGTTGAACTTTCGGCAACGCGGCGTGTCCTGAGTCGTTTGCGCCGGGCTTCGGCGCCCATCGTGTGGGTGTGGGTGTGGGTGTGGGTGTGGGTGTGGGCGTGGGTGGGTGTGGGCGTGGGCGTGGGCGTGGGCGTGGGTGGGTGTGGGTACGGAGCGTGAGGCGTTGTGGGGCGCGTAAGGCGTGGGGGCGTGGGGACCGGTGACCGAATGCGCAGTAAGGGAGGGAATAAATGATTCGCAGAACGATGGGCCGCACGGGAACGGGGATCGCCGAACGCGTTCGGAGTCGAGATCGAGCGGCCAGGCACGGTGTTTTTCGCCGGGCGGGGGACGACATGACCGCGACGCCGGGCTGTCGATTTCCGCGGCACCACCGGCATGCGTGCCGCGTCGGCGGCGAGACGGAGGTGTGGCGGTGACCGGTCACGATGTCGGCATGGACGGCGATTCGGGTGGTGGTGTCGCGTCTCTGCTGACTGTCGACGCGGACGAACGGCGGCTGGCATGGGTCTATCTGTCTCGCGTGGTGGAGGGTCCGTGTCCGGCGTTGTCGGCGCTGATCGCGCGCGTCGGCGTGGTGGAGGCGGCGCGTGCGGTGCGTGAATGCGATCTGCCCGAATCGCTGCGTGGTCCGACCGAACGCCGGCGCGAAGTCGACCGTGCCGAACGCGATCTCGAGCTGATGGCGCGCATCGGTGGACGCGTGATCACTCCCGACGACCCGGAGTGGCCGCAGTGGCGCCTGCTGGGCCTGACCCAGCTCGACCCGGCCCGCGACGCCGACGCCGCGGTGCCGCTGGTGCTGTGGGCCCGCGGTCCGTTGTCGTTGCAGCAGTACACCGAACAAGCCCTCGCCGTGGTGGGCGCTCGCTGCTCCTCCGGATACGGCGAACAGGTCACCGCCGAACTCGCGGGTGAACTGGCCGCGCACGGTTGGACGATCGTGTCCGGAGCCGCATTCGGCATCGACGGGATGGCGCATCGTGCGGCGCTGGCCGTCGGCGCCCCCACCATCGCCGTACTGGCCTGCGGCGTCGACCGCCCCTATCCCGCTCAGCACGAACGCCTGCTGGCCGAGATCGCCGAAACGGGTGTGGTGGTGAGCGAATACCCGCCCGGCGCCGCCGCCCTCAAACACCGTTTCCTGGCGCGGAACCGTTTGATCGCGGCCCTGTCCGACGGAGTGCTGGTGGTCGAGGCGGGCATGCGCAGCGGTGCGCGCAATACCGCGAAATGGGCTCGGCGCCTGGGCCGTCCGGCCCTCGCGGTGCCGGGGCCGATCACCGCCGCGGCGTCGGTCGGCTGCCACCGCATGATCCGCGACCGGGAAGCGATCCTCGTCACTCGCGTCGACGAAATCCACGACGAGGTCGGGCCACTGCGCCTGTCGCTGCCCACGGGTAGCGAGGTCGGTGCGAATCTCGCCGGGGACCAGGCGGCGGTCTTCGCCGATTTGCCGGTGGCCGGTTCGCGCCTGCCGAAACAGATCGCCGACGAGAGCGGCCTCACCATCCACGCGGTGCGCGCGGCACTGGTCGCCCTCGAGGTCGCCGGGCTGGTCGGGTCCGACAGTTCGGGGTGGTTCCGCACCGTGCGAAAGGGGGCGTGAAAGGTCAGTACGACGTGATCGGGGTGCAAGTGCGTCTGGCTGTCGACGTGCTCGGCGGTGGTGGGTCTGACGGTCGGTGGTGAGCGGATGTCCCGGTCGAGAGATACCGGGGTGGCCGAACGACGCCACCGGAAGCCGGGCGAGGGAGGGTGTGCGGGTTCTGCGGGATGCTGTCGGCGCGGGGGCTTGCGCGCGGGGCGGCCGCCGGTGAACGTGGAGAAATGGACGGATTACCGGGCGATCTCGCGGATCTGCTCGAGCAGTACGAACGGCACCTGCTTCTCGGACGCAACCGGTCCGCGCACACGGTGCGGGCCTATCTCGGGGATGCGCGATCTCTGCTGGAACATCTGTGCGCCCGCTCGCCCGATGCCGCGGTGGGAGAGATCGATCTGCCGCTGTTGCGTTCGTGGTTGGCCGGACAGTCGGCCGGGGGCGCCGCCCGCACCACCATGGCGCGGCGTGCCTCGGCCGCACGGACGTTCACCGCCTGGTTGACGCACACCGGCCGCCTCGCGGCCGATCCCGGCCCACGGCTGGGCTCGGCGCGTGCACACCGGGTCCTGCCCGCCGTCCTGGGCAAGGACCAGGCCGACGCGGCCATGAACGCCGCCGAATCCGGTGCGGCGCAGCGCGACCCGATGGCGCTGCGGGATCGGCTCGTCGTGGAGATGTTGTACGCCACCGGGATCCGGGTCAGCGAACTGTGCGGGCTCGACATCGACGACGTCGACCGGGGCAGGAGGCTGGTCCGGGTATTGGGCAAGGGCAACAAGGAGCGCTCGGTACCGTTCGGCCTGCCCGCCGACCGGGCATTGGAGAATTGGCTCAACTTCGGGCGCCCGCACCTCGCCACCGCCGAATCCGGGCGAGCGCTGCTGCTCGGCCGGCGCGGCCGCAGACTGAATCAGCGCCAGGCCAGAACCGTTGTCCACGAGGTCGTTTCGGCGGTTCCGGGAGCGCCGGACCTGGGTCCGCACGGCTTGCGCCACACCGCTGCCACCCATCTGCTGGAAGGGGGAGCCGACCTGCGTGTGGTCCAGGAACTGCTCGGCCACGCCAGTATGGCGACCACCCAGCTCTACACCCACGTCTCGATCGAACGCCTGAAACGGGTGCACGACCAGGCCCACCCCCGCGCCTGAGCAGAGCGGCGATGGACGCCCCGCAGGAGCGCGGCGATGGTGTCGTCTGGCTGCTGAGCTCAACGCTCGGATGCGAAGCCTCCGATCAGAAGGTGGACCAAGGCGAAGATTTTCGCGTCGCCGCCTACGGCCCGATCATGTCGTCACCCACGGCTTAGCCTCGCCTAGGGGCGGATGGCGTCGATGTAGCGGCCGGCGATGAAGTGCTGGATTGCGCGGACGACGGGGCCACCGAGTTTCGTGTACCAGGTGGCGGGACGGGAGAAGGCGGCCACCACGCCGTACACCGTCTCGTCGGCGGGGTCGTATTCCACCGCGAAGAGTTCCTCGCCGATTTCCGGATGCCCCGGCAGGGTTCCGTAGGCGAAGCCGCGGCGGGTCGGTTCGTCGACCACGTAGATGACTCGGCAGGGTGCCGTGATGCCGAGACCGGCGATGCCCAGCCGCACCGTGAGGGCTGTTCCCGGTTCGGCGACCGGGGTATCGGCGTGCTGGAAGATGCCGGTGCCACGCTGCATGCGGTAGGCCCGGATCTGATCGCCGGCGGAGTCGAACAGCGCTCGTCCGCTGCCGATGCGGCGGCGCAGGCGGAAGTGGTGATAGCCGGGCGGGAATTCTCCGGCGGTCGCTCCGACTTCCGGATAGGTGAACGGCTCGGCGGCCGCGGAATTCGCCATATCCCCATCCTCGCTCGCGGCGGGAGTGACACACCAGGGATACCGGAGCGACGCAGCCCACCGAATTTATCGCCGATATACTCCGAGCTATCGGAGATAAGTCGTGCTACCCTACCTTAGGTAACCCTAATATCGGAGGTATCGCACTGTGGCTCGTACCCGCACCAAACTGTCCTTCGAGGTCAGGCGCACCCGACGACTGACCGACCACCTGATCCGGGTGTACCTGGGCGGTCCGGGATTCGCTGGATTCCAGCCGAACGGATTCACCGACGCCTACGTCAAACTGCTGTTCCCCGGCCCCGACGGCGAGACGATGCGCACCTACACCGTGAGCGCCATCGATACCGAGGCCGAGGAGATCGCCATCGATTTCGTCTATCACGGTGACGAGGGTGTGGCAGGGCCGTGGGCGGCCGCGGCTCGGCCCGGCGACCCCATCGAACTCTTCGGGCCGGGAGGTGCGTATTCCCCCAGGCCCGAGGCGGATTGGCATCTGCTCGCCGGTGACGAGGCCGCCCTGCCCGCCATCGCCGCCGCATGTGCCGCCCTGCCGTCCGATGCCGTCGGCCGGGTGTTCGTCGAAATCGCCGGTCCCGCAGACGAATTGGATGTCCCGCGCCCCGCGGCGGTCGAACTCGACTGGGTGCATCGCGGGGATCGCGCCCCGGGCGAAGCGCTCGCCGCCGCGGTCCGTGCCGAGCCCTGGCGCGAGGGCCGCGTGCACGTCTTCATCCATGGTGAGGCCGACAAGATCATGCACGATCTGCGGCGCTATATCCGCACCGAACGCGGGGTGCCCGCCGATTGGGCCTCGATCTCCGGCTACTGGCGGCGCGGGCGCACCGAGGAGGGCTTCCGGCAGTGGAAGCGCGAACTGTCCGACCAGGAATCCGGTGCCGCCGAGGCCGTTCGCTAGACCGGCGCGGGCCGCCGCCGGGCTCCGGCGAGCGTCCGAGGGCCCCGCAGGTCGCACCGGCAGCAGGCGCACCGGGGCGTGTCGCACGAGGACCAGCGGGTCGAGATAGTCGCGGCCGCGCCGCAGACCCCAATGCAGGCAGACGCCGGGGCAGCCCGCATGTCCGGGTTGCAGCGTCCCCAGCATCGACCCGCGCTCGACTCGGCGGCCGACCGGCACATCCGCTCGCACCGGCTCGTAGGTCGTGCGCAGTCCGCCCGGATGGTCGACCGAGACAACCGGTTTGCCGCCCACTTCACCAGCGAACACCACGATTCCGGCGCCGGCGGCGAGTACCGACTGTCCGGCGGCGCCCGCGAGATCGACTCCGCGATGGCCCGGGAGCCAATTCTGCGGCGGTTTGTCGAAACCGCGCACGACGGCGGGGCGCGGCTGCAGCGGCCAGCCGAATCCGGTCGCGGGCGTGGCGTTCGCCGTGGTGGCGCCGCAGGTCACGGCCACCGCCGCCGCCCCCAGGAGAAGTATCGACATCCAGCGCATGCGTCCACCCTCGCCGGAACCGAGGGACATGGAAAGATCGGTTTCGGCGTGTGTGGACAACTCGGAAGCATGTGAACAGGGCGCGTTCCCGGCGAGACGTTGTGCTGGTCCCCACGGTCCGCTGGGTCCGTCCCGAGGAAGGGGCAGATCGATGGTCGAGTGTCGTGATGTCGCCGACCCGATCACGGCCGCATCGGTCGCCGCGACGATGCGCCCGGTGGAAAGGCAAGTGGCCGTTCGCGATTCGTCCGGCTCCCCGCGCCGGGCGCGCAGGGGGTCCGGTTCATGAGTGCCGAAACGCCCGAGCCCGCCGAGTCCGCGTCACCGGACTCGAGCGGCGGCGGAGCCGGCTCGTCCGTCGGCCGCGATGTCGAGTCCTCGCCGGGCCGCGCGGCCCAGTCGTCGCCCACACCCGCGTCGTCGCCCGCTCCCGCGGCCGCGTCATCGCCTGCTCCCGCACCCGCGTCGTCGCCCGCTCCCGCAGCCGCGTCGTCGCCCGCTCCCGGCGAGGGTCCCGATCTCGACTACCGATTCACCCTCGCCGGTGAACGCACCTTCCTCGCCTGGATCCGCACCGCCCTCGGCCTGCTCGCGGGCGGGGTCGCGGTGCACGAGTTGGTGCAGCCGTTCGGGCATCACGACATCCGATCGGTGCTGGCGATCAGTTGCATCGTGCTGTCGGCCGTCATCGCGCTCGGCGCGTTCGGCCGCTGGCGGCTGGTGGGCGCGGCGATGCGGGCGGGCCGCCCGCTCCCGACCACGGTGATGGTGCCGATTCTGGCGATCGGGATCGCCGTCATCGCCATGCTGGCCGGAATCGGATTGCTGCTGTCATGACCGCGATCCCGCCGAATCGTCCGCCCGCCGCCCCGGCAGACCGCGGTTTGCAGGCCGAGCGGACGGCGTTGTCCTGGTGGCGGACCGCCGTGGGTGCCATGGCCAATGCGCTGCTGTTCCTGCACGTCGCCTTGACCAGCGGTGACCGCGCAGCCACCGTGCTCGCGCTCGTGGCGATCGGCGCGCTGGCGGTGATCACCATCGTCTGTGTGGTGCGCAGCCGGACCCTGCACACCCATGCGTGGGGGAGTTGGAGCGACGGGCGGGTCGCGATGGCGGCGACCAGTGCGGCGATCTGCGTCGTGGCGTCGGTGGCGCTCGTGGTGGCGTTGCTGGAGTCGACGCCCGGCTGGCATCTCTGAGCTGATCTGCGCATCGGCAGGTTGCCCGGCGTCCGCTGGGCGGGGGTGGGAATCCGGGCGCTGACCACCCCGTTTATGTTCTCACCTGCGCTGGTCGTAGACTGGCAACGCGGTTCGCTGTACGCGGATCGACTTCGCGCGTCCGATCACGGTGCCGTCGGCTGGTCCTCCCGAATTTTTCCGGAAGGTCCGGCGGCCACGGACGCCAGGGCAGAGATCGACCCTCGATTTCTGCGTCAACCGGCTCAGAAAGGCGGGTACGCAGCTATGGCTGTCGTAACCATGAAGCAGCTGCTCGACAGCGGCGCACACTTCGGTCACCAGACCCGGCGGTGGAACCCGAAGATGAAGCGGTTCATCTTCACCGACCGCAACGGCATCTACATCATCGACCTGCAGCAGACGCTGACCTACATCGACAAGGCCTACGAGTTCGTCAAGGAGACCGTCGCCCACGGTGGCACCGTTCTCTTCGTCGGCACCAAGAAGCAGGCTCAGGAGTCGATCGCGGCCGAGGCGACTCGCGTCGGGATGCCCTACGTCAACCAGCGCTGGCTGGGTGGCATGCTCACCAACTTCTCCACCGTGCACAAGCGGCTGCAGCGCCTGAAGGAACTCGAGGCGATGGAGCAGACCGGTGGTTTCGAGGGCCGCACCAAGAAGGAAATCTTGATGCTGACCCGCGAGAAGAACAAGCTGGAGCGCACCCTCGGCGGTATCCGCGATATGGCCAAGGTTCCCTCGGCCATCTGGGTCGTCGACACCAACAAGGAGCACATCGCCGTCGGTGAGGCTCGCAAGCTGAACATCCCGGTCATCGCGATCCTGGACACCAACTGCGACCCCGACCTGGTCGACTACCCGATCCCGGGTAACGACGACGCGATCCGCTCGGCCGCGCTGCTCACCAAGGTTGTCGCTTCCGCGGTCGCCGAGGGCGTGCAGGCCCGCGCCTCCCGCGCGTCGGGCGATGTGAAGCCCGAAGCCGGCGCCGGCGAGCCGCTCGCCGAGTGGGAGCAGGAGCTGCTGGCGCAGGCGACCCCGGCCGCCGAGGGCGGCGAGGCTGCCGCCGAAGCTCCGGCCGAGACCGCCGCCGAGGCGGAGCTGAAGGAAGAGCCGGCCACCAAGACCCCGGCCGACTTCTGATCCGGCGCGGTTCCCACCGCGATTGTCTGTTCACCCTGCCGGCCCTTCCTGTTCGGAAGCGGTCGGCATGGTGGTGCTAAGAGACCTGACAACTTTCGTAAATCTTCGAGGAGGCTCGCCACGATGGCGAACTACACCGCCCAGGATGTGAAGCGGCTCCGCGAGCTCACCGGCTCCGGAATGATGGACTGCAAGAAGGCCCTGGAGGAGACCGACGGCGACTTCGACAAGGCCGTCGAGGTACTCCGCATCAAGGGCGCCAAGGATGTCGGCAAGCGCGCCGAGCGCGCCACCGCCGAGGGCCTGGTCGCCGCGCAGAACGGCGTGATGATCGAGCTCAACTCCGAGACCGACTTCGTCGCCAAGAACGACGAGTTCCAGAACACCGCCGGCGACATCGTCGATGCCGCCGCCAAGGTGCGCCCGGCCGACCTGGAGGCGCTCAAGGCCGTCGACGTCAACGGCAAGACCGCCGACCAGGTGGTGCAGGAGCTGGCCGCCAAGATCGGCGAGAAGCTGGAGCTGCGTCGTGTCGTGTCCTTCGACGGCCCGGTCGCGACCTACCTGCACAAGCGTTCCTCGGACCTGCCGCCGGCCGTCGGCGTGCTGGTCGAGTACCAGGGCGAGGGCGACGCCGCGGCCGAGGTCGCGCGCGCTGCCGCGATGCAGATCGCCGCTCTGAAGGCCAAGTACCTGACCCGCGAGGATGTCCCGGCCGAGGTCGTCGCCAAGGAGCGCGAGATCGCCGAGGCGACCGCGAAGGAAGAGGGCAAGCCGGAGGCCGCGCTGCCGAAGATCGTCGAGGGTCGCGTGAACGGCTTCTACAAGGACGTCGTCCTGCTGGAGCAGTCCTCGGTCACCGACAGCAAGAAGACCGTCAAGCAGCTGCTGGACGATGCCGGTGTCACCATCACCCGCTTCGCCCGCTTCGAGGTCGGTCAGGCCTGATCTGCCGGAAAAGGCCCCCGGTGCGACGAATTCCGTTGCGCCGGGGGC
>NZ_BAFQ01000137.1 GCF_000308375.1 Nocardia aobensis NBRC 100429 | reverse complement strand
CGGAGAGTCGAATCGACCGCTATCGGACCAGAACTGCCGTAGCGGTACCGCCGGTGGAGCGCACCGACCCCACGGTGTGGGGCACGGTCACCTCGCCGGAGCTGCAGAATTTCGATGCCGATGGGTACGCGATCATCGACGAGTTGCTGACCCCGATGGAGGTGGCCGATATCGCCACCGACATCGATCGGCTGGCCGCCGATCCGGTGTTGCGTGCCGACGAGCGGGTGATCATCGAGAAGAAGTCGAACAGCGTTCGTTCGATCTTCGAGGTGCACAAGATCAGCGCCGTGGTGGCGGAGCTGGTGCGCGACGAGCGGATCGTCGGGATGGCCCGCCAGATTCTCGGTTCCGAGGTCTACATCCATCAGAGCCGGGTGAACTACATGCCCGGTTTCGAGGGCGCCGGGTTCTACTGGCATTCGGATTTCGAGACCTGGCACGCCGAGGACGGGATGCCCTCACCGCGTGCGGTGAGCCTGTCGATCGCGCTGACCGACAACTATCCGTTCAACGGCAGCCTGATGCTGCTGCCGGGCTCGCACCGGCAGTTCATGCCGTGCCAGGGCGAGACTCCCGACGAGCACTACCGGGAATCGTTGCGAGAGCAGCAGATCGGTGTGCCCGCGCAGGAGGATCTGGCCCAGCTGGCCGACAAGTACGGCATCGCGCAGTTCACCGGCGCACGCGGTTCGGCGCTGCTGTTCGATTCCAACATCATGCACGGCTCGTCGAACAACATCACGCCGTTCGCGCGCTCGAACGTCTTCCTGGTGTTCAACAGCGTGGAGAACACTCTCGAAGAACCGTATTCGGCTCTGCATCAGCGGCCGACCTATATCGCCTCGCGCGATTTCACCCCCCTGCGCTGAGTGGGGTGACCCGATCACGTCGGGACCGATGATCGCGCGGGTTCGCTCCCGACGGTGGCGGGGCGAGCCCGGCATCCCCGGCGCGTTTTCGGCCGGAATCCATTCGGATTCCGGCCGAAAACATGTCCGGGGCGTCGGCGGTATGGGACGGCGGTATGGGACCGGGCCCCGGCGATCGGTGCGCGCCGCTCAGGCCCGCGTGAGCGCGGCGTAGCGGGCGATGTGCTGATCCGCGGAACCCCATTCGGTGCGAATCGCGGTGAGCCGCTTGAAGAAATGCCCGATCGCGAGTTCCTCGGTCATGCCCATCGCGCCGTGCAGTTGCACCGCGTGCTGGCCGATGAACCCGGCGGCGCGGGCGACGGTGGCCTTGGCCGCCGCGGCGGCTCGGGCGCGGACCTTCGGTTCGGCGTCGAGTTTCAGCGTCACCAGATAGGTGGCGGCCACGGCTTGTTCGAGCTCCAAGTGCATATCGACCATGCGGTGCTGCAGCACCTGGAAACTGGCGATCGGCACGCCGAACTGGCGGCGCTGCTTGCTGTATTCGACGGTGTCGGCCAGTACCCGCCGCATTCCGCCCACGGCCTCGGCGCAGATGGCGGCGATCGCCTCGTCGATGGCCCGCTCGACCGACTCGTCGGCCGCCCCCTCGGCACCGAGCAGCGCGTCGGCGGGGACCCGGACGCCGTCGAGGACCAGATCGGCCGCGCGGCGTTCGTCGATCGTGCGATAGGGGTGCTGCGTGAGACCGGCCGCGTCGGCCGCCACCACGAACAGTGACAGACCGGCCGCGTCGGCGGTGCGTGCGGTCACCAGCAGATGGGTGGCCAGCGGTGCGGTGGTCACCACCCCCTTGGCGCCGTCGAGGACCCAGTCGTCGCCGTCGCGGCGTGCGGTCGTGGCCACGCGTGCGGGGTCGTACCCGGAGTCGGCTTCCAGGGCGGCGAAGGCCGTGATCACCGAGCCGTCGACGATGCCGCGCAACAGTTCCTCGGCCCGCGCACCGCCGGCGCGGCGCAGCAGTCCGCCGCCCAGGACGGCGGTGTCGACATAGGGTTCGACGACCAGGGCGCCGCCGAGCGCCTCGGCGATGATCATGGTCTCGATGGCGCCGCCGTCGAATCCGCCGACACTCTCGGGCAGGCTCGCCCCCAGAATGCCGACCTCCTCGGCGAAGCCGCGCCAGATCTCCGGCTGATGGCCGGCGCCGACCCGCGCCGCGGCCCGGCTTTTCTCCAGATCGTAACGGGCGGCGAGAAATTCGGTGACCGTGTCACGGAGCAGTTGCTGTTCGGCAGTGAATTCGAAGTCCATCTCTCACAGTCCCAGGGTTGCCTTGGCGATGATGTTGCGCTGAATCTCGTTGCTGCCCGCGTAGATCGAGCCCGCGCGGTCGTTGAAGTACCGCAGCGGCGCGACGGCCTGCCACGGTTCGCCGCTGAGATATCCGTCGGCGGGCGCGACGAAGTCGGCGACCGGACCGCCCGGCATGGCGGCGTGCGGCTGATAGGCGCGCCCGCGCGGGCCGGCGGCCTCGAAGGCCAATTCGGTGAGCCGCTGGCTCAATTCGGTGCCCAGGATCTTGATCGTGGACGCGGCCGGACCCGGATCCTTACCGCGCGAGATGGCCGACATGGTGCGGTATTCCAGGATCTCGAGGACGTCGGCCCGGATCCGCGCATCGGCCAGTTTCGCCGCGAAGGCTGGTTCGTCGAGCAGGCTGCCGCCGGCGAAACCGGGCTGTCCGGCCGCGTGCCCGGCCAGCGATTCGGCCAGCACCTGCAGCGCCGGGCCGTAGGCCGAACCGCCGCGCTCGAAGTTCAGCAGATGTTTGGCGACCGTCCAGCCCTCATCGATGCGGCCGATGACGTTGGACTTCGACACCCGGACACCATCGAAGAACACCTGGTTCTGCACCTGCTCGCCGGAGGTCATGACCAGCGGGCGGATCTCGATGCCGGGGGTGTCCATCGGGATCAGCACGAAGGTGATGCCCTGCTGTTTGCGTTCCTGTTTCGAGGTGCGGACCAGGGCGAAGATCCAGTTGGCCTCGGTGGCGTGGGTGGTCCAGATCTTGGAACCCGTGCACACCAGATCGTCGCCGTCGGAGACCGCGGCCATGGTCAGCGAGGCCAGATCGGAGCCCGCCTCGGGTTCGGAATAGCCCTGGCAGAAGAACACCTCGCCGGTGAGGATGCGCGGCAGGAAGTAGTCCTTCTGCTCCGGGGTGCCGAAGGCGATGATCGCGTGCGCGACCATCCGGATGCCCATCGGCGAGAGTGCGGGCGCGCCCGCGAGGGTGGATTCACGATCGAAGATGTAGTGCTGCGTCATGCTCCAGTCACAGCCGCCGTGGGCGACCGGCCAGGCCGGCGCCGCCCAGCCACGGGCGTGCAGGATGTGCTGCCACTGCATGCTGGCCTCGTGATCCGGGTACACGCTGGTGGCGAGCTGACCGGCGCGACGTAGTTCCGGGGTCAAATTCTCGTCCAGGAAGCGCCGCACCTCGTCGCGAAACGCCAGATCGGTGGGCGACCAGTCCAGATTCACGAAGAACTCCTTGTGCGATAAACGGGCCTCTACCTTCTCATTTACTCTGGGTCGAGCGCAAATGGTCGTTAACTTATCGAGGTAGCGGGCGGTGTGCCGAGACGGTCCGCCGCAGGCTGGGCCAGGGCCGTGTGTGTCCGAAACACGCGCGGGGACTTGCATTTCGGAGCCTCGTGTGAGGAAAGATGGACCCTCATGTACGCATCTCGAGTGCTTCGTGTGTTCGTCCGGGCGGTCCCGGCCGTGCTGGTCGCGTTGCTCGCCGCCGCCACCTTCGCGGTCGCCGGCGGCGTCGCCTCGGCAGCTCCGATGCCGCTGCCGTCGATCGACAGCGGTGGTGTCACGAGACTGGCGATCGCGCCCGGCCAGAACTCCGTCACCGGCCAGGGGTCCGTGGTGGCGAACAAGATCGCCAATTACTCCATCGGATCGGTCGGGGGGCAGAAGCTGATCTTCGACATCACCTCGAACAACGGCCAGGCCCGCGTGACCGTGGCGCCGCTGATCGGAGGTCCGATCGCGGCCGACGTCCCGCACGCCGAGGTCGTGGCCGACGGCCTCGACTACCAGATCTACGTCAGCTCCGCCGACGGCTCGCCCAGCGACTTCACGCTGACCGTCACCGCCGCCTGATTCCGGGCTCTATTCGGCGGATGCCGGGCGAACACGTTCGCCCGGCATCCGACCGGCAACGCACCCCGACCGGGTAGCCTGACCGACTGTGCACCTGAAGAGTCTGACGCTGAAGGGATTCAAATCCTTCGCGTCCGCGACGACGCTGCGGCTCGAGCCCGGCATCACCTGCGTGGTGGGGCCGAACGGGTCCGGCAAATCGAACGTCGTCGACGCGCTGACCTGGGTGATGGGGGAGCAGGGCGCCAAGGCGCTGCGCGGCGGGAAGATGCAGGACGTCATCTTCGCCGGTACCGCCGGACGGGCGCCGCTGGGCCGCGCCGAAGTCACCCTGACCATCGACAATTCCGACGGCGCGCTGCCCATCGACTACTCCGAGGTCTCGATCACCCGCCGGATGTTCCGCGACGGCGCCGGTGAATACGAGATCAACGGCAACTCCTGCCGGTTGATGGATGTCCAGGAACTGCTGTCCGACTCCGGTATCGGCCGGGAAATGCACGTCATCGTCGGCCAGGGCCAGCTCTCGGCGATTCTGGAATCGCGTCCCGAGGACCGCCGCGCCTTCATCGAAGAGGCCGCGGGCGTGCTCAAACATCGCAAGCGCAAAGAGAAGGCGGTCCGCAAACTCGATGCGATGCAGGCGAATCTGGCCCGTCTGACCGACCTCACCACCGAACTGCGCCGCCAGCTCAAACCGCTGGGCCGCCAGGCCGAGGTGGCCCGGCGCGCGGCCACCGTCCAATCCGAACTGCGCGATGCCCGGCTGCGATTGGCCGCCGACGATCTGGTGGCACGCCGGCGCGAATTGGAAAGTCAGCAGAGCAAGGAAGCCTTCGCGCGCGAACAGCAGATCACCGTGCAGGCCGAATTGGATGCCGCGAACGCGGCGCTGGCGCAGCAGGAATTCCAGCTCTCGCGGCTCACGCCCGGCGCCGAGGCGGCCGCGCAGACCTGGTTCCAGCTGTCGGCGCTGGTGGAACGGGTCAACGCGACCATCCGGATCGCCCGCGACCGGGCCCGCAACCTCACCATCGAACAGCCCACCGGCACCGGCCGCGACCCTGAACAACTCGAGGCCGAGGCGGACCGGGTGCAGGCCGAGGAGGCCGAACTGCTCGAGGCGGTCGAGGTGGCCACGGCGACCCTGGAGGCCGCCCGCGATCAGCTGCTCGACCGCGAACAGGCCGCCAAGGCCGCCGAACAGGCCCACCTGGCCGCGGTGCGCGCCATCGCCGATCGGCGCGAGGGCCTGGCCCGCCTGGCCGGGCAGGTCGACACGCTGCGCCACCGCGCCCAGTCGGCCGACGGCGATATCGCCCGGCTGTCGGAGGCGCTGGCCGCCGCCCGGCAGCGCGGTGATGCCGCCGAGGCCGAATTCGAGTCCGTGCAAACCGAATTGAGCGAACTCGACGCCGGTGAGGAAGGCCTCGACGCCGCCTACGAACACGCCGCCCAGGCGCTGGAGCTGGCCGATGCGCGGGTGACCGAACTGCGCGAAGGCGACCGCGAGGCGGGGAAGAAGGTCGCCTCGCTGACCGCCCGCATCGAGGCGCTGACCATGGGATTGGCCCGCAAGGACGGCGGCGCCTGGCTGCTGGACAACCGCGCCGACGGATTGCAGGGCCGGCTCTCGGGAATGGTGCGGGTACACAGCGGATTCGAGGCCGCGGTGGCCGCCGCGCTCGGTCCGCTGGCCGACGCCATCGCCGCGGACGCACACCCCACCGCGCAGGCGGCGGTGCGGGCGCTCAAGGACGCCGACGGTGGCCGCGCGGCCGTCGTCTACGGCGGTGCGGCGCAGCCCCACGGCGAGATCGGTGACCTGCCCGCGGGAGTGCGCCCGCTCGCGGACGTGATCGATTGTCCGGACCCGCTGCGCGGTGCGGTCGCGGCGCTCACCGCCGGCACCGTGGTCGTCGACGATCTGACGCAGGCGGCCGAAATCCTCTCCAGCCGACCGGAATTGCGGGTGGTGACCCGCGACGGCGATCTGAGCGGTTCGGGCTGGGTGCTCGGCGGTTCGGACCGCGCGCCGAGCCAGATCGAGGTGCAGGCCGATATCGATGCCGCCGCCGCCGAACTGGTGTCGTGGCAGCGGCAGGCCGAAGAGGTCGAGGCCGCGCTGTCGGGTGCGCTCGCCGAGCAGAACGATCGCAAACAGGCCGTCGACCAGGCATTGCTGGCATTGCACGAATCCGATCAGGCGCTGGTCGCGATCTACGACCGGCTGGGCCGCCTCGGTGCGACAGCGCGCAGCGCGCACTCCGAATACGAGCGGCTGCTGGCCCAGCGCGCCGAGGCCGAATCCGCGCGCGACGAGAACCTGACGGCCCTGGCCGAACTCGAAAGCCGGCTGCGGCACGCCGAATCCGAGCAGTCCGATCTGGATTCCGATGCCGACGCGGGCACCGACACCGCCGGGCAGGAGCGCGAAGAGGCCGCCGCGGCGCTGGCCGAGGCCCGTGCCATGGAGGTGGAGGCCCGGCTGTCGGTGCGCACCGCCGAGGAGCGCGCGGAATCGGTCCGGGGCAAAGCGGAT
>NZ_BAFQ01000138.1 GCF_000308375.1 Nocardia aobensis NBRC 100429 | reverse complement strand
AGATCGGCTTGCAGCGCAAGCAGATCGACGGCGCCGTGGCGCTCGCGCACGGCGGCGGCGGCCGATGCCAGCGCGGTGTTCAGGCCGTCGCTGTCCGAGTGGGGCTGGGCGGCATCGGCGGAAGGTGTCGTGGACGGGTCCGGATGCACTGCCGCACCGAGTTCGCGCACGACGGTCGCGACGCGCTGGTCGGGTGTCACCACCGTGACCGAGCCCAGCCCGGCGTCCAGGGTCGCGGTGACCGTATCCGACAGCATGGCCAGCACCAGCCGCGAGCGTTCGCCGGCCGGCAATCGGTCGGCGAGTCGGCTCTTGGCTCGGTCGAGGTGCTTGACCGCGATCACGGCGTGGACGGCATCCGGACGCATGTGTTCATCGTCGCACGTTCCGGGTGCCCGCAGCCTGGGAGCGGTGACCGATCGAACACGCGAACCCCCGAGTACCGGGTACTCGCGCGGCGGCGAGTGGCATATTGAAACGATGACGAGGGCGGCAGTGATGGGTGCGGGATCCTGGGGTACCGCATTCGCGAAAGTGCTCAACGACGCGGGTACCGAGGTAACGATGTGGGCGCGGCGGCCCGAGATCGCGAAGGCCGTGGCGACCGAACATCGCAATCCCGCCTACCTGCCCGATGTGTGGCTCGACGGGATCGCGGCGACCGACGATTACCGGGTGGCCCTCGACGACGCCGACATCGTCGTGCTGGCGGTTCCGTCGCAATCCTTGCGTCCCAATCTCGCGCACTGGCGCGCGGCCGTCCGCTCCGATGCGACACTGCTGAGTCTGGCCAAGGGCATCGAGACCGGGACGCTCATGCGGATGAGCGAGGTCATCGCGGAGGTGACCGGCGCGGATTCCGGGCGCATCGCGGTGCTGTCGGGCCCGAACCTGGCCCGCGAGATCGCCGCCGAACAGCCGGCCGCCTCGGTGGTCGCCTGCTCCGACGCCGCGCGTGCGGAGGCCGTGCAGCATTCCTGCGCCACCGGCTATTTCCGCCCCTACACCAATACCGATGTGATCGGCTGCGAGATCGGCGGCGCGTGCAAGAACGTGATCGCGCTGGCGTGCGGGATCGCGGCGGGCATGGGTCTGGGTGACAATTCCGTCGCCAGTCTGATCACCCGCGGGCTCGCCGAGATCATCCGGCTCGGGGTGGCGCTGGGTGCGAATCCGGTCACGCTGGCCGGTCTGGCCGGGGTGGGCGATCTGGTGGCAACCTGCACCTCGCCGCTGTCGCGCAACCGGTCCTTCGGTCATGTGCTGGGCGCCGGCGGTTCGATGCGCGCCGCTCAGGACGCGACACACGGGCAGGTCGCGGAGGGTGTGAAGTCGTGCACCTCGATCCGGGCGCTGGCCGAGACCCACAATGTGGAGATGCCGCTGACCACCGCGGTGCATCGGGTCTGTCACGAGGAGCTCTCGGTGTCCGATGCCGTCGGGCAATTACTCGGTCGGCGGATCAAACCGGAATGAATGATTTCGGTCCGGCCGGGGTACGGTTCGGACTATGACAAACCGGATCAGGGTTGCGGTGGTGTTCGGTGGCCGCAGCAACGAACACGCGGTGTCGTGCGTTTCGGCCGGCATGGTGCTGACGAACCTGGATCCCGAACGCTACGAGGCGGTGCCGATCGGTATCACCCGCGAGGGCGCCTGGGTCCTCAGCAGCGCCGATGCGCGCGCTCTCGCCATCCGCGAGCGTGCCCTGCCCACGGTCGACTCGGCCGGCACCGTGCTGACCCTGGCCGCCGATCCGAGCCGCTCGGGCGCCCTGGTCGCGCTCGACGGCGCCGAAGCGGTACTGGGCGTGGTCGACGTGGTGTTCCCGGTACTGCACGGGCCGTGGGGTGAGGACGGCACGCTGCAGGGACTACTGGAGCTGGCGGGTGTTCCGTACGTCGGCCCCGGAGTGCTGGCCAGCGCCACCGGAATGGACAAGGAGTTCACCAAGAAACTCCTTGCCGCGGAAGGACTTCCGGTCGGCACGCAGGTGGTGCTGCGCCCCGGCACCGATTCGGTGAGCGAGGCCGACCGTGACCGGCTCGGCCTGCCGGTCTTCGTCAAACCCGCGCGCGGGGGCTCCTCGATCGGCATCACCAAGGTCGAGGACTGGATCGATCTCGATTCGGCAATCGCCGCGGCCCGGCTGCACGATCCGAAGGTGATCGTGGAAGCCGCCATCGTCGGACGCGAAGTCGAGTGCGGCGTACTGGAATTCCCGGACGGCCGGGTGGAGGCCAGCGTGATCGCCGAGATCCGCATGCCCGACGACGACATCTCCGAGAGCGAAACCGCCTCCGGCACACCGCAATTCTACGATTTCGACACCAAATACCTCGACGACGTGTGCGAGTTCGATATCCCGGCCAAGCTGAACGACGATATCTCGCAACAGATCCGGGAACTCTCGGTGCGGGCGTTCCGGGCGCTGGACTGCCAGGGGCTGGCGCGGGTCGACTTCTTCGTCACCGCATCCGGACCGGTGATCAACGAGATCAACACCTTGCCCGGATTCACCTCCATCTCCATGTATCCGCGCATGTGGGATGCCACCGGAATCGACAATCGCACCCTGATCACCACCCTGATCGAGACGGCGCTGACCCGGGGCACCGGACTGCGCTGAGCGGCGGTGCGGCGCGCGTAATCTGGGTGGGGTGATTCTCGCGATGACTCTGCCCGGGCTGGCGCTGCTGATCATCGCGGTCGCGTTCGCCGAGGTGGGCTACCGGAAGACGACCGGGCGCGCCGCGCTGCCGTGGATGCGCGAGTCCGCCGGGCCGAGCGCGGCGGGGATCGGATTCGAGCAGTTCGACGCGTTGTTCGACGCGGGTAAGCGGCATGAATTCGAGGAACGGCAGACGGTTCTCATGCACCGCGAGAACTCGGGGGACGGAACCCCCGGTGACGCGGAGATCGACCTGACCTCCGGACGGGCGCGGTTACCGCGTTCCTGACCGGCTCAGTTCGGTACGGCTCCCGGGTCGAGGGGCTTCGCGGGCAAGGTCTTGCCGATCGTGTTCGACATCTCCTGCAGGGGAGACGGTCCCGCCTTGGTGGGCATCGTCACAGCGATATAGGTGCCGCGATCCACCGCGTACCAGGTGCCGGAGGTCACGCCGCTGGTCTGATCGCGCACCTCGAACCAGTTCACGCCGTTGACCACCTGTAGCGCGGAGGCCTTGGTGAACTCCAGCGGCCGGTCCAGGCCGCAGCGCAGCACGATCGGATCGCCGCCGTCCGACGGCTGCCAGGCCGCGGTCGCGGGCGGAGCCGGTTGGGCCAGTTCGGATTTGGTGTAGTCGTCGCCGAGTGACTCCGGCAGTGCGGCCAGCAGGGTGGTGCAATCCTGGCTCGACGCCGCGGGCGCCGGTACCGAGCCCAGCGCCAGCGGCTCGCGACCGGCGGACTGTCGCGACATGGCCGCGATGACGAGGACGACGACGATCAGCGCGACCGGAAGGGCGACAGCGGTCGCGATCAGCGCCGGATGCAGCTGGGGGCCGTCGTCGGCCTCGGCGGTTTCGGCCACGGTCGGCGCGGAGTTCCCGGGCCGGTTGGTAGCGGGTTCCGGGTCGGCCGCGGCGGGGAGGCCGGGCTCGGACTCCGGTCGGTCGGGCTGCGGGGTGTCCGCTGTCGGCCGGTCCGTCTCGCTACTCATCCGGGATTCGTCTCCACTCGTGCCGGGCGGGCGTCGCGCCCGGCTGATTGTCTGGAATGCGTGTTCGAGGGTATCGAACGGCCGTCGGCACGCTCTCGCGGCATCCGGGCACCGCCGCGCCCGAGAGGAGGCCACAGCGGACCGGTGCCGCCGCGCAGGCACAGGGTAGCGTCGGAGTGTGGTGTCCCCGGTGACCTGACCGGGTGTGGAGAAGGAGAGCGGCATCACCGAGAGCGGCCCGCGCACCGTGCGCGACCTGGGCGAATTCGCATTGATCGAACGGATGAACGCCGGGCGGTCGTTCGGTGGCGGCGTCGAGCTGGGGCCCGGGGACGATGCGGCGGTGATCGCGGCGCCGGCCGGGCGCTACGTGGTCAGCACCGACATGCTCGTGCAGGATCGGCATTTCCGGCTGGACTGGTCGCGGCCGGAGGACATCGGGGCCAAGGCGATCGCGCAGAATGCCGCCGACGTGGTCGCGATGGGTGCGGTGCCCAGCGCGTTCGTGGTGTCGCTGGGCTGCCCCGCCGAGACGCCGGTGACATTCGTCGACGGATTGGCCGACGGCATGTGGGCGGAGGCCCGGCGGGCCGGGGCCCCGATCGCCGGGGGCGATGTGGTGCGCAGCCCGCAGCTGGTGATCTCGGTGACCGCATTCGGTGACCCCCGCGGCCGGGCCGTGCTGCGCTCGGGGGCACGCGACGGCGATATCGTCGCGGTCGCCGGGTGGCTCGGCTGGTCGGCGGCCGGACTGGCGGCCCTGTCGGCCGGCGCGGACAGCGGTTCCGATGCCGAGCTGTTCACCGATGTGGTTGCCGCCCATCGTGTTCCGCGACCGCCCTATTCCGCCGTGCTGGAGCTGCCGGAGGCCACGGAGATCACCGCGATGACCGACGTCTCCGACGGACTGCTCGCCGATCTATCGCATATCGCCGAATCCTCCGGTGTGGCGGTCGATGTCGATTCGGCGGCGGTGGCGGATCCGGCGCTGACTCCGGTCGCCGCCGCGCTGCACGCCGACGCGCTCGGCTGGGTGCTCACCGGTGGGGAGGACCATGCCTTCGCCGCCACCTTCGGGGCCGGCGCCGCGATCCCGCCGGGCTGGCGGGCGATCGGCCGGGTGTGCACCGGCTCGGGCGTTTTCGTCGACGGAGCGCGGTGGTCGGGGCCGTTGGGCTGGGAGTCGTTCGGAGGGGGCGAATAGCGGTGCGGCCCGACGATGCGACGGCGGGTGGGCGGCGTGCGGACGCCGAGCCGCGGCGACTATCTTGTCCCGACATGGGCGCGAAACCACTGCCGCAGATCATCGATACGGGCTGGGCCGAGGCATTGGAACCGGTGACCGACCGGATCTCCGAGATGGGGGAGTTCCTGCGGGCGGAGAACGCCGCCGGCCGTGGCTACTTTCCCAAGGGCGAGAACGTCTTACGCGCCTTCACCCGTCCCTTCGACAAGGTGCGCGTGCTGATCGTCGGGCAGGATCCGTACCCGACTCCCGGGCATGCCATGGGGTTGAGTTTCTCGGTGGCGCCGGATGTTTCGCCGGTGCCGCGCAGCCTGGCGAACATCTTCTCGGAGTATTCGCGCGATCTCGGCCATCCGACCCCGTCGTGCGGTGACCTGTCGCCGTGGTCGGATCAGGGTGTGCTGCTGCTGAACCGAGTGCTGACGGTCTCGCCCGGCCAGCCCGCGTCGCATCGCGGCAAGGGCTGGGAAGCGGTGACCGAGCAGGCGATTCGCGCGCTCGTGGCGCGTGAGCAGCCGCTGGTCGCGATCCTGTGGGGCCGCGACGCCTCGACGTTGAAGCCGATGCTCGGCGATGTCCCGACCATCGAATCCGCCCATCCCTCACCACTGTCCGCCTCACGCGGTTTCTTCGGATCGAGGCCTTTCTCCCGCACCAACGAATTGCTCGGTACATTGGGGGCCGCCCCGGTCGATTGGCGCTTGCCCTGACCGCGGCGTAACAGTTCGAGCGAAACAGGAGCAGATGCATGCAGATCACATCCGTGCGCGGTGCCGTAGTCGCCGTTGCCGCCGGTGCGGCGGTCCTCGGCGCACCCGCGATAGCGCAGGCCGCCGGCCTGCCGCTGGAGCCGGCCACCCCGCAGGAAGAGGTCACCACCACTCAGCACGCGGGACCGGTGCTGGCCCTGTGGGATCCGCAGACGGGTTCGTCGTCGCTGTCGTCCAATGTCAACGCGCGCGGTCTGTGCGTCTTCCAGAGCATCAGCGCGCAGGGTGGGCTCGACTGCTTCAACGGCGCCCAGTAATCGGGCGGCGAGCGATCATCCGGATCTCGCTCGCCAGGGAGAACGGTTCGATTCGGCGGGCCTCGTCGGCGGCGAATCCGAACTTTCGATAGAAATTCCGGGCGCGTGGATTCTCCTCGAACACCCATAACGCGGTGTCGGTGTCGGGGAGGAGAATCGCACGCAGCAATTCCTGTGCGATGCCGGTGCCGTATCGGTCGGCCCGGACGTAGAGCGCATACAGTTCCCGATCGGCGACGCGCGGTTCGTCGCGAGGCGGTCCGGCGTGCGCGAATCCGAGGACACGGTTGCCGGGGGCGCGGGTGTCGTCGACGGCCAGCACGATGGTGTGGGCCGTTCGGTCGGCCGCCGCGCTCTCGTCGATCGAGTCGATGAGGGCGGCCCACCGGGCGGCGCGGCGGTCGACGTCGAAGGCGGCGAGCACATGCTCGGGCACCAGTCCGCGGTAGGCCTCACGCCACGATTCGATATGGCAGATCGCCAGATCACGGGCGTATTCGGCAGACGCCGTCACAATCCGCGGGCAGTGCGGGTTCATGCTGCCGTCCCGCGTGCGCGGCCGGGTGAGCACATGACAACGCCCCGGTCACCCTGTGGGCGCGCCGGGGCGTCGAAGATGTCTACGCAGCTCAGCCGCGAACAACCTTTCCGGCCTTCAGGCAGGAGGTGCAGACGTTCATGCGGCGGGTGTTGCCGGGGGCAACCTGGGCACGAACGGTCTGGATGTTCGGGTTCCAGCGACGGTTGGTGCGCCGGTGCGAGTGCGAAACCGACTTACCGAAGCCGGGGCCCTTGGCGCAGACGTCGCAGACGGCAGCCATAGTCGCGAGCTCCTTCATGTCATGGGGGACCGCTGTCGGTGAGACAGCCTGTCCGGAAACTTTATCCTCAATGCCTACCAGCGCTACCGCCGGTGAACGCGACCGGCAGGGGCCGCGTGAGGCAACCCTGCAAGAGTAGCGGTCGGCCGTCTTCGATGTCCAATCGCCCCGGGGCTCGCCGCAGGCACCCGGTCGCGGCTGCCTCGTCTCCGCCGCCGGATCCGCCTCCCTACCCGGCTTCGTGTGTCGAGGGTGTCGGTGCGGACGACTACCCTGGCTGGCGGGTTCGACGGTGTGATCGCGGTGGCGGGAAGGACGGTGACGTGCGCGGGGTCCGGGAGAGGCTCGATGCGGCCGCACTGCGGCAGTGGGGTGCGCTGTGTGTGGAACGCCTGCTCGCGCACCGCGAGGAGATCAACGCGCTGAACGTCTTCCCGGTGGCCGATTCCGACACCGGAACCAATCTGCTCATCACCATGCGCGCCGCACTCGCCGCGACGCAAGCGCACGTCGACGCGGACCCGTCGGGTGACGCCGCCGGTCCGCTCGGCGCCATGGCCCGGGCCGCGACCGCCGCGGCGTGCGGGAATTCGGGGATCATCCTGTCGCAGGTGCTGCGGGGGCTGGCCGAGTCGGCCGATCGCGACGCCCTCACCGCGGCCACGCTGCGCGCCGCGTTGCGCCGGGCGGCGGTCCTGGTCCGGGAATCGCTGAGCGAACCGGTCGAGGGCACCATGCTCACCGTGCTGGAAGCGGCCGCGGACCGCGCGGAGGACTGTGCGGAACAGACGGTCGCCGCGGTGGCCGTCGCCGCCGCCGACGGCGCGGTGAAGGCGCTGGGGGAGACACCGTCACAACTGGTCGTGCTGCGCGCGGCCGGTGTGGTCGATGCCGGGGCGCGCGGGCTGCTGGTCCTGCTGGACGCCCTGGTGGAGGTGTGTACCGGGAGCGCACCCGCGCGTCCGGTCTACCGGGTGACGGCTTCGGATGCCGCGCGGTCGGCCGCTGGACCCCTACGTCGCGGTGCTCTGGTGGCGGATTCGCCGGACGTGCACGTGAACGACACTGCGGTGCATGCGGATTCGTCGTCCGAGCGACCGAGGGCTGCCCCGTCGGAAGTGATCGCGGGCGACGGCCCCGGTACGAGTCGCGCTGTACCGCCCGGGAACTCCGATTACGCACACATCGTCAGTGCGCAGGCCGGTTCTGAAGACGCTGTGCTGCCGATGATTTCGCCGCAGCGCGTGTCCGGTACGGAGGCCGTGCGGCGCGCCGGAGAGGAATCCGGCCGGCGCGATCGGGCGAGCGTGCACCGGTACGAGGTCATGTACCGGATCGTCGAGTCCGATCCGGCGCGCATCGACCGGCTGCGTGATGCCCTTGCCGCGCTGGGGGATTCGGTGGTCGTGGTGGGCGACGGCGAGGGCAGCTGGTCGGCGCACGTGCATTGCGCCGATGCCGGCGCCGCGGTGGAGGCCGGGCTGGCCGCCGGCGTCCTGAGCAACATCCGGATCGAGGGTTTGTCCGGCACTTCCGTTGCCGCGCAAGGACAGCCAGATCGAGGCATTCTCGCGATCGCCACCGGAGCGGGGGCGGTACGGTTGTTCGAGGACTCCGGTGCGGTCGTGCTCACCGGCGCGGTGACCGCCGATCGACTGCTCGCCGCCATTCGCGCGATGCCGCAGCGGGAAGTGCTGGTGCTGCCCAACGGGGCGTTGCCGGCGCCGGAGCTGGTGGCGATCGGTATGGCCGCCCGGGACGGGTGGCGTGAGGTGATGATGTTGCCCAGCGGCTCCATGGTGCAGGGGCTGGCGGCGCTCGCCCTGCACGACAGCGGCAGCCTGGCCGTCGACGACGCGCTGACGATGTCGCAGTCGGCCGCCAGTACCCGGTGGGGCGCGGTCCGCGTCGCCGCCGAACGCGCGCTGACCATCGTCGGCACGTGCGAGCAGGGCGATGGGCTCGGCCTGGTGGGCCACGACGTGGTCGTCATCGATGCGGACCTGCGCCGAGCCGCCCGGACCCTGCTCGATCGCATGCTCGGCCTGGGCGGGGAACTGGTGACGCTGCTGCTGGGCGCGCAGGCGCCCGCCGGGTTGGCGGACGAGCTCACCGCACACATCACCACGGAATTTCCCGGCGTGGAGGTCGTCACCTACGACGGCGGTCAGGCCGTGGACCTGGTCCAGATCGGGGTGGAGTAGATGGCGACACTGAGCGACCGGCTCGATCACGTGCTGGGGGTGAAGGCGGCCGAACCGCTGGCCGACGCCTTCGATATGCATATCGTCGAGGATCTGCTGCGGCACTATCCGCTGCGTTACGCCACCCAGGGCCAGCCGCTCACCGAGGAGGCCCCCGAGGAGGGCGCCCACATCACGGTGGTGGGCCGGGTGAGCAAGACCGAACTGCGGCCGATGCGCCAGCGTCGCGGCAAACTGCTCAAGGTGGAACTCGACACCGGCTCCGCGAAGCCGGTGGAGATCACCTTCTTCAACGGCGACAAGGTGAATTACCTTGTCAAACAGGGTGTTCGGGCCATGATGTCGGGCACCGTGCACTGGTGGCGGCCGGACCGCTGGAATCTGTCGCATCCGTCGTATCTGATCCTGCCCGAAACCGCCGAATCGGTGGACAGTCTCACCTCCGTGCGCGGCGGCGGCGCCCTCCGCGGTCTGGCGGAGAGTGCGAAAGGCGCTGGGGGAGTGGATATCTCGTTCTTCGAGCGGGAATACATCCCGGTGTATCCGGCGACCGCGAAGGTGCAGAGCTGGGACATTCTGGCTTGTGTGCGGCAGGTGCTCGACCAGCTCGACCCGATCGACGATCCGCTGCCGCAGGACCTTCGCGAAGACCACGAACTGCTTCCCGTGTCGGATGCGCTGCGGCTGATCCACCTGCCCGAACGAAAATCCGATATCGACCAGGCCCGGCAGCGGCTGCGCTTCGACGAGGCCCTGGCGTTGCAGCTGGTTCTGGCTCAGCGCCGCCACGACGCCGCCGGGCGCACCGCGCGGCCGTGCCCGCCCCGCTCCGACGGTATCGCCGCCGAATTCGAACAGCGCCTGCCGTTCGAGCTGACCGCCGGCCAGAACAAGGTGATCGCCGAGATCTCCGGGGACCTGTCGCGCCCGCATCCGATGCACCGGTTGCTGCAGGGTGAGGTCGGTTCCGGTAAGACTATCGTCGCCCTGCACGCGATGTTGCAGGTGGTCGATGCCGGACTGCAGTGTGCGCTGCTGGCACCGACGGAAGTCCTTGCCGCCCAGCATTATCGGTCGCTTCGGTCGATGCTCGGCGATCTCGGTGACGCGGGTGAACTGGGCGCCGCCGACCATGCCACCAAGGTGGTGCTGCTGACCGGTTCGATGTCGGCGAGTGCGAAGAAGGCGGCACTGCTGGACGTGGTGACCGGGACGGCCGGCATCGTGATCGGCACGCACGCGCTGATCCAGGACGCGGTCGAATTCTTCGATCTGGGCATGGTGATCGTCGACGAACAGCACCGCTTCGGTGTGGAGCAGCGAGACGCGTTGCGCGCCAAGGCGAAAGACGGCATCACCCCGCATCTGCTGGTGATGACCGCGACGCCGATTCCGCGCACCATCGCGATGACCACCCTCGGCGATCTGGAAACCTCCACCCTGACCGAACTGCCGCGCGGCCGCTCACCCATCACCACCCGGGTGGTGCCGGCCCGGATGAAACCGGCATGGGTCGAGCGCGCCTGGGAGCGGATCCGGGAAGAGGTGGCGGCGGGCCGGCAGGCCTACGTGGTGTGCTCGCGCATCGGCGACGAGGAGGACGACGGCGCACCGAAGAAGGGCGCCAAGTCGAAAGGCAAGAGCCGCAAACAAGCCGACGACGACACGGGCGAGGCGCCGACCACCCATGCCGCGATCGACGTCTTCGAAACGCTGCGCACCGGGCCGCTGGCCGATCTGCGTCTCGGACTGTTGCACGGCCGGCTGCCGACCGACGACAAGGATCGCGTCATGCGCTCGTTCAACGACGGCGATATCGACGTGCTGATCTGCACCACGGTCGTAGAGGTCGGGGTCGACGTGCCCAATGCGACCGTCATGGTCATCGTGGACGCCGACCGGTTCGGCGTCAGCCAGCTGCATCAGCTGCGCGGTCGCGTGGGTCGCGGCAAGCATCCCGGTCTGTGCCTGCTCATCACCGAAACCTCGCCGATGGGTACGGCCATGGCGCGGCTGGAGGCGGTGGCCGGCACGCTGGACGGTTTCGAACTGTCGGTGCTCGATCTGCGGCAGCGCCGGGAGGGCGATGTGCTGGGTTCGGCGCAGTCGGGTACCGCGCGCAGCCTGAAACTGCTCTCCTTGCTCGACGATCTCGACGTCATCACCACCGCCCAGGTGCTGGCGCGGGAGATCGTCGACGCCGATCCGGGGCTGGCCGCCCATCCGGGATTGGCGAATATGATGCATGCCGCCGTCGACTCCGAGCGGCTGGAATATCTGGCGAAGTCCTGATCAGCGGACCGCGGGCGGATACGGCAGATCGACGCTGGAATTCTCGGTGACCGCCAGCGGGCGGCCGATCTGCGGGAACGCGCGCTGCGGGCAGGCGGGCCGCTCGCACACCTTGCAGCCGGCGCCGATGGGCACCGCGGCGGCCGGCTCGTCGAGCTGCAGGCCTTGCGAATACACCAGCCGATCGGCGTATTCGATATCGCAGCCCAGCCCGACCGCGAACTCCTTGGTGGCGGTGCCGAATCCGTGCGGACTGGGATAGGTCGTGCGCGCGATCCACAGATAGCGGCGGCCGTCGGGCATGGCCGCGACCTGCGTGAGGATCCGCCCGGGATGGGAGAACGCCTCGTGCACCACCCACAGCGGGCAGCTCCCACCCACTCTGGAGAAGTGGAATGCGGTGGCGGACTGGCGTTTCGAGATATTTCCCGCGCGGTCGGTGCGGACGAAGAAGAACGGCACCCCGCGCTGTCCCTGCCGCTGCAGCGTGCTCAGCCGATGGCAGACCGTCTCGAAGCCGACCTCGAAACGCAGCGAGAGCAGGTCGATGTCGTAGGACAGTTCCTCGGCCGACCGCAGGAACTTCCCGTACGGCAGCACCACCGCGCCCGCGAAATAGTTGGCCAGGCCGACCCGGGCCAGCGCCCGCGATTCACCGACCAGCGACGGGGTGGCGTCGAGGACCTCGTCGAGCAGATCGCCGTGCAGCAGGAAGGCGAGCGTGGTGGCGATCTGGAATGCCCGCTGACCGGGGCGCAGTCGGCGCGCGAGGATGAGGGTGCGGGTCTCGGGGTCGTAGCGCCGTTTCGGAACGGCGGGATCGGCGCCGTCGCCGCGGACCAGAACGGTGACCCCGGCCCGCTCCTCGGCCACGCGGGCAAGTTGGCGATCGATCGATCCGATGGTCAGACCGCATTCGTCGAACAGCCGTTCGGCGGCCAGATCCAGCTGGGGGATGTGGTTGTGGTGGTCGTAGAAGAAGTCGCGCACATCCTCGTAGGGCATCGGAACGCCGGGCGCCCCGGCGGGGGCGGCGACCTTCGACGACAACAGATCGAGCTGATCGGTCGTGGCGCGCAGACGGCGATGCATGGCGACGATGGTCTTGGCGACCTCCGGCAGCCGGGTGGCGAGATCTTCGACCTCCGCGGCCGGCGGGGCGGTGCCGCCGGCCGCCTCCACCAGCACCTCGTGCAGGTCCGACACCAGGCGTGCGTCGGAGTCGGCGGCGAAGAATTGCACATCCAGATCGAAGGTCGAATTGAGTTTCAGGAGAACGGGAATAGTCAGGGGTCGCTGGTCACGTTCGAGCTGATTGAGATAGCTGGGCGAAAGCTCCAACGACTTGGCCAGGGCGGCCTGGGTCATCCGTCGTTCTTCGCGCAACCGCCGTAACCGGGCACCCGCATACATCTTGCGCACGCCGCAGATGCTACCTTCACATCTTCGCAATCATTGCAATTTCGCTACTCGGCGCGTACAAAAATCTGCTGTTGCAAGGAGTTTTGATCAACTTCGGACATGCGTAGCGTGCGAAGTAGGCGGCCGGATCCGGTGGGTGCACGATAGCGGAAGTGCTGCTCGGAGGTGGTGAACTACCGGGTGGAAAAGGTTGCCGGAGAGGCTGCTGGGGCTCGCCGGAGCCACATTTCCGAGAGCCTGTCCGGCCGGCGACCCGCGTCCGGGCGAGTCGCCGACCGTGCGGTATCAGCGCACCAGCGCGGCCGCCTCGACCATATTGCGCAGCGACGCCTCCACCTCGGCGCGGCCGCGGGTCTTGAGTCCGCAGTCCGGATTCACCCACAACCGCTCCGCCGGAACGGCTTTCATCGCTTCGCGCAGCGAGTTCTCGATCTCGCTCACACTCGGCACCCGCGGTGAGTGGATGTCGTAGACGCCGGGCCCGATGCCGAGCGCGTATCCGGCGGTGGTGAGATCGTCGAGGATCTCCATATGCGAGCGCGCCGCCTCCACCGATGTGACATCGGCATCCAAGGCCGCGATGGCTCCGATGATCTCGCCGAATTCGGAGTAGCACAGATGGGTGTGGATCTGAGTGTCGTCGCGAACCCCGGCGGTGGCCAGGCGGAACGCGCCCACGGCCCAGTCCAGGTACTGCTCCTGATCAGCACGGCGCAGCGGCAGCAGCTCCCGCAGCGCGGGTTCGTCGACCTGGACGATCCGGATGCCGGCGGCCTCCAGATCCACCGTCTCGTCGCGAATGGCCAGCGCCACCTGCCGCGCGGTGTCGGCGAGCGGCTGATCGTCGCGCACGAACGACCAGGCCAGAATCGTGACCGGGCCGGTCAGCATGCCCTTGACCGGCCTGGCGGTCAGCGATTGGGCGTAGGTGATCCACTCGACGGTCATCGGCGCGGTGCGCACGACGTCGCCGTAGAGGATCGGCGGGCGCACGCAGCGGGTGCCGTAGGACTGCACCCAGCCGTTGTCGGTGGCGGCGAAGCCGTCGAGCTGTTCGGCGAAGTACTGAACCATGTCGTTGCGCTCGGGTTCGCCGTGCACGAGCACGTCGAGCCCCAGATCCTCCTGTAGCGCAATCACATCCGCGATCTCGGCGCGCATCCGCTCGCGATACTGCGCGTCGTCGATCGTGCCGGCGCGCAGGTCCGCGCGAGCGGTGCGGATCGCGGTGGTCTGCGGATAGGAGCCGATGGTGGTCGTGGGCAGCAGCGGCAGGCGCAGCTGTGCGCGCTGCAGCTCACTGCGGCGCTGCGCCGGCGCCCGCCGCGCCTGATCCTCACCGAGACCGGCGAGCCGGGCCCGCACCGCCTCGTTGTGCAGACGCGGATCGGAGCGGCGGCTCGCGATCGCGGCACGGGATGCGGCGAGCTCCGCGGCGACCGCGTCGGTGCCCGCACCGACCGCATGCGCCAGGACCCGCACCTCGTCGATCTTCTCGGCGCCGAAAGCCAGCCACGACCGCAGCACCGGATCCAGGCCGGGCTCCGCGTCCAGCGAATACGGCACATGCAGCAGTGAACTCGAGGTCGACACCGCCAGCGCGCCGACCGAACCCAGCAGGGTGGCCAGCTCACTCAGCGCCGCTTCCAGATCCGTGCGCCAGATGTTACGGCCGTCCACCACACCGGCCACCACCAGTTTGTCCGCCAGGGCGGGCACTGCGGCGACCTCGGAAACGGTTGTGCCGGAACGGAAGTCGAGTGCCACCCCCTCGACCGGCGTGGCGGCCAGGGCGCCCAGCGCCGGACCCGGGGAGCCGAAGTAGGTGGCCACCAGGATGTTCGGCCGCCGGTCCCCGTCGCTCAATTCGGCGTAGGTGGTGCGGACGGCGCCGAGTTCGGCCTCGGAGAGGTCGCGCACCAGCACGGGTTCGTCGATCTGGACCCACGCGGCGCCCGCGTCGGCCAGGCGGGCCAGCAGGTCCCGGTACAGCGGGATCAGCTCGGCCAGCCGGTCCCTCGGCGCGACGCCGCCGACACCTTTGGACAGCGCCAGGAAGGTCAGCGGGCCGATCACCACCGGCCGGGCGGCGATGCCCAGCTCACGCGCCTCGCGCAGCTCGCCGAGCAGTGCCGACGGATCGAGGGCGAACCGGGTGTCCGGGCCGATTTCGGGCACCAGATAGTGGTAGTTGGTGTCGAACCATTTGGTCATCTCCAGCGGTTCGACGCCCTCGGCGCCGCGCGCGGCGGCGAAATAGCGGTCCAGCGGATCGCCGATGCCGGCGACTCGCGGCGGCAGCGCGCCCAGCATGACCGCGGTATCGAGCATCTGGTCGTAGAACGAGAAGGTGCCCACCGGTATCGCGTCGAGGCCGGCGTCACGCGCCGCGGTCCAGCCCTGCGCGCGCAGCTGCCGGGCGACGGCCTGCAGTTCGGCGGCGTCGATCCGTCCGGCCCAATAACCTTCGACGGCGCGTTTGAGTTCGCGCCGCGGCCCGATGCGGGGCAGGCCCAGAACCGTTGCGGTGAAACGAGTATGCGTTGTGACAGTCACGGTGTTCTCCAGAAGTGGAAGCCACAGGTCACCGCCGCACGGCGGACGAAGCCCCGAAAAACACTGCCGCACCGGGGGTTCCGGTGTGCCGCGGGTCCGCCCGCCCGATCCACGAGGCGGTGGCCGCCGGATACGGCGTATCCGGCACAACCGGCAGGTCTTCGGACTCACAGGCATCGGTCGTGCGGACCGGTCCGGAGATGGGCCCCGGATGTCGCCTACTGGCCGTCGCTTCCCGGAAATGATCCAGTGCTCATGACGGCGGTCGTTCCTGTTCACCGCTGCGGGACAGTCCCGGATTCCCACCGGGTTCCCTCTCGCCGGTCCGCGAGGACCGGTTTCGACGCTGCGCGCGACGCTCGGGGCTCCAACTCGTCGACGGCAGCGAACCAGCTGCGTTCCCGAGCGTAATCCACCGCGAGCGGCAGGGGAAACACCGCCCGCCCGGCCGCCTATGTTTCCGCTGGAAGAACACAACTTCGCAGACTCGCCGATCCGGTTTGTGAGGATGGCTGCGAAGCCGTATTCGCTGTCCGGCCCCGCTCACCGGGCAGGTACCTTTATCGAATGTTCTCCAAAGTGCTGGTCGCCAACCGCGGGGAAATCGCCATCCGTGCCTTCCGTGCCGCCTACGAACTCGGCATCGGCACCGTGGCGGTTTTCCCCTACGAAGATCGCAACTCGGTGCATCGCCTCAAGGCCGACGAGTCGTATCAAATCGGTGTCCCCGGACATCCCGTGCGGGCCTACCTCTCGATTCCCGAGATCATCAGCGCCGCCAAGTCCGCCGGCGCCGATGCGGTCTACCCCGGCTACGGCTTCCTGTCGGAGAATCCGGACCTCGCGGCGGCGTGCGCGGCGGAGGGCATCACCTTCATCGGTCCCTCGGCCGAGGTGCTCGAACTGACCGGTAACAAGGCACGGGCCATCGCGGCGGCGAAGGCCGCCGGGCTTCCGGTGCTGAACTCCAGCGCGCCCTCGGCCGATGTCGAGGAGCTGCTGCGCGCCGCGGAGCAGATGGAGTTCCCGGTGTTCGTGAAGGCGGTCGCCGGTGGTGGTGGCCGGGGTATGCGCCGGGTCGCGGACCGGGTGCAGCTGCGCGAGGCGATCGAGGCGGCCATGCGCGAGGCGGAGTCGGCGTTCGGGGACGCGACGGTCTTCCTCGAGCAGGCGGTGATCAACCCCCGTCATATCGAGGTGCAGATCCTGGCCGATCAGCACGGCAACGTCATGCATCTGTTCGAGCGCGACTGTTCGCTGCAGCGGCGGCACCAGAAGGTGATCGAGCTGGCGCCCGCGCCGAATCTGGATCCCGCACTGCGGATGCGCATTTGCGCGGACGCGGTGGCCTTCGCGCGGCAGATCGGGTACTCGTGCGCCGGCACCGTGGAGTTCCTGCTCGACGAGCGCGGCCGGCACGTGTTCATCGAGATGAACCCGCGCATCCAGGTCGAGCACACGGTGACCGAGGAGATCACCGACGTCGACCTCGTGCAGTCGCAGCTGCGCATCGCGGCCGGCGAGTCGCTGGCGGATCTGGGACTGAGCCAGGACAGCGTGTCGATTCACGGTGCCGCGCTGCAGTGCCGGATCACGACCGAGGATCCGGCCAACGGCTTCCGACCCGACACCGGACGCATCACCGCCTACCGCTCGCCCGGCGGCGGTGGTATCCGCCTCGACGGCGGTGCGAACCTCGGCGCCGAGGTCGGCGCGCACTTCGACTCCATGCTGGTGAAGCTGACCTGCCGCGGCCGCGACTTCCCGCAGGCCGTGGCGCGGGCCCGGCGCGCGGTGGCGGAGTTCCGCATCCGTGGCGTGGCCACGAACATCCCGTTCCTGCAGGCGGTGCTCGACGATCCGGACTTCCGGGCCGGGCGGATCACCACCTCGTTCATCGACGAGCGCCCGGAGCTGCTGACCCAGCGCGGTTCGGCCGACCGAGGCACCCGCATCCTGCGCTATCTGGCCGACGTGACGGTGAACAAGCCGCACGGTGAGCGGCCGACGGCGGTATATCCGCACGACAAGCTGCCGGCGATCGATCTGAGTGCGCCGCCGCCGGACGGCACCCGCCAGCGCCTGCTCGAGCTGGGGCCCGAGGGGTTCGCGCGCTGGTTACGCGACCGCGACGCCGTCGGCGTCACCGACACCACGTTCCGCGACGCCCATCAGTCGCTGCTCGCCACCCGGGTGCGGACGCGTGGACTGCTGACGGTGGCCGGACACGTGGCCCGGATGACGCCCGAACTGCTGTCGGTCGAGTGCTGGGGTGGCGCGACCTACGATGTGGCGCTGCGATTCCTGTACGAGGATCCGTGGGAGCGGCTGGCCGCACTGCGGGAGGCGATTCCGAACATCTGCCTGCAGATGCTGCTGCGCGGGCGCAACACCGTCGGCTACACGCCGTATCCGGAGCAGGTGACGCGGGCGTTCGTGCGGGAGGCCACCGATACCGGCATCGACATCTTCCGGATCTTCGACGCACTCAACAATGTGGATCAGATGCGGCCGGCGATCGACGCGGTGCGTGAGACCGGGACCGCGCTGGCCGAGGTCGCGATGTCCTACACCGGCGATCTGTCGAATCCGAACGAGAACCTCTACACCCTCGACTACTACCTGAAGCTCGCCGAGCAGATCGTCGAGGCAGGCGCACACGTGCTGGCGATCAAGGACATGGCCGGACTGCTGCGGGCGCCGGCCGCGCACACGCTGGTGACGGCGCTGCGCAGCAACTTCGATCTGCCGGTGCACGTGCACACCCACGACACCCCGGGCGGTCAGCTCGCCACCTATCTGGCGGCCTGGCAGGCCGGCGCGGACGCCGTGGACGGGGCGAGCGCCCCGATGGCCGGCACCACGAGCCAGCCCGCACTGTCGGCGATCGTCGCCGCGGCGGCGCATTCGCCCTACGACACCGGGCTGAACCTCGACGCCGTCTGTGATCTCGAGCCGTACTGGGAGGCGTTGCGCAAGGTGTACGCGCCCTTCGAATCCGGATTGCCGGGGCCGACGGGCCGGGTGTACCACCACGAGATTCCGGGTGGGCAGCTGTCGAATCTGCGGCAGCAGGCCATCGCACTCGGGCTGGGCGACCGGTTCGAGGAGGTCGAGGCGAAATACGCGGCCGCCGACCGGCTGCTGGGCCGCCTGGTCAAGGTCACCCCGTCCTCGAAGGTCGTCGGTGATCTCGCCCTGTCCCTGGTCGGATCCGGTGTGGACGTGGAGGATTTCGCCACCGACCCGGCGCGCTACGACATCCCGGACTCGGTCATCGGGTTCCTGCGCGGCGAACTCGGCACCCCGGCGGGTGGCTGGCCCGAACCCTTCCGCAGCCGCGCTCTCGAGGGCCGCGGCCCGGCGAAGCCGGAAGTGCCGTTGACCGCGGAAGACGCCGCGGCGCTGGACGGTTCGTCGCAGCAGCGCCGAGAGACGTTGAACCGGTTGCTGTTTCCCGCACCCACCGCGGAATTCCTGACGCATCGGGAGAAATACGGCGACACCACCGGCTTGTCGGCGAATCAGTTCTTCTACGGACTGCGCCACGGCGAGGAACACCGCGTCGAACTGGAGAAGGGCGTCACCCTGCTGATCGGTCTGGAGGCGATCTCCGAGCCGGACGAGCGGGGTATGCGCACGGTCATGTGCATCCTCAACGGGCAGCTGCGTCCGGTACAGGTGCGCGACCGCTCGATCGCCAGCGAGGTCCCGGTCGCGGAGAAGGCCGACAAGAACAACGCCGGCCACATCGCCGCCCCCTTCGCCGGTGTCGTCACGCTGACCGTCGGCGAAGGTGACACGGTCGCCGCCGGTGACACGGTCGGCACGATCGAGGCCATGAAGATGGAGGCCGCCATCACCGCACCCCGCGCCGGTGTCGTCGCCCGCGTTGCCATCGGCACGGTGCAGCAGGTGGAAGGTGGCGATCTGCTGGTGGAACTGCGCATGAACGAGACCGCTGCCGAATGACGGTGCCGGTCAGCCACATTCGGGCGCGTAGCGGGGGCCGGCCGTGATCGGTCGTACACGCCGTATGTCGGTGCAGGTGCCGATGCCGTCGCGCGGGCGGGGCCGACCCGCTCGCGCGACCTCGCGCCCTCGGCGGGCCACGGAGGGATCGCGGTGACCCGGATCGTCGCGGGCACGGCCGGTGGCCGGCGGCTGCGGGTTCCGCCCGCTGGAACCAGGCCCACCTCGGATCGGGTGCGGGAAGCACTGTTCAACGCGCTCTCCGCGCGCCTGGATTTCGACGGCATCCGGGTGCTCGACCTCTATGCCGGTTCCGGGGCCCTCGGTCTGGAGGCGCTGTCGCGCGGGGCGACTCATGCTCTGCTGGTCGAATCGGATCGCAAGGCGGCCGCGGTGATTCGCGGAAACATCGCGGATCTGGATGTGCCCGGCGCCGAATTGCGCACGGGCACAGTCGCTTCCGTCGTGGCGACGGCACCCGCCGAACCGTACGACCTGGTGCTGTCCGACCCGCCCTACGCCGTGGACGAGGCCGCTGTCGAGGCCGACCTGCGGGCGCTGGCGGCCAACGGGTGGCTGTACGAGGACGCGCTGATCGTCGTCGAGCGGTCGGCGCGATCACCCGAAACGGCATGGCCCGCAGGTTATTCGGCGTTGAAGTCGCGCCGATACGGCGAAACCCGCGTCGACCTGGCGGAATACCGCGGGTAATCCTCGGCCCGGGCCTCGGTCAGCGGTCGTTCCCGTCGGCGAAGCCTGCCGCGGCGGTGGCTCCGGCCGCCGCGGCGACCGGCTCAGCCGCGACGTTCGGCGATGCGCGCGAGCAGGCGTTTGTGAACCTCCGGCGGCAACATGCCGGTGACGTCGCCGCCGAAGGTCGCGACCTCCTTGACCAGGGAACTGGACAGGAAGCTCAGCGCCGGGTTGGTGGCCAGGAAGTAGGTGTCGACGCCCGAGAGGTGCTTGTTCATCTGGGCCATCTGCATCTCGTATCCGAGATCGGTGGCATCGCGCAGGCCCTTGACCATGGCGGTGATGCCCTGTTCGCGAGCGAAATCGACCAGCAGCCCGTACCAGGATTCGATCCGCACGTTCGGCAGATCGGCGGTCGCCTCGCGCAACATCTCGATCCGCTCGTCGACGCTGAACATGCCCTGCTTGCTCTTGTTGATCATCACGGTCACGACCACCTCGTCGAACTGCGCGGCCGCGCGCGAGATGACGTCGATATGCCCGTTGGTCACCGGATCGAAGGACCCGGGGCACAGTGCTCCAGCCATGCAGCGACGCTAACAGGTCCGGGCAGGCCGAGCCGATCGTGGTCGTCACAGCGCACGCAGCCGCAGCGGCGTCGCGGGCGGAAGCGGAGCGGGGCGGATGTAGCCGCGAGGACGCTGCTCGCGCGCCCGGCTCAGCGCGGCGTGCACGCGCTGCGCGGCGACTCCGGTGCTCAACTCGCGCCAAGTGGTACGGATCGTCCGAAATCCGTAGCGCCGCAACAGCACATCCGGCGCTCGGTGCGACGGGTCCCCGTGTACGTGTGCCCTTTTCGTCCGGTGCCCGTCGACCTCGAGCACCACGCCGGTCCGGCCCAGATACAGATCCGCCGTCCCCAGCACCCGCCCGTCGTCGGCATGGATCACTCCGCCCGCGGCCGCGGGCGGGTATCCGAGCAGCCGCAGCAGCACCCGGACCCGGGAGTGGTCGACTCCGGCGCTGCGCGGATCGAGGAAACCGATCACGTGCCGGGCAGCGTCGACGCCGCGCCGGCCGCGGGCCCGGGCCAGTTCGCGCGCCAATGCCGCTGCGGTGATGCCGAACTCGCGAGCGAGGGCGTCGCCGACGACGACCGCGGATTCGAACGGAAGCGTGCGCGCCAGGTCGACGACGGTGCGGGCGGGACTGGTGACCAGCAGCCCATCCCGTTCGGCGACGACGGGGACCGGTGCGCAATGCACCGTCAGATTCGGCTTGATGCGCCCGCCGTGGCGTCGATTGCGCGTGACGTGCACCCGATCCAGCAGCGCCGGGGACATCGGCGCCCCCAGCAGCACCGCCGCCGATTGATGGCTCACCACGGCGTCGGCCGCCATCTCCGGTAGCAGCGCCGCCACCGCCAGCCGGTGCCGCGCCACGCCGTCCAGTTCGGCGAGTGCCGAGGCCTCCGCATACGCCCCGCGCCGCACCCGCCGCCAGCTTCCGATCGCGCACCGCCGCCGGATCTCGTCGTCGCTGACCCCGACCGACACCACATCACGACGTCGATGCAGCCCACCCGCACGCGCCTGCCGCCCTGGGCCGCACAGGATTTCGGCACATCCGCTGTCGTGGGTCATTGCGGATCCTGGTACGGGCGGGTGTGGCGCGGGCGGGGCAGGAGCGGACAGGGGATCGGTACCCGAGGGCGCGGGGACGCGGCCGCGCGCAGACCCGCGCGCCAGAGGGTGGGTCTTCCCGGGCAGTAATTCCCCGAACGGTGATGCATTGCCGAACCTCCCACGATGAGAACTCGCAACGACGTTTGCTGAGTTAGGACGTGGGGTACAGAGGCTCGGTTCCTTGCTCAAATGACCAGGTTGCAGCCGCACCCCGTGCAGGAGCACGACGGGCGATCAGAAGACCCAGAGCCGCCAGGCGATCAGAAGACCCAGAGCCGCAGGGTGAGGAAGCGCAGCGCGCCGACTCCGGCGGTGATGCCGATGACGGCGATCGCCTCGGTGACGTCGGCGAGTCCGGGCGCCGCGATATCGAGGACCGCCAGCGCCCCCGAGGTGATGGCGAGTCCGGCCAGCGCCAGTCCACCGCCCTCGAGTTGGGCGGCGAGCCAGCCGACCCGGTCGGCGGCGTGGAAGGTCAGGCGGCGGTGCAGTTCGTTGGCAAGTGCCGTGCTGACGATGGATCCGGTCAGGTTGGCGAGCTGCGGCCCGCCGCTGTAGCAGGCCAGGAACAGCAGGAAGTAGCCGATATTGCTGAAACCGCCGACCAGCGCGAAGCGGACGAGTTGCGGCAGCCAGTGGTCGCCGCGCAGATAGCTGGCGAAGCGCGAGGCGAGGCGGCGGATGCGAGGCGGGGACTGCTGCGGCTCCGGCGTCTCGGCCAGCAGTTCGCTGTGCACGATGGATACACCCGGATCGGGCTGTGGGTTCACCCACATACCCGGAGGTGCCGGATAAAGGACAACCATGGTCGTTCCGATCGCACAGTGCCGGACGCCGTTGGCGACGGGTTCCGGCTGGTCTACCGCTCGGTAGAAAAGATAGCACCAAGCGGAGAGATTTCCTCCACTTGATTTGTGTGGGATAGGAAACACCGCCCGACACACCGATGGTGATCTGGGCAGACACGCGGGATGCGGGCACACTGGGGCCGAGAGCAGTAGTTCGGCACGAGAGTGGGGTCAGCAGGATGTATCGCGTATTCGAGGCACTCGACGAACTGGTCGCGATCGTCGAAGAGGCGCGGGGTATCCCGCCGACCCGCAATTGCATCGTGCCCCGCGGTGAGGTGCTGGAACTGCTCGACGATGTGCGTGAGGCGCTGCCCGGCGAACTCGACGACGCCCAGGACGTGCTCGACCACCGCGACAAGATCGTCTCCGACGCCCGCAACTCCGCCGAGGCGACGGTGACCGGCGCCAACGACCAGGCCGAACAGACCGTCGCCGGCGCCCGCGAGGAGGCCGACCGGTTGCTGGCCGACGCCAAGGCGCACGCCGACCGGATGGTCGCCGAGGCTCGCGCGCACGCCGATCATCTGGTCGCGACCGCGCAGGCCGAGGCCGATCGCATCGTGACCGACGGCAAGGCCGAATACGAGGCGCTCACCGGCCGCGCCCGCACCGAATCGGAGCGGATGATCGCGGCGGGCCAGGCCTCCTACGACCGGTCGGTGGCCGAGGGACAGGCCGAACAGGAACGCCTGGTGTCGCAGACCGAGGTGGTGCGGGCCGCGCACGGCGAATCCGCGCGGTTGATCGACGCCGCGCAGACCGAGGCGGACCGGTTGCGCGAGGAATGCGACCAATACGTCGATTCCCAGCTCGCCGATTTCGAGGAGACTCTGCACTCGACGCTGCGGACGGTCGGCCGCGGTCGTCAGCAATTGCGTTCGGGGACCGGCATTCCGGACTACGCCGCCGACTTCCGCCGCTGATCCGCTCGCGCTCGTTCCGGGATTTGGGGGGATCGGCGCAGTTCGCGTACTGTGGAGTGGTTGCCCAAACCCCCTCGAAACGTGAGTGAGTGCCCGATGTCCGCCCAGTCCGGTCCCGGTTCGCGTCGTCGTCAGACCGACGCGGATTTCGTGCTGGACACCCGTAGTCTGGGGCGTGCCCCGGGCTCGATCCGGCAGGTGCATCGGGTCGTCACCGCCTCCGAGAAGATCGGCTTGGATCTGATCGCGATCCCGGCGGGCGCCGAGATCGATCTCGATCTGACCCTGCAGGCGGTCTCGGAGGGCGTGCTGGTCACCGGTTCGGTGTCGGCGCCGATCGAGGGGGAGTGCTCGCGCTGCCTGGAGTCGTTCACCGACGATCTGGAACTCGAGATCACCGAACTGTTCGCCTATCCGGACAGCGCGACCGAGCAGACCACCGAGGAAGACGAGATCTACCGGCTCGTCGACGGCATGATCGACATCGAGCCGGTGGTCACCGACGCCGTCGGCCTGGAATTGCCACTGCAACCGCTGTGCGAACCCGATTGCGCCGGGCTGTGCCCGGAATGCGGTGTCCGGATGGCGATTGCGGGTCCGGATCACACGCATGAGATACTGGACCCTCGCTGGGCGGGGCTTGCGAAATTCGCGAGCGAAACCCCCGGCACCGGCGTCTCCGACGCCCCATCAGACGTAGACCGATCTCTTGCCAGCCGCAATGGTTCGGCAAGTTCGACGACAGAGGAGAAGTAGTCGTGGCCGTTCCGAAGCGCCGGATGTCTCGTGCCAACACCCACTCGCGGCGCAGCCAGTGGAAGGCCACCGCGCCGACCCTGATCACCTGCCCGAACCGGGCGTGCGGTCAGAAGACCCTCCCGCACATCGCGTGCCCCAACTGCGGCACCTACAAGGGCCGCCAGGTCACCTCGGCCATCTGATCTGCCGATCGGGTAGCCGCGAAGTGACCGCCGGTAAGGACGAAGCGGCCGCACCCGCAGCGGGCGATGCCGCTGACCACGCCAGCCTTCTGGAAGCGCTCGGCGTGGAGCTGCGTCCGGATCTGCTCCGGCTGGCGCTCACCCACCGTTCGTACGCCTACGAGAACGGTGGTCTGCCGACCAACGAACGCCTGGAGTTCCTGGGCGATTCGGTCCTCGGTTTGAGCATCACCGAGCGCCTGTACCTCGAGCATCCGGAGAAATCCGAGGGTGAGCTCGCCAAACTGCGTGCCAGTGTGGTGAATATGCACGCCCTGGCCGAGGTCGCGCGCGGCCTGGGTGAGGGCGGCCTCGGCCGTCATCTGCTGCTCGGCAAGGGCGAGGAGCTCACCGGCGGTCGGGACAAGGCGAGCATCCTCGCCGACGGGATGGAATCGCTGCTGGGCGCGGTCCATCTGCAACACGGCATCGAGGTCGCGCGCGGAGTCGTGCTGCGGCTGTTCGCCGAACTGCTCGAACGCGGTCCCCGGATGGGCGCCGGCCTGGACTGGAAGACCAGCCTGCAGGAGCTCACCGCGGAACGCGGTATCGGCGTGCCCAGCTACGAGATCACCTCGACCGGTCCCGACCACGACAAGGAATTCACCGCTACCGCGGTGATCGGCGGCACGGCCTACGGGCAGGGCGTCGGCCGGTCGAAGAAGGAAGCCGAGCAGAAGGCCGCCGGCGCTGCCTGGCAGGCGCTCACCGCGGACGGTTCCACCGAAGCCGGGGACTGATGCCCGAGCTGCCCGAGGTCGAGGTGGTGCGGCGTGGACTCGAGGAACACGTCGTCGGCCACGTCGTGGAATCGGTCCTGGTCAAACATCCGCGGTCGGTACGCCGCCACGAACTCGGCGGCGACGATCTCGCCGCCCGGATGGCGGGCCTGCGGATCGAAGCGGCCCGCCGCCGCGGCAAATTCCTCTGGCTGACCTTCGACGATCCCGATGCCGCACTCGTCGTCCACCTCGGTATGAGCGGGCAGATGCTGGTGCAGTCCGCGCAGGCCCCGCTGGAGAAGCATGCGCATATCGTCGCCGGACTCGACAACGGCTCGCAGTTGCGCTTCATCGATCAGCGCACCTTCGGTGGCTGGGCGCTGAACCGGCTCGGCACGCTCGACGGTGAGGAGCTGCCGGAATCGGTCGCCCACATCGCGCGCGATCCGCTCGACCCCCGTTTCGACACCGAGGCCGTGGTCGCGCGCATGCGGACCAAATCCTCCGAGATCAAACGCGTGCTGCTGGATCAGACGGTGGTCTCGGGCATCGGCAACATCTACGCCGACGAGGCGTTGTGGCGAGCCCGCATCCACGGCGAACGCCCCGCCGCGGCGCTCACCCGGCCCGCGCTGCGGCGGCTGCTGAGCGAGGTGCAGACGGTGATGGGCGCGGCCCTCGACGCGGGCGGCACCTCCTTCGACGCGCTGTATGTCAACGTCAACGGCAATTCCGGTTACTTCGAGCGGTCGCTGGCCGCCTACGGTCGTGAGGACGAGCCGTGCCGTCGCTGCGGCGCCCCGATCCGCCGCGAGAAGTTCATGAACCGCTCCTCCTACTCCTGTCCGCGATGCCAGCCGAAGCCCCGGCGATAGTGGCGAGCACGCGCTAAATTTGCGGTGTGTCCGATGACGCCACTTCGCATGAAGGGAGAACGGATGCGCAAGCTCACCTACTTCGTGGCCTCGACCATCGACGGGTATATCGCCACCTCGGACGGATCGGTCGATTTCTTCCCGGTCGGCGGTGACCACGGCCCGGCCATCACCGCCCAGTATCCGGAGACGCTGCCGACCAAGATCCGGGAATCGCTCGGGATCGACAGTCCGGGGGAAAGCTTCGACACCGTGCTGATGGGCCGCAAAACCCACGATTTCGGCGTGCGGACCGGCACGTCGAGCCCGTATTCACATCTGCGGCAGTTCGTCGTGTCGACCACCCTGCCCGGCGATCCGGCCCGAGACGTCGAGCTGATCTCCTCCGACCCGCTGGGACGCGTGCGCGGACTCAAGCAGGAGCAGGGGTCGGGCATCTGGTTGTGCGGCGGCGGCGAATTGGCCCAGGCGCTGCTGCCGGAAATCGACCAGATCTTCCTGAAGTTGTATCCGATCGTGCTGGGGCACGGCCGGCCGCTGTTCGGCGCGGGACCGCGGCTGCCGGAGCCGGCACTGTTCCGGGTCCTCACGGGCCGCGTGTTCGAGGACGGGGTGGCATTCGTCAAGTACAGCCGGATCCGCTAGTGGCCGATCACGTTCCGGACCCGGTGGCCGCGCTGCGCGAGATCGCGTTCTGGATGGAACGCGATCGCGCCCAGACCCATCGGGTCAAGGCCTACCGGCGCGCGGCCGATGTCGTGTCCGAGCTGTCGGACGCCGATTTCGATCGGTACCGCGAATCCGGTGCCTGGCAGGAGCTTTCGGGTATCGGACCCAAGACCGCCGCGGTGATCGAGCAGGCCGTGTCCGGTGCCGTACCGCAGCGGCTGGCCGAATTGCGTTCCGGCGCACAGCCGATCGCACCCGCGGGCGCCGAGGTTCGCGCGCTGCTGCGGGGCGATCTGCACACCCACTCCGACTGGTCCGACGGCGGCAGCCCGATCGAGGAGATGATGCGCACCGCGCAGGCGCTGGGCCACGAATATTGTGCGCTGACCGATCATTCGCCGCGGTTGAAAGTCGCCAACGGCCTGTCCGCGGAGCGGCTGCGCCGCCAGTTGGACGTGGTCGCCGAACTCAACGAGCGGCTGGCGCCGTTTCGGATCCTCACCGGTATCGAGGTCGACATCCTCGACGACGGCACCCTCGACCAGGAGGCCGATCTGCTCGCTCGCCTGGATGTCGTTGTGGCCAGCGTACATTCGAACCTGCGGGCCGACTCGGCGACGATGACGAAACGCATGGTGTACGCGGTGGCGAATCCGAATGTCGATGTGCTCGGCCACTGCACCGGACGATTGGTCGCCGGCAATCGCGGCATCCGGCCGGAATCGTCGTTCGACGCCGAACTCGTCTTCGAGGCCTGCCGCCGCTACGGGACGGCGGTGGAAATCAACAGCCGCCCGGAACGTCTCGATCCGCCGAGCCGGTTGCTGCGCCTGGCCGTGGAGATGGGCTGCCATTTCAGCATCGATACCGACGCGCACGCGCCGGGCCAGCTGGATTGGCAGGGCTACGGTTGCGAACGTGCCGCGGCGAACCAGGTCCCGGCCGACCGGATCATCAACAGCCTTCCGCTGAGCGAACTCCTGGCGTTCACCGCGCGGTGAACGCGACCGTTCAGAGGATCGCGAACGCGACGACCATGCCGATCGCCAGATGGGCGGCGGCCACCAGCAGCGACTGAATCTGGTACGTGGCCGATTTCAGCAGATCGCCGATGTGCAGGCCGACCAGCCATTCCAGCAGCCGGATGGAGACCACCTGCGCGATGATGCCCACCAGCCCGTAGATCCCGGTGGCGATGAGGCCCTCGATGAGCCGGCCGCCGGAGGAGTAGATCGCCAGCACCACGATCAACGCCATACTCACCATGCCCGCGGAGGCGATGACGACCGCGTTCGGATTACCGGCGGCGACCATCTTGCGCAGCGGTCCGGGCGTGGAGCTGTCGATGGCCTGGAAGCCGATCAGCATCAGGGCCAGACCCAGCACCGCGTAGAGCGCGATCGCGCCGACGCCGTGGCCGACGGAGCTCCAATACCCTGATTCGAGCGCGAGGGTGGACGACACAGGTTCCTCCGGTGATGTTGATCGAGTCGCTGAATGCTACTTGGTCGGAATACGATGCGGAACGAAGGTGGCGCCGTCGTCGGTGATCAGGCCGGGTGATTCGCGGATGCCGAGACCGGCCGAGGTGTCGCCGACGATCCAGGCGCCGAGCACCGGGCGCAGGCCGTCGAACTCCGGCAGCGGATCGAGGAGTTGGTAGACGAACCCCTCCTCGCCGTACACACCGCCGGTCGAGGTTTCCATCCCGGCGCCGACGATGGTCATATTGGCGCCCTCACGACCCAGCTTCGGTTTGCGGATGTATTCGGTGAGTTCGTGCGGATCGTCGAGGTAGGCCGGCAGCAGATTCGGATGCCCGGGATACATCTCCCACAGCACCGCCAGCAGCGCCTTGTTGGAAAGCAGTGTCTTCCACAGCGGTTCGACCCAGGCGGTCTCCGGGACGGAGTTCACCACGCGCTTGCCGAAATCGTCGTCGAGGGCCCATTCCCACGGATACAGCTTGAAGATCGAACCGATCGGCGCCTCGGCCAGATCGACGAAACGCTCCAGCTCGGTGTCGAAGCCGATCTCCTCGATCGGCAGCGCGATGGTGTCGAATCCGGCCTCGGCGGCGGTCTCCTGCATATACGCGGTGGTCACGTTGTCCTCGCCGGAAGCGTCGGCCGAGGACCAGGTGAAGTGCAGCTGGTTGGTGGGCAGCTGGTCGAGCAGCTCGCCCCAGCGCTCGACGAGGCGTTCGTGCAGCGAATTCCACTGGTCGTCGTCGGGGTAGACGTCGGTGAGCCAGTGCCACTGCACGATGGCCGCTTCCAGCAGTGAGGTCGGCGTATCGGCGTTGTACTCCAGCAGTTTCGCGGGTCCGCGGCCGTCGTAGCGCAGATCGAAACGTCCGTAGACGTACGGGTCGCTGCGCTGCCACGACTTCTTGATCGGCTCCCAACTCCATTCGGGCAGGCCGAAATCGGCGAAGCGCTCGGTGAGCACGATCTGCTCGACCGCGTGCAGGCACATCGAATGCAGCACCTCGACCTGGGCCTCGAGCGCGAGGATTTCGTCGAGATCGAATTCGTAGTGCACCGATTCGTCCCAGTACGGGCGCGACTGTCCGTTCGCGTCGCGGCCGGGTGAGCCGAATACCAGCCCTTGATCGGCGATGATCTTCTGCCAGCCGGTACGTTGCCGGTTGCGCATCCGACGCATCTAGGAGCCTCCACTGGTGGAACCGGATTTACTGCCGAGACCGCCTCGTACGACGGTTCCGCTCTTGGTGCTGACGGTGGCCTTCTTCGGCGCGACCGTGCTGCCGCCGACGGGCGCGCGCCCGACGGCGTTGTTGCCGCCGTAGTAGTAGCGGTACTGGTGGCCGTTGTAGAGGAAGATGCCGGGCCCGAGCCCGCCACCGCCGTAATAGCCGCCGGTACTGGCGTAGGACTGGGCGCGCACGCAGTCGTCGTCGGGGACGACCTGCTGCTGCCCGTTGTCGTCGGTGATGCAGTAGGCGGTCACATTCGCCGGCCGGTGTGCGGCCTGGTAGGCGAGATAGCCGGTGCCGACCACCGCGGCGATGCCGGCGACCGCCACGCCGCCGATGAGCAGCCGTTTGCGGTTGCGCCGCTTGGTTTCCGCGGCCTCGGCCGCGGCCCGTTCGGCCTCTTCGGCGCGTTTGCGCGCCTTGTCGCGCGCTCGCGCCTCGGCCACCGTCGGCGGCCGGGGCTGGGTGACGCCGGCCTCCTGCCGCTGCATGCTGCCGCGCATGCGCCGGGGTTTGCCGGATTCGCCTGCGCCGCCGGGATTCTCACCTTCGGATCCGGTCGAGCCCCCGGCGTCGGCGCCGAAGGCGTTGTCCGACAGCGGGTTCGGCACGCCGGGGGTGGCGAGGCCGGGGATCGGCGCGGTGGGGTCGGGGAAGCCGGGCAGGATGGGTGTGCCCGGAAGCGTCGGCGCGGTCTGCGGATTCGGGAGTGTGGGGTCCGGTTCGCCCAGCCGTCGCGTCGGTTCCGCTCGGGATCCGCCGGTCTCGCCCTCGCCGGGCTGTGCGCCGAAACGCACCGTCGGATCCGAGGCGCCGATTCCCTTCGGCTTTCCGGACTCCGGGCCGCCGTCGGTGCTGTCGTCCCCCGCGGGTGGGGTGTCGCGGGGGTCGTGCGAATCCCGATCCCCGGGCCCGCCCGGCTCATGTGTTGCCAACGATCGACTCCTGTATCCCCGCCGCTACCGTTCCTCGAACCCGGTGATTCCGCCGAGGGCGGCGCCCCAGTTTTCCACAACCAGATCGACTCGACCAGGAGTGTCACCCGAACGCAACAATGCCAGCAAACGCTCGCACGCCGGTCGCGGACCCTCGGCCACCACGTGCACCCGCCCGTCCCGGGTGTTGCGGGCGTGGCCCACCACACCGAGCTCCAGCGCCCGCGCGCGCGTCCACCAGCGGAACCCGACGCCCTGCACGTAGCCGTGCACCCAGGCGCTGAGCCGGACGGGGTCGGAGCTCACGACTCGATCTTGTCGATCTGGAACGTCAGGTTCACCGTGCTGCCCGCCTTCAGCGTCCGTCCCACGGTGCACACCTTGTCGATGGCGCGCTGCACGGTGACCAGCAAGCGCTGGCGACCGGCCTCGTCGAGTTCGGACAGGTCCAGCTCGACGACCTCTTTCAGCTCCGGATACACCTCGTTCTCGCGGTCGGCGTCGCCGGAGACGCGGATGGTGGTGTCGTAATTCTCGCCGAGCCGGTTGGACAGCGGGAAGTCCGAACTCATCCCGGTGCAGGCGGCCAGCGCGATCTTCAGCAGCTCACCGGGGGTGAAGACGCCCTCGACGCCGTCGGAGCCGATGAGCACCTCGGCCCCGCGCGAACTGCGCCCGGTGTAGCGGCGGGTGCCGGTCCGCTCCACCCACAATTCGGTCACCGGCTTCGGTGCCTTGGTCTGCGGTGCCGCCGCGACGGTCGCGGGCTGCGAGGCGGCGGCGGTGGGTGCGGCGGAGTTGGCGGTCTGTTCGGACATACCGTCGATCCTGCCATCGGGCCCGGCGCAGGCGCATCGCACACCGGATTTCACCACGGCGTGAGTGGGTGGTTGTGTCCGATATCACCGGTTTTGTCCAGCTCGGGCGGGGACTGGTCAGGCCTGGAAGCGGTATCCCATGCCGGCCTCGGTCAGCAGATGTTTCGGCTGCGACGGATCGTCTTCGAGCTTGCGCCGCAGCTGCGCCAGATATACCCGCAGATAGTGGGTTTCGGTCGCGTACGTCGGCCCCCACACCTCGCGCAGCAGTTCGCGCCGCCCCACCAGCTTGCCCTGGTTGCGCACCAGCATCTCCAGCACACCCCATTCGGTCGGGGTGAGGTGCACGTCGCGGCCGCCGCGGACGACCTTCTTCGCCGCGAGATCGACGGTGAAGGAGGAGGTTTCGACAATCGGCGCGGACTCCTCGGCCGCCGAGGCGGACCGCCGCACCGCCGCCCGCAGCCGGGCCAGCAGCTCGTCCATGCCGAACGGTTTGGTGACGTAGTCGTCGGCTCCGGTGTCGAGGGCCTGCACCTTGTCCGAGGAATCGGTGCGGGCCGAGAGCACGATGACCGGCATCGAACTCCAGCCGCGAATGCCGGCCAGCACCTCGACACCGTCGATATCGGGCAGGCCCAGATCCAGCACGACCACGTCGGGATGCTTCTCCGCGGCCGCGCGCAGGGCCGCCGCGCCCGTGGCCGCGGTGATCACCTCGTAGCCGCGTACCGACAGGTTGATCCGCAGTGCGCGCAGGATCTGCGGTTCGTCGTCGACGACCAGCACCCGGACGGCGGCCGGCGGTCGTTCGGCCGATGTCACGACGCCTCCTGTGTTGTGCGGGACACCCGCACCCGGTCGGCGTCGCGAGCGGGCTGCGCAGTGTCGCTCACGACGCCTCCTGTGTTGTGCCGGCCGGCAGCTCGATCACCATGGTCAGACCACCTCCCGGCGTCGGCTCGGCGTGGACGGTGCCGCCCATCGCCTCGACGAATCCGCGGACCACCGACAGGCCCAGGCCCACGCCGGTCGAATTGTCGCGGTCGCCCAATCGTTGGAACGGTTCGAACATCTGGTCCTCGAGTCCGGTCGGAACGCCCGGACCGTAGTCGACCACTGTGATGGATACCCGGTCGCCGTCGCGTTCGGCGCCAACCCGCACCGGTGTGTCGGGGGCCGCCATACCGGTCGGGGCCGAGTAGCGCAGCGCGTTGTCGACCAGATTGGCCAGCACCCGTTCCAGCAGGCCGCTGTCGGCGCAGACCGAGACCTCGCCGACCTCGACCTTGACCCGGTCCATCGCCGCCTGGCGGACACCGCGGGTCCCCATCCCGACACCGACGACCGCGCGGTTGACCACCTCCTCCAGGTACACCTGTTTGAGGTTGGGCTCCACCGCGCCGGCCGCCAGCCGCGAGGAGTCGAGCAGATTGCCGACGAGCGCGGTGAGCTGATCGGTGGATTCCTCGATGGTTTCCAGCAATTCGGCGGTATCGGCGGGGGAGAACTGCACGTCCTCACTGCGCAGACTCGACACCGCCGCCTTCGCCGCGGCCAGCGGCGTGCGCAGGTCGTGGCTGACCGCCGACAGCAGCGCGCGCCGCAGCCGGTCCGTCGCCATCACACCCGCGGCGGCCTGGGCCTGATCGGCGAGTTCGCGCTGGCGCACGAGCCCGGCCGCCTGCCCGGCCACCGCCGCGAGCACCCGGCGGTCACCGGGGGTCAGCGCGCGCCCGCTGAGCAGCAGCCAATGTTCCTCGTCGCCGGCGCCGATCGCGGTATCGGCGGCGGCGGGTGTGCGCGCCGGATCGTGACCGACGCAGGCGATCACCTCCTCGTCACCGACGAAACTCACCGCCCGCTGCCGGTAGATCTCGCGGGCCCGCTCGAGCAGATCGGGCAGGTCGGCGCCGTGCAGGATCGCCCCGGCGAACAGGGTCAGCAACTCGGCCTCACGGGAGGCGGTGCGTGCCTCGCGGGTGCGATTGGCGGAGATGTCGACCAGCGCCGCCACCGCCACCGCGACTCCCGCCATCACGACGATGGTGAGGAAATTGTTGGGTTCGGCGATGGTGAGACTGTGCCGCGGGGTGGTGAAGAACCAGTTCAGCAGCAGCCCGCCCAGCACCGCCGACAACGCGGCCGGTGCGACACCGCCGAGCAGCGCGACCGCGATCACGCCGATGAAATACATCGCGCTCTCACCGGCCAGATCCAGGCGCGAATCCAGCCACAGATAGCAGACCAGGGTGATCAGGGTGGGCACCACCAGGGCGGCCAGCCATGACACCGTCGACCGCTGCCGCCGTAGCAGGGCCGACCAGCGCAGCCCCCGTTGCGCCTCCTCGTGGGTGACCATGTGGACGTCGATACTGCCCGAGCGCTGCACCACGGTCGCGCCGATGCCCTGGTCGAGGATGCGCGCCCAGCGCGAGCGGCGGGAGGTGCCCACCACCAGCTGAGTGGCGTTGACCTGGCGGGCGAAATCCAGCAGGGCATTGGGGACGTTCTCGCCGGTCACCGTGTGCAGGCTGGAACCGAGCCCGGCGGCCAGCTCACGCAGCCGATGCAGCCGTTGTGCCGACACTCCGGCCAGTCCGTCCCCGCGCACGACGTGCACGACGAGCAGTTCGGCACTGGATTTGGTGGCGATGCGGCTCGCGCGCCGCACGATCGTCTCCGATTCCGGGCCGCCGGTCACCGCGACGACCACGCGTTCGCGCGCCTCCCAGGTCGCGGTGATCTTGTGGTCGGCCCGGTATCTGGCCAGCGCGGCGTCGACCTGATCGGCCAGCCACAACAGGGCCAGTTCGCGTAACGCGGTGAGATTGCCCGGCCGGAAGTAGTTGCGCAGCGCCGCGTCCACCTTGTCGGCGGTGTAGACGTTGCCGTGGGAAAGCCTGCGCCGCAACGCCTCCGGCGTGATGTCGACCAGTTCGACCTGATCGGCGCCGCGCACCACCCAATCCGGCACGGTTTCGCGCTGCACCACGCCGGTGATCTGCTCGACGACGTCGTTGAGGCTGTCCAGGTGCTGAACGTTGACCGTGGAGATGACGTCGATACCGGCGTCGAGCAGTTCGTGGACGTCCTGCCAGCGCTTCTCGTTCTTCGATCCCGGCACGTTCGTATGCGCGAGTTCGTCCACCAGCGCGACGGCCGGCGCCCGCCGCAGCACCGCCTCGACATCCAGTTCGGGCAGGGTCGTGCCGCGGTAGGTGCGCATCGCCGGCGGAATCCGCTCGATGCCCTCGAGTAGTTCCGCGGTCTTGCTGCGGCCGTGGGTCTCCACCACCGCGGCCACCACGTCGCGGTCACGGCCTATTCGCCGGTGCGCCTCGCCGAGCATCGCGTAGGTCTTACCCACGCCGGGCGCGGCCCCGAGATAGATGCGTAGTTGTCCGCGCTTCACAGGTCCATCATCGCGCGATTCGGACGACGTGGACGGCGCGAAACCCGGACGACCCGAGTGGTGCGCCCGGCGGCCACGCGCAGGCCCAGCGCGCAGCTGACGAAGGCGAGGATCACCATCGCCGCGACCGCGAAATCCGGCACTGTCTTCTCCTCACGACCCGGTGATTGCCGCTGTGCCGGTCGACTGGACCGGACAACACACTGTGCACCGCCGCGCGGGCCCGATCGCCGATCTTTACGACTCCTTGACGGGGTCGCCGCCGACCTTGACGGCGCGGCAGCGGGGCCGCGGCGGCCTGTAAGCACCCCGTCAATGCCGTCGCCGCGACCGCTAAGAAGCCGTCAACGCCGTCGAAATCGGTCGTTTCGCGAGCTTGACTCACTGCGGCGCATTCGCTTCCGGATGCCGTCAACAGAGAGGACTGCACTATGTCCGTCGCGGTGTTCACCGTCGTGACCGTGGCGATCTTCGCCCTGCTCGGCCTGCTCCAACGGGGGGTGGAACGGCTGTGATCGCGAACATCGTCGGTCTGATCCTGGCCCTCGGCGTCGCCGTCTACATGGTCGCGGCGCTGCTGTTCCCGGAAAGGTTCTAGGTGAGCACAACCACTGCCGGGGTCGTGTTCGTCGCGACCCTGATCATCGCGCTCGCGGCGGTCCACATCCCACTCGGCGACTACATGTACCGGGTGTACTCGGGCACGAAACACTCGCGGGCCGAACGCATCGTCTACCGCGCCATCGGGGTCCAGCCCGGCGTGGAGCAGACCTGGGGCGTCTACGCCCGCAGCGTGCTGGCCTTCTCCGCGATGAGCGTGCTGGCGCTGTTCTTCCTGCAGCTGATCCAGGGCCGGCTGCCGCTGCATCTGCACGAGCCCGGGACCGAGATGACCGCGGCGCTGGCGTGGAATACCGCGATCAGCTTCGTCACCAATACCAATTGGCAGAACTACGCCGGGGAGTCGACCCAGGGACATCTGGTCCAGATGGCGGGCCTGGCCGTGCAGAACTTCGTCTCGGCCGCGGTCGGGATGGCGGTCGCGGTCGCGCTGGTGCGCGGTTTCGCCCGCCGTCACACCGGTGACCTCGGCAACTTCTGGGTCGATTTGGTGCGCGGCACGCTGCGGATCCTGTTGCCGATCGCGTTCGTGTTCGCGATCGTGCTGATCGCCGGCGGCGCGATCCAGAACTTCCACCTTTACGATCAGGTCGCCCAGACGATCACCGGTGCGCCACAGACGATTCCGGGCGGCCCGGTCGCCTCGCAGGAAAGCATCAAACTGCTGGGCACCAACGGCGGCGGCTTCTTCAACGTGAACTCCGCGCACCCGTTCGAGAATCCGACGGCCTGGACCAACTGGGTCGAAATCTTCCTGATCCTGCTGATCGCCTTCTCGCTGCCGCGAACCTTCGGCCGCATGGTGGGCAGCACGAAGCAGGGGTATGCGATCGCGTCGGTGATGGCAGTGCTCGCGCTGATCAGCGTGACGCTGACCAACCTCCTGCAGCTGCGCCACCACGGCACCGTGCCGACGGCGGCCGGCGCGGCGCTCGAGGGTGTCGAAACACGATTCGGCGTAGCGGATTCCGCGACGTTCGCGGCGTCGAGCACGCTGACCTCCACCGGCGCCGTCGACTCCGCCCACGATTCCTACACCAGCCTCGGCGGCATGGTGACGATGGTGAACATGCAGCTGGGCGAAGTCGCGCCCGGCGGTGTCGGATCGGGCCTGTACGGCATGCTGATCCTGGCCGTGATCACCGTCTTCGTCGCCGGGCTGATGGTCGGGCGCACGCCCGAATATCTCGGCAAGAAGATCACCCCGCGCGAAATCAAGTTCGCCGCATCGTATTTCCTGGTCAGTCCGCTGATCGTGCTGGTGGGCACCGCGCTGGCGATGGCGTTGCCGGGCGAGCGCGCGGCCATGGCGAATGCGGGGCCGCACGGCCTGTCGGAGGTGTTGTACGCCTTCACCTCGGCCGCCAACAACAACGGCTCGGCCTTCGCCGGGCTCGGCGGCAACACCGTGTGGTGGAATACCGCCCTCGGTCTGGCGATGGTGTTCGGCCGGTTCGTTCCGATCGTTCTCGTGCTCGCGCTGGCCGGATCGCTGGCGCGCCAGGGGCATACGCCGGAATCGATCGGCACCCTGCCGACGCACCGGCCGCAGTTCGTCGGCATGGTCGCCGGCGTGACGCTGATCCTGGTCGCCCTCACCTTCCTGCCCATGCTGGCGCTCGGGCCACTCGCCGAAGGAATTCACTGAAATGACCGCTCCGACAACCAATTCCGTGGCCGTCCCGCGCGCTGCCAATCCGTCGCCGCGCCGAGGCAGCCGTGGCATGTTCGATCCGGCGATACTGGCCCGGTCGCTGCCCGACGCCCTGCGCAAACTGGACCCGCGCACACTGTGGCGCAATCCGGTGATGCTGATCGTGGAGCTCGGCGCACTCTGGTCCACCATCCTCGCGGTCGCCCATCCCACGGTCTTCGCCTGGGCGATCGTGATCTGGCTGTGGCTGACGGTGATCTTCGCCAACCTGGCCGAGGCCGTCGCCGAGGGGCGCGGCAAGGCGCAGGCCGATACGCTGCGAAAAGCCAAGACCGACACCGTCGCCCGGCGATTGGTGAACTGGCACCCGGGCGCCGCGGCGCCGCTCGAGGACACCGTTGCCGCACCCGAACTGCGGCGCGGCGACTACGTGGTGGTCGAGGCCGGGCAGGTGGTTCCGGGCGACGGTGACGTCGTGGAGGGCATCGCCTCGGTCGACGAATCGGCGATCACCGGTGAATCGGCGCCGGTGATCCGCGAATCCGGCGGCGACCGGTCCGCGGTCACCGGCGGCACCACCGTGCTCTCGGACCGCATCGTCGTCGAGATCACCCAGGAGCCGGGCGGCAGTTTCATCGACAAGATGATCGCCCTGGTGGAGGGCGCCAGCCGGCAGAAGACACCCAACGAGATCGCGCTGAACATCCTGCTGGCGGCGTTGACGATCATCTTCGTGTTCGCGGTCGTGACGTTGCAGCCGCCCGCGATCTTCGCCAAGGCGAACAATCCGGGAGTCGGCGACAGCGCGGCGCTGAACGCGCACGGGGTCACCGGCATCGTCATGGTGTCGCTGCTGGTCTGTCTCATCCCGACCACGATCGGCGCACTGTTGTCGGCGATCGGCATCGCGGGAATGGATCGGCTCGTCCAGCGCAATGTGCTGGCGATGTCGGGTCGCGCGGTCGAGGCCGCCGGCGATGTGAACACGCTGCTGCTCGACAAGACCGGCACCATCACTCTCGGCAACCGGCAGGCCGCCGGCTTCGTCGCCATGCCGGGTGTCACCGAGGACGAGATGGCCGACGCCGCACAGCTTTCCAGCCTCGCCGACGAAACTCCCGAGGGCCGTTCGATCGTGGTGTTCGCGAAATCCGCGTACGGCAAACGCGAGCGCACGCCGGGTGAACTGGCGGGCGCGACCTGGGTGGAATTCAGTGCCCAGACCCGGATGTCGGGCGTGGACCTGCGCGACGGGCATGGGTTGCGCAAGGGCGCGGCGAGTGCGGTCACCGAATGGGTACGGGCCCACGGTGGTTCGGTGCCGGAGGAGGTCGGGCGGACCGTGGACGGTATCTCGGCCTCCGGTGGCACACCGCTGGTGGTCGGCGAACTGCTCGACGGGCAGGCCCGGCTGCTGGGTGTGGTCCATCTGAAGGATGTGGTGAAACAGGGCATGCGGGAACGCTTCGACGAGATGCGCCGCATGGGAATTCGCACGGTCATGATCACCGGCGACAATCCGCTCACGGCCAAGGCGATCGCGGACGAGGCCGGGGTCGACGACTTCCTGGCCGAGGCCACCCCCGAGGACAAGCTGGCGCTGATCAAGGGCGAACAGGCCGGCGGGCGCCTGGTCGCCATGACCGGCGACGGCACCAACGACGCGCCGGCGTTGGCGCAGGCCGACGTCGGCGTCGCGATGAACACCGGGACGTCGGCGGCCAAGGAGGCCGGCAATATGGTCGATCTGGACTCGGATCCGACCAAACTGATCGAGATCGTCGAGATCGGCAAACAGTTGCTGATCACCCGGGGCGCGCTGACGACCTTCTCCATCGCCAACGACGTCGCCAAGTACTTCGCGATCATTCCGGCGCTGTTCGTGGCGTTGTTCCCGGGCCTGGATGTACTCAACGTGATGCGGTTGCACAGTCCGCAGTCGGCGATCCTGTCCGCGGTGATCTTCAACGCGATCGTCATCGTGGCGCTGATCCCGCTGGCGTTGCGCGGCGTCGGCTACCGCCCGTCGAGTGCGTCGAAACTGTTGAGCCGCAACCTCGCCATCTACGGGGCGGGCGGCATCGTCGCTCCGTTCATCGGCATCAAACTCATCGACCTTGTCGTCCGATTCCTTCCTGGGATGTCCTGATATGCCTTCGTTCTCGATGCGATACACCACCTGGTTCCGTCAGCATCTGGCCGCGGTGCGAGCACTGCTCGTGCTGACGGTGATCACCGGAATCGTCTACCCGCTGGCGGTCTTCGCGCTCGCCCAGCTGCCGGGACTGCACGACCGGGCCGAAGGCTCGCTGGTCCACCGGGACGGAAAGCTGGTGGGCAGCAGCCTGATCGGTCAGGCGTTCACCGACGGTAAGGGCGCGGCACTACCGCGGTACTTCCAGACCCGGCCGTCGAATTCCGCGCCCGCCGACGGCAGCCGCCCCGACGGCTACGACCCGACCAACACCGGTTTCGGCAACAAAGGCCCCGAGGACGTCGTCGACACCCTGGCGGCCGACCAGTCGCAATCGACGACCGGTTTGCTGACCACGGTCTGCACGCGCAGCAAACAGATCGGCGAGCGCGAGGGCGTCTCCGGCGCGCGACCGTTCTGCACGCCCGGCGGGGTCGGTGCGGTGCTCGCGGTCTTCGGTCCCCGCGACGGCCACGGGCAGGTCACCGCGCCCACGAAGGTCGTCAGCGTGAACGAGGCGTGCCCGGCGGTGCCGTTCCAGGACGCCTACCGCGGGGTCCGGGTGGACTGCGCCCAGCCCGGGACGGACTATTCGGCCGGACTGATCGTCCCCGTCCGCGGTGACGCGCCGGCCGACACCCCGGTGCCCTCCGACGCGGTCACCGCATCGGGCTCCGGACTGGATCCGCACATCTCACCGCGCTACGCGCAGATCCAGAGCGCGCGGGTGGCGGCCGCGCGGGGCATCACGGCCGAGCAGGTCGCCGCCGTGGTGGCAGCACACACCGCCGGGCGCGACCTGGGCTTCCTGGGGGAGCCCAGGGTCGACGTCCTCGGTGTGAATCTCGAGCTGGACCAGCGCTATCCGACGCGGCACTGAACTCGGCAGCTGTGGTGATCGGTGCGGGTGGCGATCAGGAGTGCAGCGCGCTGCCGGCCACCCACTGATCCCACGGCACGATCCAGTCGCCGTTGTTCCACGAGGGCAGCGGCGGACCGCTGGTGTTGCGGACTTCGACCACATCGCCGGGGATCGCGAAGTTGTAGAACCAGCGCGCGTTGTCGAGGTTCAGGTTCAGGCAGCCGTGTGAGGTGTCGGTATTACCCTGCGCCCACACCGTGGAGTCGAGCTGGTGCAGGTAGATCCCGTCGCCACTGATCTGGGTGGCCCAGCCGATCGCCTCCTTGTAACCCAGGCGCGAGTTCACCGGCAGCCCGTAACTCGAGGAGTCCATGATCACCGGATTGCCCTTGCCCATCACGGTGTAGATGCCCGCGGGGGTGTTGAAGTAGATCGTCTTACCGCCGACCTGCTCGCTGCCGCCGCGGCCCATCGAGGTGGGCATGGTGCGGATCAGTTTGCCGTTCTCGAACACCTGCACTTCGTGGGTGTTGTCGTCGGCGATGGAGACATGCGAGTCGCCGATGGTGAAGCTGGTCTTCGAATCCTCCTGGCCGAACAGGCCGGGGCCCAGCTGCGCGCCGAAGATGTTTGCCGCGACGGTGACCTTGGTGCCGGGCTGCCAGTACTGCTGCGGCCGCCAGTGCGCGTTCTTGTCGTCGAGCCAGTACCACGAGCCCTGGACCTGCGGTTCCGTCGTCACCGAGAGACGCTTCTCGGCCGCCGCGCGGTCGCCGACCGCCTCGTCGAAGTGGGCGACGATCACGGTGCCCACGCCGTAGGTTCCGCCGTCGGCCAGCGGCTGCCCACCGGTGGTGGTCAGATACGCCTTGACCTGGTTGCTGGGAGTGAGCGTGGTGAACGACGAGGTCATCGGACCGCTGGGTCCGGTGACGGTGATGCCGTTCGCGCTCATCTTGTAGTTGTGGCCGTAACCGAGCGGAACCTTCGGCTTCCACGCGGTTCGCTCCGGATTGAGCGTGCCGTCGACCTGTTTGCCTTCTTCGTTGGTCAACGTCACATCCGTGAGGATGCCGTCGGTTGCGCTCACCTCGATCGTGCCGAGCGGATCGACGTCGGCACTACCCGGCGCCGGGACCATCGCAATGGCCGGCGCGGCGGGCCCCGGGGTGCCGCGCGTCGGATTCGACGCCGGCTCCGGGGATGACGAGCACGCGGCCATCAGCGTCGTCACCAGGGCGATAGCTCCCAGCGCAACACTGAATCGGCAGCGGCGAGTGGACATGGTGTCTCCTGCGTTCGACGTGCGCCTGAGCAAGCCCTCGCAGCGCACCAATCGCCTTACTGTCTCGGTACGTAGTTTACGGGGCTTTTTCAGGTGCTTGCACCTCGGTGGTGTTGCCCCGTGTTTACGCATCGTGGTCCCGGGTACTCCAGTTACTGTTGTGTGCCCAGTGGGCGCTCAGGGACCGATCGGCCGGCGCCCGGCGTCGTGTGGTCCGCCACCGATGTCTGTGAGGGATGTGTGGTTATGAGAGAACGGTGCGAGACCACAGGCTGCGCGGCCGCTCGCACTGCTGACGAACGGACGGGTCGGGGAACCACGCTCCGATGACGCGCAGCTGGACGAGGTGTAGCGATGAGTGCAAATTTGATGATCGTAGAGGACGACGACCGGGTTCGCAGTGCGCTGCGACTGGCCATGGAGGACGAGGGCTACGACGTCGCCGAGGCCGAGGAGGCCGAGGATGCGCTCGAACATCTGCGTGACAACGGCGCACCGGATGTGATGATCGTGGATCTGATGCTGGGGGAGATGGACGGATTCACCTGTATACGTGAGATTCGTCGCGATCACGACGTGCCGATCATCGTGGTCAGCGCGCGGGACGACACCCACGACGTGGTAGCCGCGCTGGAGGCCGGCGCCGACGACTTCGTCACCAAGCCGTTCGAGATCAAGGAGATCACCGCCCGGATGCGGGCCCTGCGCCGCCGCGCCCAGCAGACCGTGGAGCCGCCGGCCCCGCAGGAGATCGTGCTCGACGCCTATCCCGAAGCGCCGCTGGTGCTTTCGGCCGACGGCGGTACCGTCCACCGCGGCGACGAGGAACTGCACCTGACCCTCACCGAATTCCGGTTGCTGTGCGAACTGGCCGAGACCCCCGGCCGGGTGCTGTCGCGCAGTGTCCTGCTCGAAAGGGTTTGGGACCGTGGGTTCTTCGGTGACGAGCGGATCGTGGACGTGCATGTCCGGCGGCTGCGGACCAAGATCGAGCGCGACCCGTCGGAGCCGGCGATCGTGGTAACCGTGCGCGGGCTCGGCTACCGCCTCGATGTGCAGCGCTAGATTTCCGCGCCTGCCCCGCCGCCAGATTCTGCGCGGTCGCGTGATCGTCGCTTTCACCGTCACCGGGCTGGTCTCGGCACTGCTGGCGGTGCTGATCGCCAAGCTCGACGGCGGCGGATGGCGCACCGCGCTGGCCTGCGCACTCGGCGGCACCGTGATCGGCGCGATCTTCGGAATCTGGTTGTCGCACCGTTTGCTGGAACCGTTGCGCCAGGTCACGGGCACTGCGGCCAAGATCGCCTCCGGTGAGCTCGGCACCCGGCTGCCCGATACCGACGATCCCGATCTGGCCCCGACCGTGGACGCCTTCAACACCATGGTCGACTCCCTGCAGAACCGCATCGATCGCGAACGCCGGCTGGTGGGTGACGTGAGCCACGAACTGCGCACCCCGCTGACCACCCTCACCACCAGCGTCGGCGTGATGTCGCGCTATGAGGATCAACTTCCGGAACGGTCGCGGCGGGCGCTGGAACTGGTCCGCGCCGAACTCGACCATCTGCGCAGGTTGCTCGACGATCTGCTGGCACTGGCCCGGGCCGAGGCGCGGATGCACGGCGCCGACGCCGAACCGCTGTCGGTGCGCGAACTGCTCACCCACACCCTCGCGGAAATGCGTTATTCACCGGAACTGCTGACCGTCGCCGACGACGGAATCGTTACCGGCCGAAAGCTCGAACTCGAGCGAGCGCTGGTGAATTTGCTCGAGAATGCGCAGCGGCACGGCGGCGGAGTGGTCGCGGTGGGGGTCGCACGCGCCGGGGACGAAATGGTGATCACGGTCGACGACGCCGGTCCGGGAGTGGCGCCACAGGATCGGCAACGCATCTTCGAAAGATTCGTGACGGTGCGCCGCGGGAAACGGTCGGGCACCGGCATCGGATTGGCATTGGTGGCCGAAACCGTTGCCGCCCACGGGGGCCGCGTGAAATGTGACGACCGTCCCGGCGGAGGTGCCCGATTCATGGTGTGGTTGCCCACCGTGACGAAATTCACCGATCATACTTCTGTAACACAACCGTAAAGTAGTCGCACGATAGACCTCAACGTTCGCGGGCAATTCTGAAGAGGTGATGCAGACCCGAACGCGGAGTATGTCGTTCAGTTCTCCGGCAACCGACGAGCCGAACGGCCGTCGGCACGTTTCCTCCCAGACGCTGATTCGTCGGCCGCGGGTGGACGACGGAGCGCGGATGTGGCGAATCGCAGTGGATTCCCAAGTGCTCGACGCCAATTCGAGTTACGCGTATCTGCTCTGGAGCCGTGACTTCGCCTCGACCACCGTCGTGGCCGAAATCGACTCGGAGATAGCAGGATTCGTCACCGGATATCTGCGCCCGGAATCGCCGGACACACTGTTCATCTGGCAGGTAGCCGTCGATCACGCCTTCCGCGGCCGCGGAGTGGGCGTTGCAATGCTGGATCGGCTCGTCGAAGACGTTGCCGACCAAGGTGTTTCGAAGTTGGAGACAACCGTTTCGCCGGACAACGAAGCCTCGCTGGCAATGTTCGCGTCACTGGCCCGGCGCCGTGACGCGGAAATGACGCGAGAAACGTTGTTCGAGCCAGAAGATTTTCCGGACGGGCACGAATCGGAGGACCTGTACCGGATCGCGCCACTGCAGGGTGACGCAAAACGATAGGAAGGATCATCGATGACCACCGCTGAGATGACCGTTTTCGAATCGCTCGAATCGAATGTCCGTGGATATTGCCGCTCGTGGCCCACGCTGTTCGACACCGCCTCCGGCGCCTGGCTGCGCGACGGTAGCGGACGTGATTACCTCGATTTCTTCGCGGGCGCGGGAGCGCTCAACTACGGGCACAACAACCCCGTTCTCAAAGAAGCACTGATCGATTACATCGCCCGTGACGGAATTACCCACGGACTCGATATGTCGACCGTCGCGAAGCGTGAATTGCTGGAGACGATCAACAACGTTCTGCTGGATCCGCGCGGCCTCGATTACAAGGTGCAGTTCCCCGGTCCCACCGGTGCGAACGCGGTGGAATCGGCGCTGAAACTGGCCCGCAAGGTGACCGGCCGCACGTCGATCCTGAATTTCACCAACGCATTTCACGGCATGACCCTCGGCGCGCTGTCGGTGACCGGAAACGCGACCAAGCGCGCGGGCGCCGGAGTACCGTTGAACCACGTGAATCCGATGCCCTACGACGGGTATCTGGACGGCACCGACGATCTGGCGTGGATGGAGCGGGTCCTCGATGACAATTCCTCCGGTGTGGACAAGCCCGCGGCGGTGATCGTGGAAACCGTGCAGGGCGAGGGCGGCGTGAACGTCGCTCGGGCACAGTGGCTGCGGCACCTGTCGGAGCTGTGTGCCGCGCGCGGAATTCTGCTCATCGTCGACGACGTGCAGATGGGCTGCGGCCGGACCGGCCCGTTCTTCTCCTTCGAGATCGCCGGCATCACCCCCGACATCGTCACCCTGTCGAAGTCGATCGGCGGTTACGGCATGCCGCTGGCGCTGGTGCTGATGAAGCGCGAGCTGGACCAGTGGGCGCCCGGTGAGCACAACGGCACCTTCCGCGGCAACAACCCGGCGTTCGTGACCGCCCGCGTGGCGCTCGAGCACTACTGGACCGATGACCGGCTGGAGGTGTCCACCGCCGCCAAGGGCGAGAAGATCCGGAAGTCGTTCGAGGCCCTCGCGGAGAACTTCGAGGGTGTCTCGACCCGCGGACGCGGGCTGGTGCAGGGACTGGTGTTCGACGACGCCTCGGAGGCGGGCAAGGTCAGCAGCATCGCCTTCGAGGAGGGCCTGCTGGTGGAGACCTCCGGCGCCGAAGACCAGGTGGTCAAGCTGCTGCCGCCGCTGACCATTACCGACGACGAACTCGACCACGGCCTGGCCATCCTGGACCGGGCAGTCGACATGGCCCGAGGAGGCAACTGACCATGATCGTGCGTACCACTGCCGAGATCACCGGAACCGACCGCGACGTCGCGGCCGAGGACTGGCGCAGCAAGCGGATCATCCTCGGCGGCGACGGGGTGGGTTTCTCCTTCCACGAGACGACGATCCAGCCGAACACCGTGCACGAGTTCCACTATCAGAACCACGTCGAAGCGGTGTGGCTGGTGGAGGGCGAGGGCACGCTCACGGATCTGACCAACGACGTCACCTACGACCTGGCGCCGGGAACGATGTACCTGCTCAACGGGCACGAGCGGCATCGGGTCGAGACCCGCACCCTGATGCGGATGCTGTGTGTGTTCAACCCTCCGGTCACGGGCAAGGAAGTTCACGACGAGAACGGCGTCTATCCGCTGGTGGCCGTAGGCGAGTAGTGATGTAGTTAGGAGGGCGACGCCGCGATGACATTGG
>NZ_BAFQ01000139.1 GCF_000308375.1 Nocardia aobensis NBRC 100429 | reverse complement strand
CGGGCGGCTTGCGCATCGGCAGGCTCGGCAGCGTCGCCGGTTTCGACTGCGCCGCAGCGGATTCGGCGGGCAGCGTGAAGTGGAATTCGCCCGGTTCGACCAGCGTCGGATCGGCGGGCCGGATGATCGGCAGATCACCGGACGTATCGCGCTCGTCCTTGCTGGGCGGCGGGATGATGCGCAGCGTGCCCGTGTTCTGGACCGGGGCAGCTCCCGCAGGGGCTGAGACAGGCTGTGCCGCACCGGCATTCGCGGCTTCCGTGGATGCGGCTGCCCCGCCCGCGGCCGTCTCACCCGCGGCGGCGGAGCTGCGTGGCTGGAAGTTTGCCGCGATCGTCGGTCCGTCCGGTCCGAACGGCTGGAACGTCGTCGGCTCCGGTGTGCGGCGGTAGTCGTTGTCCCGTGCCGCCGCCACGGACACCGGGTCGGGACCGTCGGACGGGTTCGCGCCGCGCGGAGTGTTGGCGAGCAGTTCCGCGCCGAATACTTTCGGTGTCCCGGAATCGAACGGCGTCCCCACGGTGCCCGAGTCGGCGGGCACACGCCCGCCCAGCCCCAGCGCCGCGCGGGCGGCGGCCGCGAACTGTCCGGCGGTCTGATATCGGTCGGCGGGCGCCTTCGCCATCGCGCGCGCGATCACGTCGTCGACCGCCTCGGGCACGCCGGCGCGGGCGGCGCTGGCTCGCGGCGGTGGTTCCGACAGGTGCGACCGGATCAGCACGCTGACGCTCTCGGCGGGGAACGGCGTCGCACCGGTGAGGCATTCGTGCAGGACACAGGCCAGCGAATAGATGTCGGCGCGGGCGGTCACGGGCCCGGAGTCGAATCGTTCCGGCGCCATGTAGGTGTAGGAACCGGCGGCGTGGCTGCCGGTGGTGTGCGGGTTGTCGCCCTCGTCGCGGGCGATGCCGAAGTCGGTGAGATACGCGAAGTCGGCCGGGGTGACGAGGATATTGGCCGGTTTCACATCCCGATGGACCAGCCCGGCGGCGTGGGCCGCATCCAGCGCGGCGGCCACCTGCTCGACGATCGCCACCGCGCGGTCGGTATCGAGCTTGCCCTGCCGGCGCAGCAGGGTGCGCAGGTTCTCACCGCGCACCAGCCGCATATCCAGGAACAGAGAGCCGCCGGTCTCACCCCAGTCGTGGATCGGGATGATGTGTGGTTCGGCCAGCCGCGCCGCCGCTTGCGATTCGCGGCGGAAGCGTTCCTGATACGTCGCGTCCTGGGCGAGCTGTTCGGGCAGAATCTTGAGCGCGACGACGCGATCCCTACCGGTATCGAACGCCTCGTACACCTCGCCCATACCACCGCGACCGAGCAGCGAGCGCACCTCGTACGGGCCGAATCTGGTGCCGACCCGTGACCTCGGCACATCCACCGGTGAACCTCCAACTCCTGGGCAAGGTGGCCAACCTGCCCGGCGCCGCACCGGGTTGCCTGCCCCTCAGAACGCCGATTCTCCGGGTGCGACCACGCCGTGGTCAAACGCGAACACGATCGCGGCCGCCCTGTCCCGTAACCCGAGCTTGCCGAAAATGTGTCCGACGTGGCTCTTTACCGTTACTTCGGAGATGCCGAGTTCGCCGGCGATCTCGGAGTTGACCCGCCCGCGGCCGATCAGTTTCAGCACCTCGAGCTCGCGCGCGGTCAGCTCCGCCATGCGCGAGCGAGTGTCCGCGGGGACCGGACGCGCCGTCCGATAGGCCGAGAGCACCCGGCCGGTGACGGACGGGTCGAGCCAGGAGCCGCCCTCGGCCACGGTGCGGACCGCGCGGATCAGATCCTCGGCGGGGGAGTCCTTGAGGATGAAACCGGCCGCGCCGGCCCGCAGCGCCCCCGAGAGCAGATGGTCGTCGTCGAAGGTGGTGAGTACCAGCACCGGCGGCGCGTCCGGCCGGGTCCGCAGCCGGCGCGTCGCATCGATGCCGCCGACCCGCTTCATTCGCAGATCCATCAGCACCACGTCCGGACGGTGGTCGGCCAAGGCGGCCGGCACCTCGTCGCCGTCGCCGCATTCGGTGACCACGAAGCCGTCGCGGCGGCGCAGAATCCTGCGCAGCCCGCCCCGCACGAGTTCCTGATCGTCGACGACGAGCACGGTGGTGGTGGCGGTATCGGTCTCGGTGAGCGGGGTCTGACCCGGGTTCACATGTCCTCCTGTGGTCTGCGGGACACTCTCACCGGTCCTCCTGGCGTTTGCGGGTGAGCGAGGTGATCGCGTCGCGCACCATCGTCAGAGGATCGTCGAGTCCGCTCACCGGGCAGACCTCGTCGGGAGCGAGGGGGATGCGGGCACGCACCTGCCAGTACTCGCCCGATCGGCCGGCCGACAGGTTGCCGTTCAGGGTGGCCGTGCGCTGGCGCATGCCGCTGATCCCCATCCCGCGGCCGGTGCGCGGGGCCGGGCCCTGCGGCAGCGTATTGCGCACGCGTACGGTCACTTCGCCGGGCAGCACGGCGATATCGAGGGACGCTCGGGCGCCGGGAGCGTGTTTGGCGATATTCGACAGCGATTCCTGGCTGATCCGATACAGCGCCAGACCCGTCGACGCGGACACCACCGCGGTGTCGCCGGTCAGGTGGTAGGTCACCGGCAGTCCGGCGCCGACGAAATCGGAGACCAGGTCGGCGATGTCCTCGAGCCCCGGTTCGGGCGTCAGCGCGGAGGGGCGCTGATCGAGCAGGCCGACGGTGTGCCGGATATCGGCCATCGCCTGGCGGCCGAGGCGCTCGGCATCGCCGAGTGCGTCGATGGCCTCGTCGACATCGCGATCGGTCTCGAGCGCGTGCCGGGCCGCGGTCAGGTGCAGCAGGGTGACGCTGAGGGAATGGGCGATCACGTCGTGGACCTCGCGGGCGATCCGGCGGCGTTCGTCGTCGGCCGCCTGCGCGGAGCGGATGGCCTGATTCTCGCGTTCCTGATCCAGCGACTGCCGCTGGAATTGCAGCATCAGACCGACCATCCAGCCCAGCACGATCGCGACGACGTACACCTGCACCAGTTCGCCGTAGCCCAGGGCGTAGAAGATCAGCATCTCCGCGACCGCGGCGATCATCCAGAACAGGCTCACCCGTTTCGGCGCGATCGCCCCGATCATGCCGACCATCACGGTCAACACCAGCGGCGAGCAGTCGGGCGAGACCGGCTGCAGCAGGAACAGCGCCTGGGCGGTGAGCGCGGACAGTCCGAACACCGCCGGCTTCGGGGGCAGATCGAAGAAGAACAGCAGCGGATAGCAGGCGAACAGCAGCGCCACCGCGAGGAAGGGCACCCCCGTCGAGAAGTACTGGCTGCGCAGCGACGCGGCCGCGACCGCCGACACCACGACCGCGACGTCCGCGGTGACGACCACCGAGACGGGATAGCCGTAGGACATCTCCTCGACGCGCTGCCGCAGCGTGCCGGCCGGATCGTGCACGAGGTCGAGAAGTCGCCGCGCGACCCGCCCCAGCGCCAGGCGTGCCCGGCCCGGGCGCCGGGGTGCGTGCGGCGATACCTCCGCACGGTCGTCGGCGCTGGTCAGGTCCATAACAGTCAGGCTAGTCGCCGACGGGTGGTCGCTGCATCGTTCCCGGAAAGGGCTCACGCTCCTACCGTGGTAGGACGCGAAGTCTCGTCTGCGGCACGACGTATCCGCGGTGGCGCCTCCGTAGCGTGAGTCGCACAGTGTCCGGCAGAGAGGTTCGGACACCCGGCCCGAGGAGATGGGTGCGATGACTTGGCAAGACCAGCACGCTCGTACCGAAATCCTGCACGAGGTGCTCGCCCGCGCGGCCGTCGACCCGGCCACGCCGGGCCTGTTCTACGACCTGCCCGAGTGCGATCGGCTCTTCGGCGGGCCCACCGGAGTGCTTGCCGCCCTGCGGTATCGGTGGGACAACCACCTGCACGCCAAACTCGACCAGGCCCAGCTGCAGGGACAGTCCCCGAGCGAGGCCTATCGGGAATTGGCCGCCGAACAACCGGTACTGCGTGCCGTGCTCGACGCACACGAGGTCCGGCATTGGCATCGGGAGCCGGCCCTGGCACGCTGAGCGACGATCCGACCCGGTTGCGGCGCAGTCGAACCCGCGCCGCCACCGCGACCGACAGCAGAAAGAGGGTGGGGCTACCGCCATGTTGGAATTGACCGACGTAGTCAAGGAATACCGGGTGGGTGAACAGCGGGTTCGCGCCCTCGACACCATCAGTCTGCGCATCGAGGCGGGCGAATTCACCTCCATCATCGGCCCGTCGGGCTCCGGGAAGAGCACGCTGCTGCATCTGCTCGGCGCGTTGGATTCACCGGATTCGGGATCCATCACCTTCCGGGGTGAGGAGATCGGTTCCCTCGACGACAACCGGCAATCCGAATTCCGCCGTCACCGTGTGGGTTTCGTCTTCCAGTTCTTCAACCTGCTGCCCACTCTCTCGGCGTGGGAGAACGTCGCGGTCCCGAAACTGCTGGACGGCACCGGATTACGCAAGGCCAAGCCGCGGGCGCTGGAACTGCTCGACCGGGTGGGCCTGGCCGATCGCGCCGAACATCGCCCCGCCGAACTGTCCGGCGGCCAGATGCAGCGGGTGGCCGTGGCCCGCGCGCTGATCATGGATCCGCCGCTGATCCTCGCCGACGAACCCACCGGCAATCTGGATTCCAAGACCGGCGCCTCGATTCTGGAACTGCTCGGCGACATCTCCGGGGCCGGCAATTCGGTGGTGATGGTCACCCACGACATGGGGGCCGTCGAATACTGCGATCGCGTGATCACCCTGCGGGACGGGCGCATCGGTTCCGACGAACTGGTTTCCGCGCGCGGCCGTGAGGTGCACGACGGTGACGAGGTGGTGCGCGCGTGATCACAGCCGGCTGGGATCGGTTGCGGCTGTTCAATATCGGAGAGCTGTTCACCCACAAGGGCCGCACCGCCATGTCGATGGCGGTCATGGGGGTTTCGGCGGGGCTGCTGGTGGCGGTGCTCAGCATTTCCGGTTCGGTGACCGGTTCGGTGGACCGGCTGACCTCGGCGCTGGGCGGTAAGGCGCAACTCGAGATCTCCGGCGTCACCGCGAGCGGATTCGGACAGGACCTGGTATCGCAGGTGCGCGCCGTGCCCGGCGTCGAGGCCGCGGTGCCGATGATCCGCACGGGGGTCGGCAATCCGGCCGATCGCACGCTGCTCATCGGCGCCGACGCATCGGTCTCCGCACTCGGCAGCGATCTCAACGGGGCGATGAGCGCACAGGCGGCGAAACTGCTGTCGGTTCCCGGCGGGGTTCTCGTCGGCGCGGGGCTGGGCCGGCACGAGGGCGACACCTTCACGCTGGGCAACCGGCAGGTGACCGTGGCCGGGGTGCTCGACGACGCCACCTCACACAAACTCAACAGCGGGCACATCGTCATCGCCACGCTGCCCGTCGCCCAGCAACTCGCCGGCCGGGCCGGCATGCTCGACTCCATCCAGATCGTGCCGAAGCCGGGAACCGATGTCGGACAGCTGCGTTCGGAGCTGACCACACTGGCGAACGGCCGTGCCGTGGTGGCCGACCCGAGCCTGCGCACCGCCCAGGCGAGCGGCGCGATCCAACTCGTCCGCTTCTCCACGACGATGGCTTCGGCTGCGGCGCTGATCGTTTCGGGCTTCCTGATCTACAACGCGATGAGTATGGCCGTGGCACAACGCCGCCCGACACTGTCGCTGCTGCGCGCGATCGGCGGGCGGCGGCGCCCGATGGTGCGTGATCTCATCGTGGAGGCGGCCGTCATCGGATTGATCGGCGGCGCGATCGGTTCGGTGGTCGGGATCTTCGCCGGCCGCATGTCGATCGACACGATTCCCTCGGCCATGGTGGCGGCCGTGGACACCCGCACCGAATACATGGTGCCCGGATACGCGATTCCGTTCGCGATCGCGGCCTGCGTGCTCGCCAGCGTCGCCGCCGCCGCGATCGCGGCTCGCCAGGTCTACAAGGTGCAACCCATCGAAGCTCTGGCGCCGGTCGGCGTGTCGAAGGCCGACGCGGTGGGGCCGTGGCTGCGCTGGGGGGCGCTGGTGGGCGGCCTGGTCATGGTCGGTGGCGCGATTTTCATCGCCCGCGCCGATCTGGGGCGGGCGTCGCTGGCCGCGATCTCGCTGTCCATCGCGGGCGCGGTCGGGCTGTGTTTCGCCGCGATGGGCCCGATCGTGCGCCTGGCCGCGGTGGTGGCCCGTATCTTCGGAGCGCCCGGCGCGCTGGGGGCGACCACCATCGAGCGGGCTCCGCGTCGCGTCTGGGCGACGGCGATGACGGTGATGATCGGCGTCACCGCGACAGTCGCGATGGGCGGTGCGTCGAGCAATCTGGTCGATTCGGCGACGGACTCGTTCTCCGATCTCGGCCGCCGCGACGCCTACATCAGCCCCACCTCGCTCGCCGAATTCCCCACGGGACCTTTGCTTCCCGCCGATCTGAAGGAGAACGTGCGGCGGGTTCCCGGTGTCGCCGATGTGGGATCGGCGCAGATGGCCTTCGCCACCGTGGGCAGCGATCGGGTGATGTTGCAGGCCTATCAGTCCAATATCCGGTCGTCGGTCCTCGCGGATCTGGGACCCGATGTGTTGCAACAGATGTCGACCGGCGAGGGCGTGGTGCTGTCGCGCGACGTGGCACGCTCCCTCGGCGTCGGCGCGGGCGCGCAACTCGAACTGCCCACACCTACCGGCATCCATCCCGTGCGGGTCCTGCGGGTGATCCCGTACTTCTCGGCGCTGTCGGGCATCGTGCTGATGGATCTGGACGTCCTGCGGCAATGGTACGACCGCCCGGGAGAAACGATCCTCGGCGTCAACTTCGCACCCGATGCCGACAAGGCCCACGTGATCGACGCGATCCGCGCGGTGGTGCCGCCCGGTCTGCACGTGGACACCGGAGCGCAGGCGCTCGCGGCGGTATCGCAAGGGGTGCAGCAGGGTACGTCGCTGTCCGGTTCGATCCTGTGGATCGTGGTGCTGGTCTCCACCGCGGCACTGCTGAACACGCTGATGCTGTCGGTCCTGGAACGCCGCCGCGAACTCGGCGTGCTGCGCGCCATGGGCACCAGCCGCCGATTCCTGTTGCGCACGGTGCTCACCGAGGCCGCCGGCATCGGATTGGCCGGTGCCGCACTGGGTTTGGTGACCGGCGCGGCGGTGCAATATCTGGCCACCATGGCGATGGGTCACGCGATGACCATCGACGTGGTGTATCGCCCGAGCCCCATGTTGCTGGTCTACGCCGTCGCCGCACTGGTGCTGGCCCTGCTCGGCTCGATTCCGCCGTCGCTGCGCGCGGCCCGCATGCCGATCGTCGAGGCCATCGCCGTCGACTGATCGAGTCAGGAGGGGAAGTCCCACGCGGCCGGGCGCGCGGGACTACTCCCTTTCGGGCCGAGAGTCGGTCGGTGCGGCGGCCGGTGGCCGATAGATTGGCGGAATGGACGAATCGGATGCCGTCGGCCCGCCCTTGTCCGCGCTGGATACGGGTGCGAAGCCACCCGGTCCGATCGCCGCCGCCACCACCGTGTTCGCCGTCGCCGTGCTGGTCTGCTTGCACTACGGCTGGTGGCCGTCCCGATTCGGCAGTATGCGGTGGGCCGATCCCTTGCTCGCCGCGGCGGGGGCACTGGTCCTCCTCGCCGCCGTGGCAGTGCTGTGGACGGTCCGCACCCTGTACGTGCTCGGACGAGACCGCCGATGGTCGTGGTGGGTGCTGCTCGTACCAGTGACCGTGCTGGCCGCCGGTCTGATGGTGATCCTCGCGCCGCGAACGACATTCGACGAGATGCGCCCGGAATTCGAACGCGTCGCCCGCGAGCTGCTGGCGGGGCCCGGCACTGTCCGGAGCAATTTCGAGATCGGGCGGTTCGACATCGCCTATGCGCGCGCGGATTCGGGTGGTGCCGTCTACTTCGTCGAGGCGGGCGGGCTCGGGCTGGACACGAGCAGCGGGTGGGCCTACTCACCGAACGGCAGGCCGGCCGGATTCGACGATTTCTCGGCGAGGCACCTCGCCGGACCGTGGTACGAGTTCACCGCGGTCTGGCGGACGTGACTCGGGTCGGCGCAGCGTCGTCGGTGCCCTTACATAAACTGGTGGCCATGACTGCACCCACGGTGGACTTGATGGACTATGCCGACGTCATCGACCGGTACGAGCCGGTGCTGGGCATGGAGGTGCACGTCGAACTGGGCACCGAAACCAAGATGTTCTGTGGGTGCCCGACGGCCTTCGGCGCCGAGCCGAACACGCAGGTCTGCCCGGTATGTCTGGGCCTGCCGGGTTCGCTGCCGGTGGTCAACCAGCAGGCCGTGGAGTCGGCGATCCGCATCGGTCTCGCGCTGAACTGCTCGATCACCCCGTGGGGCCGATTCGCGCGCAAGAACTACTTCTACCCGGATCAGCCGAAGAACTACCAGATCAGCCAGTACGACGAGCCGATCGCCACCGACGGCTACCTCGATGTGGTGCTCGACGACGGCTCCGTCTTCCGGGTCGACATCGAACGTGCCCACATGGAGGAGGACACCGGTAAGTCCCTGCACGTGGGCGGCGCCACCGGCCGCATCCACGGCGCGAGCCATTCGCTGCTGGACTACAACCGGGCCGGCGTGCCGCTGATCGAGATCGTCACCAAGCCGATCACCGGCGCCGGTGAACGGGCCCCCGAGGTGGCGCGCGCCTACGTCACCGCACTGCGCGATCTGCTGAAGGCGCTCGACGTCTCCGACGTGAAGATGGAGCAGGGTTCGCTGCGCTGCGATGCCAACGTATCGCTGATGGCCAAGGGCGCCAAGGAATTCGGCACCCGCACCGAGACCAAGAACGTGAACTCGCTGCGCAGCGTCGAGGTCGCGGTGCGCTACGAGATGCGCCGCCAGGGCGCGGTGCTCAGCTCCGGCGGCACCGTGATCCAGGAGACCCGGCACTTCCACGAGAGCGACGGCTCCACCTCCCCGGGCCGGGTGAAGGAAACCGCCGAGGACTACCGCTACTTCCCGGAGCCGGACCTCGAGCCGATCGCACCCGACGCCGACTGGGTCGAGAAGCTGCGTGGCACCATCCCCGAATACCCGTGGCTGCGCCGCGCCCGCATCCAGGCCGAATGGGGTCTGTCCGACGAGGTGTTCCGCGATCTGATCAACGCCGGCGCGCTCGACCTGATCATCGCCACCGTCGACGCCGGCACCACGGTCGACGCCGCCCGCGCCTGGTGGGTCAACTACCTCACCGAGCAGGCCAAGGAGCGTGAGGTCGCGCTCGAGGATCTGCCGATCACGCCGAAGCAGGTCGCCGAGGTGGTGGCGCTGGTCGACGCCAAGACCGTCAACTCCAAGGTCGCGCGCCAGGTCGTCGATTTCGTACTGGCCGGTGAGGGCGATCCGGGGCAGATCGTCGAGGCCAAGGGGCTGGGCATGGTGTCCGACGACTCGGCTCTGCAGTCCGAGGTCGACAAGGCCCTGGCCGCCAATCCGGACATCGCAGACAAGATCCGCTCCGGCAAGGTCCAGGCCGCCGGCAAGATCGTCGGCGACGTCATGAAGGCCACCCGAGGCCAGGCCGACGCCGCCCGCGTCCGCGAACTGGTCCTCGCCGCCTGCGGCGCCGCCTGAGTTCTCGACCCCCGAGGCCCGGTCCACTGCGGCCGGGCCTTCGACGGAGCGCTAGTCCGGTCCGCCGCCCGCGCCGCCCTTCGGCGGTGGGATGCGCACGATCCGGTCGTCCAGCGGGCCCGCGGCGGCGGGCTTGTTGACCGTCCCCACCCAGACGTTGCCGTCGGCGCCCAGCGCGGCGCCGCCGAGGGAGCCGTACTTGTCCTGGGCCACCATCGTCGGGGCGGTGGTCACCGCGTGGGTGGTGGGGTCGGCGTCGGCGAAGGCCAGCGCCTTGGCGCCCGACATCGAGACCGCGACGCCGTCCACCGCGGCCGCGCAGCCACCCGCACCCGGTTTGTCCGGCCACGTCCATGCGGTGGCGACGGCGCCGTCGGGTCCCAGGCGCTGCAGCCGGTCCTCGGTGGCGGTGCGGTCTGTGAACCAGATGGTGTCCTTGTGGTCGGGGCACACTCCGCCCGCGGTGCCGATGCCCGACGCCACCACCTTCGGATTGGCGTTGCCCGGCGCCGGATCGTCGATCTCGAGCAGCTTGCCCGCCAGGGATCCGGGGTTGTTCGCCGCGCCCGGATTGCCGGCGTCACCGGTCAGCACCGCCAGCTTGGTCGGTGAGACGAAGGCGAGTGAACCGTGATTTCCGTTGGCGCCCTTGGGAATTCCGGTGAGAATCGGTTTCGGATCGCCGCCCGCGCCGATGCGCACGACGCGATTGTCCGAGGCGGTGGTGATGTAGGCGTAGACCAAGCCGTCCTCGCCGTAGCTCGGTGAGAGCGCGACATCGCTCAGCCCGCCGTCGCCGGCCGCGTCGACGTCGACCCGGGCGACCTCGAGTGGCTGCGGCGGCGCCTGGCTCGGATCGACGGCGGTGACCTTCAGAATGCGCCCGGTGGTGCGCTCGGTGACCAATGCCTGCTGCCCGTCCGGCAGGACCGTCAGTCCGCCGGTGGTGTCCAGGCACGACACCACGACCGCCGGATCGGGATCGATACACGGCCCGGTGGGGCGCTGCCCGGTCGGCGGCGGAGTTTTCGGTTCGCTGGTCGGACCCTGCCCCTCGGGTTCGATGGTGGGCGCGGGAGTGAACGGTTTGGACGCGGAATCGTCGAAGCGGGCACAGCCGACCACCAGGCCGGCGGTGACGGCGAGGATCGACGCGACACGGCCGACGACAACCACACTCATTGCCCAAACGTTACGGAAATACCGCCGCGCGCGCTCGCAGGGGGCCGGGCCACACCGCGCGGACCGCCACGGCGACTCCGGTTCGTGCTGGCGAGGCGCGCCGCAGGACCTGCCGGGCGCGGCTGACACGCCGGGACCGGACCACGCGCCCGCTCGTTCGGCGTCATACTCTGTGCCCGTGACGGACAAGCCGAATCAAACACCGGAATCGAATCAGCCGTCGGGGCGGCCGTCGGGCTCCGGACCGACGGCAGGCAGCCCCTACGACAATCCGACCGGCGAATTCCCCTCGGTGAAACCCGCGGTGGGCAAGGATGTTCCGCGGACCGAGGACGATTTGGGCCTGGACCCGGACGTACCGGCCGCGGGTGCCGAGCACACCGGCGCCACGAAGGCGACGAAGGGCCCCACCGGCACCGCGGCCGCCGGCGCTACCGCCGCGAGCGCAGCGCACCCCGGCGCTGCCCGGGGCACCGACCACCCCGGCGCCGAGCCCACCGGCACCGAGCACTCCGGCGCCGAGCATCCCGGCACCGAATACCCCGGCGCCGAGCATCCCGGCACCGACCACCCCGACGCCGAGCATCCCGGCACTGCTCCGGGCGGCGCCGCGCCCGCCGATGCGGAAGCGCCCACCTATGCCTTCGCCACGATCCCGCCCGCCCGGGCCAACGGCGAGACCGAGCGTCTCCGTCGCCCGCGCGAATATCGCCGCGGCACACTGGATCTGGGTCTGCTGGGGTTGCGCCTGACCGTCGGCCTCACCTTCCTGTACCACGGCCTGCAGAAGCTGGCGGGCTGGTTCCACGGACCCGGTCTGGACGGCACCCGGCACATGCTCGAACAGGGCGGCTGGAAGCACATCGAACTGTCCACCGGGATGCTCACCGTCTCCGAGGTCGGCGGCGGCGCGCTGATCATCCTCGGCCTGGCCACCCCGCTGGCGGCCGGCGCGGTCCTGGCCTCGATCTCGACCGCGTGGCTGTGGAAGCAGGGCATGGCTCCCGACTTCCAGTACCGCCCGGTCGAATTGGAGTCGATCCTCGCCGGCGCGGCGGCCTCGCTGATCCTCACCGGCCCGGGCCGCCTGTCGTTCGACCGCAACCGCGGCTGGGCCGTCCGCCCGTCGTGGGGTTCGTTCGTCTGCCTGGTCCTGGCACTCGGGGCAGCGGCCGCGGGCTGGATCTTCCTGCACGGCGGCAACCCGTTCGTGGGGATCTTCTAGAGTCGTCCCCGTGTCGAATCCCGTTGAGCCGTCGAGTCACCGAGCGATCGAACGCCTGATCGCCGACTACGCCCTGCTGGTCGACCAGGGCGACTTCGGCGGCGTCGGAGCCCTGTTCGCCACGGGCAGCTTCGGCGGCAGCGGCGCGCGGATCGAGGGCAGCGCCGCGGTGGAGAAGATGCTGTCCGCCACCGTGATCCGCTACGACGACGGCACTCCCCGCACGAAACACCTGGTCACAAACCTGGTGATCGAGGTCGACGAGGCCGAGGGCACTGCCACGGCCAGATCGTATTTCACCGTCCTGCAAGCCACCCCCGACCTACCACTGCAACCCATCGTGAGCGGCCGCTACGCCGACCGCTTCCACCGCACCGACGGCACCTGGGCCTTCGCCGAACGCGCGGTCACCATGGACCTCATCGGCGACGTCAGCCATCACCTGCGCAGGTAGGTAGCTGCGACGTCCGACTACAACCCACTGAAAACGGCCGCTCCCGTCGGAGAGCAGCCGTTTCGCGCACTCGATGATTACCCCCGCCCCGGAAGCGAAAGGGCCGCCCCGCCGCAGCGGGGCGACCCGTCTTCCGATCTTTCACTCGGGCGACATCGGTTTCGCATGCACAGGGGTCACTGGTCGCCCAACTGCCGCAGATCCGGCGGACCGGCCCGGATGAGCTCCGGCGCGGAACGACCGCTCAGCTACGAATGAATGCGAGCAGGTCGGCGTTGATGGTCGCGGCTTCGGTCGTCGGCATCCCGTGCGGGAAACCCGGATAGGTCTTGAGGGTGCTGTTGGGCAACAGTTCGGCCGAGCGGATGCCGGTGTTCTCGATCGGGACCACCTGGTCATCCTCTCCGTGCATGACGAGGGTGGGGATCGTGATCTTCGTGAGCTCATCGGTGAAGTCGGTCTGGGAAAATGCGACGACACCGTCGTAGTGGGCTTTGGCGCCGCCGGTCATACCTTGGCGCCACCAGTTCGCGATCACTCCTTCGGAGGGCTGTGCGCCGGGCCGGTTGTAGCCGTAGAACGGTCCTTCGGCGAACGTGCGGAAGAAGTCCGACCGGCGGGTGGCGACCTGCTCCTGGATGTCATCGAAGACCGACTTGTCCAATCCACCCGGATTGTCGGCGGTCTTCACCATGATCGGCGGCACCGCACTGATCAGAACGGCTTTTGCCGCCCGATCCTGTCCGTGGCGGGTCAGATAACGCACGACCTCCCCGCCGCCGGTGGAATGACCGATATGAACCGCGTTCGTCAGATCGAGATGGGTGACCACGGCGGCCAGGTCATCGGCGTAGTGGTCCATATCGTGCCCGTCGGCGACCTGAGCGGAACGGCCGTGTCCGCGCCGGTCGTGAGCAACCACCCGGAAACCGTGGGACAAGAAGAACATCAGTTGTGCGTCCCAGTCATCCGAGGACAGAGGCCAGCCGTGGCTGAAGACGATGGGCTGTCCGCTGCCCCAGTCCTTGTAGTAGATGTCGACGCCGTCCGACGTTGTAATGAAAGGCATGGGGACTCCTCGTGATCGGATTCTCGGTTGTTGCCCGCAGGTCGCGACCGGAACCGGTTGGGGCGACGACGCTTCTGAACGGTCGGCGCCAGACAAATGTTGCTCGATTCGGACATGGCGCGCCCCGCTGTGCGCGCCACGAATCCCCCTTTTTCCGCCATCCCGGTTCGCGGTCGCCGGATCGTGGGGCGATCACTCCTCGGCAGGGCGGGACGCCGTGCCGGTTGCCGGCGAACAGACGACGATCAGCCGCAGGTCAGGCGATACTGTGTCGCTCTGACCTGCGGCTGAGGTTCGATATGGACCTCGGTAACTCACCGTAGCACACCAAACGTGGTCGATCACCTGACGCGAGACCGACACCCCCTTCCCGCACCCCACGGCACGCAGGAACGCGGGGAGGCGGCACAGCCTAGGGCACGCGGCGGACGGCGCCCTTGTCGGCGGAGGTGGCCAGTGCGGCGTAGGCCCGCAGCGCGGTGGTGATCGGCCGGTCGCGCTGCACCGGCTGCCACGGCCGTTCCCGCGCTTCCATCTTGGCGCGGCGCTCGGCGAGCACCTCGTCGTCGACCAGCAGCTCCAGCGCACGGGTGTGCACGTCGATGCGGATGCGGTCGCCGTTCTCGATCAGGCCGATGGCGCCGCCGCTGGCCGCCTCGGGGGAGATGTGCCCGATGGACAACCCGGAGGTGCCGCCGGAGAAGCGGCCGTCGGTGATCAGCGCGCACACCTTGCCCAGGCCGAGGCCCTTGAGGAACGAGGTGGGGTGCAGCATCTCCTGCATACCCGGGCCGCCGGCGGGGCCTTCGTACCGGATCACGACGACGTCGCCGGGGGTGATCTTCTTGCCGAGGATCGCCGAAACCGCGTCCTCCTGGGATTCCAGCACCACGGCCGGTCCTTCGAAGGTGAACAGATCCTCGTCGATACCGGCGGTTTTCAGGATGGCGCCATCGAGGGCGATATTGCCCCGCAGCACGCACAGGCCGCCTTCGACGGTGTAGGCGTGCGCGATATCGCGGATGCATCCGCCCTCGGCATCGGTGTCGAGCGAGGACCAGCGGTTCTCGGTGGAGAACGGCACGGTGGTCCGCACGCCGCCGGGCGCGGCGTGGAACAGTTCGATCGCTTCGTCGGAGGCTTTGCCGGAGCGGATGTCCCAGGTATCGAGCCACTCGTCGAAGGAGGCGGTGTGCACGGTGGTCACATCGGTTTCCAGCAGTCCGCCGCGGCGCAGTTCGCCCAGGATGGCGGGGATGCCACCGGCGCGGTGCACATCTTCCATGTGGTAGTCGGAGTTGGGGGAGACCTTCGACAGGCAGGGCACCCGGCGCGAGATCTCGTCGATGGTGGCGAGGTCGAAATCGATCTCGCCTTCCTGCGCGGCGGCCAGGGTGTGCAGCACCGTGTTGGTGGAACCGCCCATCGCGACGTCGAGGGCCATCGCGTTGCGGAAGGCCTTGGCGTTGGCGACGTTTCGCGGCAGGACGGAATCGTCGTCGTCGCGGTACCAGCGGTTGGCGATGTCGACGACGGTGCTGCCGGCCCGCTCGAACAGGGCCCGCCGCGCCGCGTGGGTGGCGAGGGTGGAGCCGTTGCCGGGCAGTGCCAGGCCCAGTGCCTCGGTGAGGCAGTTCATCGAGTTCGCGGTGAACATGCCGGAACAGGAACCGCAGGTCGGGCAGGCGCTGCGCTCGACTTCGCTGAGGCCCTCGTCGCTGACCTCGGTGGAGGCGCTGGCGGCGATCGCGGTGATCAGATCGGTGGGCGCCTGGGCCACACCGCCGACGACCACGGCCTTACCGGCCTCCATCGGACCGCCGGAGACGAACACGGTCGGGATGTTCAGCCGCATGGCGGCGTTGAGCATGCCGGGAGTGATCTTGTCGCAGTTGGAGATACACACCAGCGCGTCGGCGGTGTGCGCGTTGACCATGTATTCGACCGAGTCCGCGATGATTTCGCGGCTGGGCAGCGAGTAGAGCATGCCGCCGTGACCCATCGCGATGCCGTCGTCGACGGCGATGGTGTGGAATTCGCGCGGCACACCGCCGGCGGCGCGCACCGCGTCGGCGACTATCTCGCCGACATCCTTGAGATGCACGTGGCCGGGCACGAATTGGGTGTAGGAGTTCGCGATCGCGACGATCGGCTTACCGAAATCGGAGTCGGTCAGGCCGGTGGCCCGCCAGAGTGCGCGTGCGCCTGCGGCATTGCGTCCGGCGGTGGTGGTGCGTGAGCGAAGCGGTGGCATGAATTCGGTCCTCGGTGGTCGGCGCGGTGGCCGGAGCGGCTCTACTCGGGCAGGGCTCTGCTCGTCGGTGCTCATCGTCCGGTGGGTCGCCGGGGCCGAGGGCTGGTCGGCCACCGTGCGGAGCGTCTCTTCGGCGAGTGGTGTCGTCGGCAGAGGTGTCTGTTCGCAAGAGCAGAGTGTCTGTTCGGCGCTTCAACGTTACTCCCGCCACCGGAGCGTGCTCACCGGAGGCGGGTGGTCGTGCGGCCGCGGGGTGGCGCGGCAGCACGACGCACGTCGAGCCGGTCCGAGCGGCCGTCACCGGGTGGGGTCTCGACCACGGACCCGCACCGCGATGCGATGATCGCGGCGACTGCGCCCCGAGTGGGGACGTCCTCAGGGCAGCGCCGCGAAAGCTCGGATTTGTTCCCGGCGTTCGGGGTTGGCGCGAGAGTGTGAAACATCCCACTCGATCGCCGCGGTCGTGCTGCGACAACCCGCCGAAGCGGCGGAGTTGAAGAAGTAGTTCGCTCAGTCGTCCGTGGGGGTGTCCGGCTTGTCGGCAGCGTCGGTCGACGAGCTGTCCGCTGCACCGGATTCCGGGGTCTCGTCGGCGCTGCCTTCCTGGCCGCCGCCGCTCTTGTCCTCCGCGCTCGCCGCGCTCTTCTCCGGCCGCGCGAACGGATCCGGAATCCGCCCGTCCGAGGCCGCGACCAGATCCTTCAATCGGTCGTAGCTCACCGCCGGCAGAGCCACCTCGGAGTCGTCGCTCAGATGGGCGCGCACCCAGCCGCGCTTGGGGATCCGCAGCCCCTGAATCTGCGACCAGTCGACGTGCCGGGAACCGAAAATCGTCCGCAGATCGAGTCCACCGGCCGACACCGTGGTGCGGGAGCGTTCGACCCACCACGCGGCCGCGATCGGAATGAGGAACAGGATCCACAGCACCGCCGGCCAGCCGAAGAACGGGAACGCCGCGCAGAACAGCAGGATGAACACCCCGAGATGCGCCAGCCGGGGAATACGGATCACACGCCCCGTATCGGATCCGCCCTCGGCGGTGTGGGACGATTGAGCTGGTGGCACGGACTGCTGCGGCGATGACACACCCCCATCCTCGCATCATGGTGAAGCGACACTCGAACCGCCCCGTCTCACATAATGAGACACCGCACGTCAAGTAATTTGACTCATCGACTCTCGCGCGCATACCGTCGAGCGCGTGAATCGAAACGAGCTTCTCGTAATCGGCCGGCGCGTCCAGCGCTGAGCCTGACGACTCGAGGTCGACTACGTCAAGCTCGCAACTGCGACGCGCCACCCTCGCTCAGCCATCGGCTGACGGGGGCTTTTTTGTGTTCGGACAAGTTGTGTTCACGGCTTCGATGTTCGCTCGAGCGCCGCGCAGGCGCCCCGTGAGAGCGAAGCGGTGAACGACAAGCAGTAAGGAAAAAGACGGTGAGCGCACCAACCGCACGGCCCGGGCCCTCGGCCCGCAGGCCAGCGCCCTCGGCTTCCCAGCCGACTCCCGCGGCTGCGGCCGCGACCGGAAACCGCCGCCAGGTCCCGCCCGAGAAGGTGACCGGCGCCCAGTCCGTCGTCCGCTCCCTCGAGGAGCTCGGCGTCGACACGGTATTCGGCATTCCGGGTGGTGCGATTCTCCCCGTCTACGACCCGCTCTTCGACTCCACGCGCGTGCGCCACGTGCTGGTCCGCCACGAGCAGGGCGCCGGACATGCGGCGACCGGTTACGCCCAGGCCACCGGCAAGGTCGGTGTGTGTATGGCCACATCCGGTCCGGGCGCGACCAACCTGGTGACCCCGATCGCGGACGCGCAGATGGATTCGGTGCCGCTGGTGGCGATCACCGGACAGGTCGGCCGTGGCCTGATCGGTACCGACGCCTTCCAGGAAGCCGACATCTCCGGCATCACCATGGCGTGCACCAAACACAACTTCCTGGTCAACGACGCCATCGACATCCCGCGCATCATCGCCGAGGCGTTCCACCTGGCCTCGTCCGGCCGCCCGGGCGCGGTGCTGGTCGACATCCCGAAGGACGTGCTGCAGGCGCAGACCACCTTCAGCTGGCCGCCGGAGATGCGGTTGCCCGGCTACCGCCCGGTGACCAAGCCGCACGGCAAGCAGGTGCGCGAGGCGGCCCGCATGATCGCCGAGGCCAAGGCTCCCGTGCTCTACGTCGGCGGCGGCGTGATCAAGGCCGACGCCTCGCCGGAGCTGTTGGAACTGGCCGAGCTGACCGGCATCCCGGTGGTCACCACCCTGATGGCGCGCGGCGCGTTCCCCGACAGCCACACCCTCAACATGGGTATGCCCGGTATGCACGGCACCGTGGGAGCCGTTGCCGCTCTGCAGAAGTCGGACCTGCTGATCACGCTGGGCGCCCGCTTCGACGACCGCGTCACCGGTCAGCTGGATTCCTTCGCCCCGCACGCGAAGGTGATCCACGCCGATATCGACCCCGCCGAGATCGGCAAGAACCGCCACGCCGATGTGCCGATCGTGGGCGACTGCCGTGAGGTCATCACCGAACTGATCGAGACCCTCAAGTCCGATCCGGCCTTCACCAACGCCGAGGCTCCGCTGCTGGATCTGGCGTCCTGGTGGACCTACCTCGACGGTGTGCGCAAGCAGTACCCGCTCGGCTACGGCCCCACCTCCGACGGCTCGCTGTCGCCGGAGTACGTCATCGAGACCCTGGGCCGCCTCGCCGGACCGGAGGCGATCTACGTCGCCGGTGTCGGCCAGCACCAGATGTGGGCCGCGCAGTTCGTCAAGTACGAGAAGCCGCGCACCTGGCTCAACTCCGGTGGCCTGGGCACCATGGGCTACGCCGTGCCCGCGGCGATGGGCGCCAAGATGGGCGCGCCGGACAAAGAGGTGTGGGCGGTCGATGGTGACGGCTGCTTCCAGATGACCAACCAGGAGCTGGCCACCTGTGCCGTCGAGGGCGTGCCGATCAAGGTCGCGCTGATCAACAACGGCAACCTGGGCATGGTCCGGCAGTGGCAGACCCTGTTCTACGAGAAGCGCTACTCCAACACCGACCTGGGCACCCACACCCTGCGCATCCCCGATTTCGTGAAGCTCGCCGAAGCGCTGGGCTGCCACGGCATCCGGGTGGAGAAGGAAGAGGACGTCGAGGCCGCCATCCGCGAGGCGCAGTCGATCAACGACCGTCCCGTGGTGATCGACTTCATCGTCGGCAAGGACGCGCAGGTGTGGCCGATGGTCGCCGCCGGCACCTCCAACGACGAGATCATGGCCGCCCGCGGCATCCGCCCCCTGTTCGACGAGGACGAGCAGGCCTCCGAGCCCGCCGTCATCCATGAGGCCATGTCGCACGACAAGGCGACCCTGTCGGCGCACGAACGGGCCTCGCAGAAGGAGACCAACCTGTGAGCACGACCCATACCCTCAGCGTGCTGGTGGAGGACAAACCCGGCGTGCTGGCGCGGGTGGCGAGTCTGTTCTCCCGGCGTGGATTCAATATCGAATCCCTGGCCGTGGGTGGCACCGAAGTTCCGGAGATCTCGCGGATGACCATCGTCGTCACCGTGGAGGATCTGCCGCTGGAGCAGGTGACCAAGCAGCTCAACAAACTGGTGAACGTCATCAAGATCGTGGAGCAGGACGCCGACGCCTCGGTGGCCCGCGAACTGATCCTGGTGAAGGTGCGTGCCGATGCCAGTGTGCGCACCCAGGTGATCGAATCGGCCAACCTGTTCCGGGCTAAGGTCATCGACGTGTCGCCCGACGCGCTGACCATCGAGGCGACCGGCACCCGGTCCAAGCTCGAGGCGCTGCTGCGGATGCTGGAACCGTACGGCATCCGTGAGATCGTGCAATCCGGCGTGGTGGCCGTCGGTCGCGGGCCGAAGTCGATCACCGCGACCCGCTAACACTTATTCAGAAGAATCAACGAAGGGACACAACCACAGTGGCAGTCGAGATGTTCTACGACGACGACGCCGATCTGTCGATCATCCAGGGCCGCAAGGTCGCCGTGATCGGCTACGGCTCCCAGGGCCACGCACACTCGCTGAGCCTGCGTGACTCCGGCGTCGAGGTGCGCATCGGCCTCAAGGAAGGCTCCAAGTCGCGGGCCAAGGCCGAAGAGGCCGGCCTGACCGTCGGCACTCCCGCCGAGGTCTCGGAGTGGGCGGACGTCATCATGCTGCTCGCCCCCGACACCGCGCAGGCCAAGATCTTCACCGAGGACATCGAGCCGAACCTGAAGGACGGCGACGCCCTGTTCTTCGGCCACGGCCTGAACATCCACTTCGGCCTGATCAAGGCTCCGGCCAACGTCACCATCGGCATGGTCGCCCCCAAGGGCCCCGGCCACCTCGTGCGCCGCCAGTTCGTCGACGGCAAGGGCGTCCCGGCCCTGATCGCCATCGACCAGGACCCGAAGGGTGAGGGCCAGGCCCTGGCGCTGTCCTACGCCAAGGGCATCGGCGGCACCCGCGCCGGCGTCATCAAGACCACCTTCAAGGAAGAGACCGAGACCGACCTGTTCGGTGAGCAGGCCGTCCTCTGCGGTGGTACCGAAGAGCTGGTCAAGACCGGCTTCGAGGTCATGGTCGAGGCCGGTTACGCGCCGGAGATGGCCTACTTCGAGGTGCTGCACGAGCTGAAGCTGATCGTCGACCTGATGTACGAGGGCGGCATCGCGCGGATGAACTACTCGGTCTCCGACACCGCCGAGTTCGGTGGCTACCTGTCGGGCCCGCGGGTCATCGACGCCGACACCAAGGAGCGCATGAAGGCGATCCTGAAGGACATCCAGGACGGTACCTTCGTCAAGCGCCTGGTCGCCAACGTCGAGGGCGGTAACAAGGAGCTCGAGAGCCTGCGCAAGCAGAACGCCGAGCACCCGATCGAGGTCACCGGCAAGAAGCTGCGCGACCTGATGAGCTGGGTCGACCGGCCGATCACCGAAACCGCGTAAGGTTTCCCACCGCATAACGACCCGCCGGGCAATCTTGTCCGGCGGGTCGTTGCGTATGCGCTGGGCGTTCGGTCAGCCGACCCATCTACCTCATCGAGCGCTACCCACGACGAAGATCGTTTCGATGCGGCGCCAGTTCACCCTGCCTGGAGACCGGCAGTGCGCGTGAGTGCCCGGCACTCGCTATGTCTCGCAGCGCTCAATCCCGGCGACTGTGGCGACTGCCGCCCGCCGCGACGGTCAGTACTCGATAATGCCGGCCACAGCCCGGGCAGTGCGTCGTGCGTCCTGCAATTCGCCAGGGCGGCAACCGGTTCGGCTTGTTCGATCCTCGATCAGATGACTGTTGTGGCGATGCTGCATCGGTAGTTTCAACGGGGTTCATTCGTACTGTCTGCTCAGCTCCCGGCGTCGACGGTGGCGAAGGCCGCCCACAGCAGTGGTGAGTCCTCCACCGCGCCCCTCTCACGCCAAGCTGCCAGCCGCTTACGCTGCCAATTGACTAGGGCGGCAATGGGTTCCACTTGTTCGTGCGCCTCGTCGACTGCGCAGATGACATCTTGCAGCGGTGTCGTGCCGGTAACGCCCGCGAATCGCTCGAATGCCAGATCGGTGGGCAGCGGCCAGCGGGTGGCGGTGACGAGTTCGGCACCGCCGTGGATCATCGCGGCCACCAAGCCGAGCGCCTCGGTGAAGCGCAGATCGCCGCCGCTTTCGCAGGCGATGAGCGCGACTCGGCTCGGAATCGGCCAGAGTTGCGGTCCGGCAACGGGTTCGGTCTCCAGCGTATGGGTGCCCAGCAGCAGATCCTTGGCCGACAGCGGGCGATGCGTGCGCTGCGGCCGGGCGAAACCGGTGGTGTCGGTGGTGCAGGCGAGGTGGAGTTCGGCGTTCTCGCTCAGACCGGATTCCGGGCGTTCGGCGGTGACGTGGCCGACGTAGACCAGCCGGGCGGCCCCGTCCCGCAGGAGGGCGCTCAGGCGGGACCGGTCGAGATCGGTGCGCCGGAAGGCGTGCAGCGGGTCGTCGACTATCGGCCGAAGACGCTGCTGTGCAACGTATTCGGAAACCGTCTGCGTGAGCGGCGAGCCGGAGCTCATCCGTCCGAGCACCGAACCGAGTTCGGATTCCGCCCGGAATCCCGGCACACGCGGATCGAGCACCGCGACCACCGGCAGCTCGCGGTCGACCACCCAGTTGCGCGCGGTGCGGCCGGGAGCGTGGACGGTACTCGCCGGTGCGAGCAGGCTGAGATCCGCGATATCGATCAGCCGCAGGTTCGGATCGGGGGCGATGATTTCCCACGGCACCTGCGCGACTCGCGGCGACGGCTGCAACCGGATATGCGGACGGACACCGCGCACGAGCAGGTCGTGCAGCTGGACCGCGAGGGCCTGGGGGAGCAGTGCGCGGCTGAGTGCCTGCGCCAGTGCGTATTCAGAATCGCGCGCGGCGAAAGCATCTGTGGTGAGCGCCTTTTCGAGACCACCCGAGCGAGAGGGATCGGGCAGTGCCGCCGCGAGCCGCCGCACCACGGCGTCGATGTCGGCGCCGGGCAGCGCGGCCACGCCCGGACTCGCGGTATCCCCGAGCCAGCGCCACGACATGTACAGATCGCCCGCGTCGGCCATACGCACGATCACCGTCGGTTGTCCGCCGGGTGTCTCCTCGCTCATAACGCCAGCACCCGATCCTCCCGGACCCTCCGGCCGTAGCGTTGTTCGGCGGCGGTGATATAGGTGTCCAAGGCGATATGGCCATCCGGAGACACCGACAGCCGTGGCGGTGGGGAGACAGGCAGCCCGGCCGCAGCGGCGACCTGGGCCAGCGCCGAGCCGAGTTGCAGGGAACCGGCGTCGGGTCCATCGAACGCGTCGTCGGGCGTCGGTATCGGGTCGAACGGAAGCCTCGGCGGTCCGCTTTCGGTTACCGCGCCGGTGTCGAAAGATGTTCCAGCACACACGGTCTCGATCAGATCGGCAATCAGCTCGCCGTTACCGCACAGGTGAGCGAAGCGGAACGCCAGCCGCACGGCTGGTGCGGCGATCTCACGGTTCCACTGTTCACGCTGGGTCCCGTTGGCGAAGCTGTAGCGCACCGCGTCGATGGCGAGGGCGGAGGTGACGGCCAAGTCCCGAGCGAGGGCGAGTACCTCCGCGGGCGGCGGCGTGACCATGTCGGCGATGACCGACTCCCACAGCGCGGCATGCCAATAGTCGACCCGCGCGCACTGCAGACCGAGCCCGCGCACCGCATAGATCTCGTAGGCGGCCGCCAGTTGTGCCTGCCCCTCCCCGACCCGGCCGTGTGCGAAATCCAGTGTCGCCAAACGAATTCGAACTCCGGCGGATTCGAGCGCCGCACCGGATTGCTCGAACGATGTCAGCGCGCGGCGATACAGTTGTTCGACGTGGTCGAGGTCGCCGTGTCGTTCGCCGAGATATGCCATCAGCTGTAGTCCCAGCCCGGCGCGGTAGCCGAGACCGGCCTGTTCGAAATACTGTTGGCTGGCAACGAGATACCGGTCGGCGTCGTCGGGACGGCCCAGGCGGGCATACATCATCGCGAGCGTCTGCCGGGTTTCGGCCGTGCCGTTCCCGTCGCCGGCTGCCTCGAATGCGCTCAGGGCCTGATGGGCGAAGTCGACCCCGAGTTCAGCGCGCCCCGACTCGAAGTGCGCGGCCGCGAGATTGGCGAGCGGGTGGCCGCGCAACGGCGGCGCGAATCGCTCGGTGAACTCCAGTGATTCGGTGGCCAGCTCGATGGCCCGCGCCCACTGGCTGCGATGCATCGCGACGGCGGTCAGCGAGATCAGGCACGAGACCCGCAACGTCGACAACTCGCTGTGGCCGGTGAGAAGATCGCGTGCCTGCTCCAGCGCCGTCTGCGCGGCGTCGAGATCGCCCACGTGCTGCAGTGCCTGCGAATAGTTGACGAGGGTGGATGCGCGCTTTTCCGTCGCGTCGTCGGGGATTTCGGTGAGCACGGCGCGGAATCCGGTGATGGCGCCGGCGTGGTCGCCGAGTTCGTCGCGCATACTCGCCGCATTGACCAGGGCGCTGACCCGCACGCCGCCGGTGGTGCTGTGCGCGGCGTGCTCGAATATCCGCAGTGCCTCGGTGACGTCGCCGCGCGCGTGGGCCGCGGCGCCCTCGTGGAGCAGTTCGAGGCCGGGAGGAACAGCGTCGGCCATCAGAAGTCCGTATCCGATGCGGCGGCGGCGCGCTCGGCCTCGAGTAACGGCATGGACGGCTGGGCCGACCGCAATCGGTCGATCACGAATTCCCTGATCCGCTGCCGTTGCCCCGGCCCGTAAATGGCCTCCGATGCCGATGTCCCGTCGGGGACAGGCCCGACCCCGGGCACGTAGATATCGACGCGCACAACACCTTCGGCGTCGATCAGCGCTCCGCCGAACCAGGTATCGCCGTCGAGCTGCAGCGGGAAATCCGTTGGCACGGGGTCGGTCACGACGCGAGCGTGAGGCCACAGATGCCCAGGCAGACCGGCATCGAGGTGCGGAGCCGCCGCCGCACGCACCTCGACCGAGGTGCTGCCGGATTCTCTGGTGAGCCGCCACGAGACGGCGAACTCCGAGGCATCCACCACGCCTGGCGGGCACCGGCGCCAATCCCAGCCCGACGTGCCCGTGGCCAGCACCAATCCGGTGCGCCCGGCGTCGGCGGCACCGGCCGCCAAGGCATAGTCCTGCCGACGCGGGGCAACCGCCTCGGAAGGTGACACCGGCCCCGGCTGTGCGTCGGACCCGTCGACGATCAGATCGCAGGCTTCGGTGAGAGCCGCGATGTCCCGGCCGAGCACATCGGGATCGAGCGCGGGAATGCCGTCGATGGTGGATGCGGGCCACCACTGCGCGGCCCACTGCGCATAGCCGAGTTGCCGTGCGGTGTAGGCCAATTCGGGACGCGCCGGTGTCGCCGGTGTCGCGGCCGACTCGCCGGAACGGCCGTCGGCGACAGCGAGCGCCACCGGTTCGCCGTACACGGCCCAGAGCCAGTCCTGTGCGGCGTCCGGATCGTGCAGCACCGCCGCCGGAACGGTGTGCCCGGACAGCAAACTCCACGACAGATGACCGCCGATCACCTCGAGAACCAGCGTGTCGAGTCCGGGCGTCGCGTCGTGGACGGTGGGTGCACCGGCGGGGGAGACGATGACGACCTCGTCGTCACGGTGCAGGAGTACGGCCTCGGGCATCATCCGGCCCTCGATTCCAGCGAATCAACGATGGTCGCAAAGGAATTGGCGGTCAGCGCCTTCCGCACCCGCGTTCGGTGATCGAGGATGACCGAACGTGCGACCCCGTCGAGCAGATCCCACAGCTCGGAGGTTTGCGGCCCGGTCGGCGATAGGGACGCGCCGCGGACATCGCGGCCGTGCAGGCGAACCCACAGCCGCCGCAGATACGAACGCCAGGGACGGCGAAGCTCGGCCGCGATCACAGCGAGCGGATCGGACGACTGCCCGGTGTCGTGCACAGCGAGGCGGCGTGCCTGCAGTACATAGGCCTCGCGCCGCCACCTCCCGTTGATCGCCCGATGGGCGGCGGTGGCGCGGTGTGGAACGGAACTGCCCTGGCGTGCAGAACTTCTCATCTCACGAACACAGTCGCCGTGGCTCGAGGTTGCCGGTTCACTCGCGGGCGACCGATCGGATCCGGTGACAGGTGCGAGACCCCGTGCCAGTTGCACGCCCGCTGCCGCTGTCACCCGAAGTGATTCGTCGAGCAGCGCCCACGGTGCGCAACTCCGGGCGATCTCCTCGGTCACCAGTTCCGGGATCGTGGGCAGGTCCGAGCGCTCGGTGGAGGCCTGCAACACCGTGAAAACACGTTCGTAGATGGTGCGGTCGAACGGCAGTGCCAGTGTCGCGGTCGATGCCCCGGTACCGAGCGCGGGGGCCACCGGCAGGCGGTGCGCGGTGAGGCCCAGTTCCTGTGCCGAGTCACCGGAAGCGCTGTGCCACAGCGTAATTCCTGAATGGGTCCCCGCTCGCTCCGTGATCAAGGTGCGCAGTTCGCGGGCGGCGTCATCGGCTCGGGCGGTGGCGCACGAATCGAGTAGTGCGGCGAGGGCGGTGGTGTGGTCGGCGACCGCGGGCGCGGATTGCGGTCGCCGGAGCCACGCGGTATCGATCAGCGCCGCGAGTTCGCTGGTCGTGGAGCGATCGGTGAGATGGTTCTTCAACGCCTGCGTGGTGCGCCCGGCCGCCAGGTGATGGATGTCGTGCAATGCGGCTGTGGCAGTGGGCCTGTCACGCACCGGATCCGGCGCCCCCGACACGGTCGCGAGTTCGAAACAGCGTTGGAAATACAGGTCCTGCGGGTTGCCATCGGTGATGCGCAATGCCCGCCGCACCTGTTTGAGCAGGCTGAACCAGCCCGCGGTCGCGCGCAGGACGTCGGCGGCGGCATGGACGCGGGCCGCGAGCAGGGTGGCACCGTCCGCGGTGAGCGTCGGTCCGGCGCAGGCGGGGTACTGGACAGGGCGGATCACCAGCGGGTCGAGGATCAGTTTCACGGTGCGGCGCAGCGGCCCGCCCTGGGCGCCGCTGAGCGCCTCGACGCCGTCGATACCGCGCCACACCTCGTCGAGCACCATGGCGCGCGGTCGTCGCATTCGGTCAGATTAACCCACCGCCGCCACCAGGGCAGAGGCCCGATTACCGCCCCGCGGCCGGGCCCGAAACCTGGGATCGGTAGGCGGCGAACCGTTCCTACCTTGTGAACAACGGCCCGCTCCCAGGGCCGGACTCACCGAGAACGAAGGAACGAACACCATGCGCACCAAGCAGATCCGGATCGCCGCCGCCACCCTCGCCGCCGCCGGCCTGACCCTGGCCCTCGGCGCCTGCGGCGACGACTCCGGGACCGCCGCCCCGGCATCGACCACCGCGGCACCGGCGACCCAGACCCCGGCGGGAGGCAAGTCCGCTGCCCTCGTGGACGGCAAGGCGCTGAGCGCGAACTTCGACACCACCTGCGCCCAGCGCGGCGGGACCCTCGCGCTGGCCTTGACCGATACCGCCAACCCCACCTACGGCCAGCTGAGCGTCAGCGCCACCCTCACCGCACAGGGTGGCACCGTGCAGGCGGTCGCCATCGGCGGCAGCAAGGGCGGCGCCTCCGGTATGCCGTATGCCGTCGGCTTCGGCAACGGCCAGCCGGGCGGCTCGGCCACCGTGTCGAAGGACGGCAAGACCTACAAGATCACCGGTGAGGGTGTCGCCGCGCCGGATATGACGAACCCGATGGCCGGCCCCGCCACCGCGAAGTTCGAGATCACCTTCGCCTGCCCCACCATCGTCAACGGCTGAGCCGGGAGGAACCATCGTGCGCACCACAGTACGGGCCGGTGCCCTCGCCTTCGCCGCCTTCGCGGTCGGCGCCTACCTCTGGCACGGCTTCACCTACCGGACGACCGGCCCCTGGGAGCCCGGTTTCGTGGCCTGGCTCAACGGTTTTCTCGCACTGCCGATCATCGCGCTCACTACGGTGGTGATGGCCTTCGCGTTCACCGGCGAGGGCGTGCTGTCGGCGCTCACCGGCCGCAACAGCGCGGAGTTCCGCAACGGCCTGCTCGGCCTCGGGACCGTCAAGTCGGCTCGCGAAACCGGCCTCACCGTCAACGATCAGCCGCAGCTGCGGATCGAGTTCAGTGTCGAGGGCGCTCACGGCGAGGTCTTCGATTCGACCGCCAAAATGATCGTGCCCCTCGCCGAACTGGCCCTGCTGCGCCCCGGCGTCGTACTGCCGGTGCGCTATCTGCCCGGGCGGACCGACAAGGTGGAGGTCGATCGATCCGGCGACAGCGCGTCGGCGCAGCAGGCGATGAACGAATCGCTGATTCGCAAGGGAGTCACCACGCGGGCCAAGATCGACATCGCCGGTCGCGGCGTGGCCGCGCAGGCGGTGGTGCAGTCGCTGTCGGTGCCCGGCGAAATCCGCAACGGCTACGCGAAGATCGACCTCGGGCTCGCGATCACCCGGCCCGACGGCAGCACCTTCAGCGCCCACGCGGAGAAGTTCCTCCCACCGGCCGGCGTCTCGAACGTGCAGGTCGGACGGATCGTCCAGGTGCACTATCTTCCGGAGAACGAGCAGGAGGTGGTCATCGCGATCCCGCTCAACGCATGAACCACACCGGTATGCCGCCCTTCGCAGAACCAGCGCTGCGAAGGGCGGCACGGTCGTGTCGGCGGCAAGCGGATCACGGTGTTCGCCAGATGGTTGCCGCAACCGTGTGCCGGGGCAAAACTTGGTGCATGACGAAAACAGTGGCCGACCCCGTTCCCAGCGAACCCCTCTCCACGGGGCGTGCGGTGCGCGCCACCGTTCCCCGCTCGTCGCTCGGCGGATTCCGTCCCGCCCCCGATCGCGATCCCATCGCGATCCTGGAGCGGCAGGCCGAGACCCGGCTTCCCGACCTGGTCCCGATTCGCTATGCCCGAATGGCCGCAGGGCAGTTCCCGTTCCTGCGCGGCGCTCCCGCGATCATGGCGGCCGACCTCGCCACGATCCCGCACACCGGGTTGACCGTGCAGTTGTGCGGTGACGCGCACCTGTCGAATTTCGGCATCTTCGCCTCAGCGGAACGGTCACTGGTCTTCGATCTCAACGATTTCGACGAAACCCTGTCCGGCCCCTTCGAATGGGACGTCAAAAGGCTGGTGGCGAGTGTGGTCGTGGCGGCCAGGGAGAAGGGCTTCACCGACGAGGAGGCCACCGCCGCGGCTCGGACCGCGGCCACGGCCTACCGGGAATGTATGCGGCGCCTGGCCGGCATGGACTCCCTCGACGTCTGGTACGAGCGGGTCGACGAGGCCACGGTGGCGAATATGGTGAGCCGACCCAAGTTTCGCGAGGGTGTGGACCGGGCCTTCGATGCGGCCCGCAAACGCACCAGCCTCGGCGCGCTGAGCAAACTCACCTACACCGACGAGCAGGGAGCGCTGCGCATCCGCCATCGGCCGCCGCTGCTGACACCGGTCGACTACGTCGACGCTCGGACCGTCGAAGAGGTGTTCACCGCCTACCGGCGGTCATTGCCGGAGGAGCGGCGGGTGCTGGCCGATCGCTACCGCATCGTCGACTACGCGCACAAGGTGGTCGGCGTGGGCAGCGTCGGCACCCGCTGCTATGTGATCCTGACCGTCGACCGTGACACCGGCGGCCCGCTGTTCCTGCAGATGAAGGAGGCCGAAAAGTCGGTCCTCGAACCATATCTCGCACCGAGCCGCTTCCAGCACCAAGGCCACCGCGTCGTGCACGGCCAGCGTCTGCTGCAGACCTCCAGCGACATCTTCCTCGGCTGGGTCTCCGGCCCGAACGACCGCAACTACTACTTCCGGCAGTTGCGCGATATGAAGGGCGGCGCCGACATCACGCAGATGTCGAAGACCGCCCTGCGCGACTACGCCGGAATCTGCGGCCACACCCTCGCGCGGGCACACGCCCGTTCCGGCGACCGCATCGCCATCGCCGACTACCTCGGCGGGGGAGAGGCCTTCGAGAAGGCCATGACGCAGTTCGCCCTGACCTACGCCGATCAAACCGCCGCTGATCATCGAGAACTGTTGCGCGCCATCGACTCCGGACGAGTGCAGGCAGCGACCGATGCGTACTGATCGTCCACCGCGCCCGGGTTGGTGAGTAGCCCCACCAACCCGGGCTGCCCCTAGTTCATGGTGCCTTGCATGGGGATGTAGATCTCGGCGGCTTCGACGAAACCGGAGCCGGTGAGTTCGGCCAGGGCGAGGGCTTCATCGATTTTTCGGAGTGCGCCCTGCACGTAGGGCCGGTCGTCCCACTGGTCGCCGACCGCCGTGAGCGGTTCGATATTGCGCGCGAGCCACCGGCGCAGGGCGCGGACATCGTCCGGAGCGGTGTATCCGCCGATGGTGTAGTTCCCGCCGATCATCGACTCGGATTCCCAACGCAGCGTGGGCAATTCGGTGGGTAGACAGCCGAGCAACGGCGCATTGTCGTCGATCGGGGGATAGGCGTCGACGGCGGCTCGTCCCGCCAGTTCGGTGGGCCACACCTTGCCCCGCTCGATCCAGCCGGGAAGCAGGGCGGCGAGGAATTCGACCAGCGCGAAGTGCACATTGCCGGTCAGTGCGTCGGCGGCGGGGATCTCGTCGCCGTCGGCGTTGGGGATGGTCGAGCGGCCCTCGCGGACGGCCAGTGCGGCGGCGCGGAGCAGATCGAGTTTCCAGCGGAAGCCCTCCGCGAGGTGCGCGTCGGCGGGCAGCGTGCCGTTCATATCGGGTTCGACGTGTTTCACCAGGCCGGGGTCGAGGAGCGCGATCTGTTCGCGGGCCAGATCGTCGACCTCGTCGACGGACGAATTACAGTAGCGCACAACGGTTTCGGCAACCGTTGCCGGATCCTGTGCCGTGACGAAGAACGGCCGCCCCCAGATGTAGAGAAACGTATCGAAATCGCGGTCGCCTGCGACCTTGCTGGTGCCCAGCCCCCAGGCATTCGCCCGGAACCGCACCTTCGCCTGCCGTACCGCATCGGCCACCAGATCATCGATCTCCACATCCTGCCCGGCGAGGTACGGGGTGATCCGTTCCTCCACCACGCGCATGTCGATCGGATGAAAGCTGATGTCGTATCCCATATTTCCGCCCCGTGTAGTCGTGCTGGTACGCGCCGACTGTAGCGACCCGCACCGACACTCTTCGGCCCGCGCGCTCCGAGGGATACCGCCTACTCGCTCGTAACCGCCGCGGCGGCCTAGGGTGCTCGGGACAACGGTGTCGGCGAAGAAACAACGCTCTCGGAAAGGGACCTTTCGCTGTGCCGAATACACTGACCGCCGATCTGCCCGCCCCGGCCGTCGCGGGGCCGCGGGCGGAGGTGATCCACCGCTTCCTGGTCAAACCGGCCGACGCCGGCATCGTCGGCACCGTGGACGGCGGCAAGCTACTGGAATGGATCGACAAGGTCGCCTACGCCGGCGCCGCGCAGTGGAGCGGCCACTACTGCGTCACCGCCTACGTCGGCAATATCCACCTCGACCGCCCCATCGAGGTCGGCGAACTGGTCGAACTGCACGCCAACCTGGTCCACACCGGCCGCACCAGCATGCACATCCTGGTCACCGTCTACTCGACCGACCCGACCCGCGTGAAGCCGGTCCAGAGCGCCCAATGCCTGACCATCTTCGTCGCCGTCGACGGCGACCGCCGCACCGTCGAAGTGCCGCAATGGAATCCGAGCACCGCCCTGGAATTGCGGCGGCACCGCCAGGCGAAGGTCAGAATCGCCGTCCGCAAGGAAATCGAAGCCGCGATGGCCGCCCAGCGCTACACCGCGGAGGGGACAGCGCCCAGTGCGACTTTGCGCTTCCTCGCCGCTCCCTCCGACATCAACTGGGGCGGCAAGGTCCACGGCGGCCGCACCATGCAGTGGATCGACGAAGCGGCCTACGTCTGCGGCGCGAAGTGGGCCGGCCAGCACGTCCTGACCTCGTACTTCGGCGGCATCCGCTTCTACCGGCCGATCGTCATCGGCCACGCCGTGGAGGCGACGGCCCGGCTGATCCACACCGGACCCCGCAGCATGCACATCAGCGTGCACGTCACCTCCACAGACCCGCATTCCGGCGAACCGGAACTGGCGGCCCACGGCCTGGCCGTGGTCGTCGCCTTGGACCCGGACGCCAAAGCGCGCTCGATCCGCCAGTGGATCCCGGCCTCCGACGAGGACATCGCTCTGGACGCCCACGCCCGTCACCTGATCGGATTACGCTCGCTGGTAGAGGATTTCACGCCCGCGGATGCTGTTCCGGAAGACGCCGAGCCGAACCACTTCCGAATCACGGCGAACCAGTCCTGAGCCGGGAACGCCGATGCGTGTTGCCGTCGCACATCGGTGAACTTTTCGTGCAAGCCTCAGCGAAAATGGCGGAAAACTCGCAATAGTTCAGGTTTGCACGATTAGTGCGGGGCCGCCGGTTCACAATGGGCGCCAGCGGAACTCGTCCCCGTCGCGGAAGGCTCCGAACGATTCCGCGAGTTCCCCGGTGGCGCTGCACATCACCTGAGTGCGGTTCTCGATGTCGAGTGCATGGCGCAGACTCGGCGCATCCACCGTCTGCCACATCGTCTCCTTGGTCATCCACACCGCGAGCGGGGAATGGGCGGCGATCTCCTCCGCCTTGGCGATCGCCCGGTCCAGCAGCTCGTCCTCGCCGATCACCTCGAGGACGAGCCCGATCCGCGCGGCCTCGTCGGCCTCGAAAACCCTTCCGGTGAGCAGCAATTCGGCCGATCGGGACGCGCCCACCAACCGCGGCAGGTGATAGCTGGTACCCATATCGCAGGCCGAGATCCCGTGCCGGATGAAGACCGCCCCGAAGCGGGCGCTAGGACTCGCATACCGGATATCGCAGGCCAGCGCGAGCGCGAACCCACCACCGACCGCGGCCCCGTTCACCGCCGCGATCACCGGCTGCCGCAGCCGATGGATCTTCTCGAACGCCGAGGCCATCAACTCCTGGCTCGCATAGATCTGCGCGACCGGCGACTGCACCGCGCCCAGCAGCGCCGCGGTCGGACTCGCATCGGTGGCCGTGAAATCCTCGGGCTTCGACTTCAGATCGGCACCGGAGGAGAACCCCGCTCCCGCACCGGTGATGACCAGCGCCCGCGCCTCCGGCTTCCCGTTCACCTCGTCGAGCACCCGGTGCAATTCGGCGACGGTCTGATTGTCCAGCGCATTGCGCCGGTGCGGCCGGTCGATGGTCAACACCACCACACCCGAGGGCCGATATTCGATACCCAGCGCGGACATGCCTGCCTCCTTCGATCAGCGCGGAACGGTGCCACCGTCGATGACGAACGTCTGCCCGGTGATGAAACTGCCTGCGTCCGAACACAACAGCAGCGCGGGCCCGACCAGCTCGTCCGGCTGACCGAGCCGCCGCAGCAACGGTGCCGCAGCCATCGCGTCCACCACTTCCCGCGGATTGTTGCGCACCATATCGGTATCCACCGCACCCGGAGCGATGGCATTCACCCGAATCCCGTCGCCGGCGAATTCGGCCGCCATCGAGCGAGTGAACGACAACAACGCCGCCTTCCCCGCCGAATACATCGCCAGCCCGCCCGAGAACCCGAACGCCCCGATCGACGCGAAGTTCAACACCGCCGCATGCTTGCTCGCCCGCAGATACGGCAACGCCGCCTGCACCAGAAACAACGGCCCCTGCACATTCACCGCGAACGACTTGTCCACCGCCGCCTTCTGCATCACCTCCAACGGCTGCGCCAGCGCATTGGCGGCGTTGTTGATCACGATGTCGACCCCGCCGAACGTCTCCACCGTCGTCGCGACCAACCCCTGCAACTGGTCGATCTCACCGAGATGAGTGGGCACCCCGATCGCCTCGGCCCCGAGGTCCCGTAGCCGCTCGGTGGCCTTCTCGCAGGCCTCCGGCTTCCGGCTTGCCACAACCACATTCGCGCCGGCGCAGGCCATCCCCTCGGCCAGCGCCAGCCCGATACCCCGGGTACCGCCGGTGACGATCGCGGTGCGCCCGCTGAGGTCGAAGAGTTTCTGGAATGAGCTGCGGTCCACTGAGCCGGCCTCTCTGCTGGGTGTCGCTCTGCCGAGCAGAACTGACGACGGTCGCAGTCAGTTCTATCAGGCGAGCCGCGCCGCGTGGTCCGAACGACGAAGGCTCGCCGCACGACCATGTGCTGACCGTGTGCGGCCCTGCGAGGGTCGCACGGCTTCACCACTAGCCGAGACGGAGTTGTCGGTGGGTTCGGCAATACTGCTCATGGGGTTGAGGCGGGAGGATTCGACATGGATTTCGTGATTTCGCTCGTGCTCTCGGCGATAGCATCGAGCAGCTCGAAAGATGTTGTGGCACAACAGGCCACGGACGCGTACGGTGATCTGAAGCGGCTGATCGCCGAGAGATACCCGGACGTCGATGTTTCGGTGCTGGAGCGGAAGCCGGATTCCGAAGCCAAGAAGGCGTCGCTGGCCGAAGATCTCGACGACGCCGGTGCGGCCGGCGATCGTGCGTTGGCGTCAGCGGCCGTGAGCGCTCTGTGCGCGGTGCATCGGCCGGAGGCGGCGCCCACGAAACTTCCGACCACAGCGCTCGCGGAGGAGGAGCCGACCCGACCCGATCCGCCTCCGCCGCTGCTCTGTTCGGCGGTGCCGTCGCGGCTGAAGACGCAGGGCGTATTCAGGAGGCTGAAGCCCTGTACCGCCGCGCCGCCGACAACGAACACACTGGCGCGATGAACAACCTCGGGCTGCTTCTGGAAGATGCGGGTCGGTCGTCCGAAGCCGAGGAGTGGTTTCGCCGGGCCGCCGACCTCGGGAACGCCAATGCCATGTCGAACCTGGGGGCGAGGTCGCGTGATGCTGGACAGGTGGCGGATGCCGAGAGGTGGTTTCGCCGCGCCGCCGACCTTGGCCACGCGAGGGCAATGAACAACCTTGCCGTACTTCTCGAGACGACGGAACGCTCGGAATGTGCCGACGAGTGGTTCCGCAAGGCAGCCGACGCCGGGCACACCGGTGCGATGAATGCTCTGGGAGTTCGCTTGGAGGCGCGGGGACAGGTCGAGGAAGGCGAGGCCTGGTACCGCCGAGCCGCCGACACCGGCGAGCCCAACGCGATGTTCAACCTGGGGTTGCTCCTGGAGGACGCCGGCAAGGTCGAGCCCGCCGAGCTGTGGATCCGGCGCGCTGCCGACGCCGGCCATGCCACTGCCATGTTCAACCTGGGCGTGCTCGCGGATGACTCGGGCCGGACGCACGAGGCAGAAGCCTGGTGGCGCATGGCCGCCGACGCCGGGCACCCCAAGGCGATGTTCAACCTGGCGATCACGTTGGAGGAGGCGGGCAGGTCGGAGGACGCCGAAACCTGGTATCAGCGGGCCGGCGAAGCCGGACATCCCAAGGCGATGTTCAACCTGGCCTGCACATTGCAGCAGGCGGGTAGGCAACGAGAGGCCGAGACCTGGTATCGAAAGGCCGCTGATGCCGGGGACATGACCGCGATGTTCAACCTGGGCTCGTTACTCGAAACCTTCGGCGAAGTGGGGGAGGCAGAGTCGTGGTACCGCAAAGCCGCTGAGGCGGGCGAAGCCGTTGCGATGACCAACCTGGGTGCCCTGCTGATGGAGTCGGGCCGGCCCGAGGAGGCTGAGTGGTGGTACCGCAAAGCCGCCGAGGCGGGACGCCCCGTCGCTATGTGCAGCTTGGCGGTAGCGATGGAGAAGACCGGCCGTATGGCGGAAGCCGAAACGTGGTACCGCCGCGCCGCCGACTCAGGTCATCCCGGAGCGATGTTTCTCCTCGGCGGCATCCTCGAGCATCGAGGACAAACCGACGAGGCCGAAACATGGTGGCGCAGAGCCGCCGACGCCGGCCACCCCGGCGCGATGTCCGGCCTGGCCTACCTACTCGCGTTGGCCGGTCGTGTCGACGCGGCCGAAACCTGGAGGCGCAGAGCAGCCGCCGCGGGCGACCTCGGCCCTACGCTCGTCCGTTGACGAGCCGCGTTCCGATCGGCCTCCCCTGATCAGAACAGCAGTCCGGAGCGGCCGCCGGCTGGTCTACGGTGGATACCGGCCATTCCACTCGTCACCCGGGAGGTGTCTTGCGCTCCACCCGCACACTGCCGATCCTGCTCGTCCTCGTCGCCGCGGCGCTCCTGCTGCCCACACGCGCAAGCGCCGACGCCGCCATCGACGACACCACCTCCCACCGCATCGATGAACTGGTCGCACTGCGCGCGGGCGCCGCCGGAGCGAGCAAAGGCGAACTACTCGACCTGCTGTCCCAGCAATTCCTGGGCACCCCCTACGCCGCGAACACCCTCATCGGCTCGGCAACCCAACCCGAACAACTCGTCGCCGACTTCCGTCAGGTGGACTGCTTCACCTTCCTCGACTACGTAGAAGCCCTGAGCCGAACCACCGACCGAAACCGCTTCGAAGCCAACCTGATCGACACCCGCTACGCCGCCGCCCAAGTCGACTACACCCACCGCAAACACTTCTTCACCGACTGGGCACAAGTCGCCGACACCGCCGCCACAGACATCACCGCCAGTTTGTCACCCGCCGCAATCACCGTCCCCAAACACCTCAACGCAAAGGACGACGGCAGCGTCTACCTCCCCGGCATCCCAGTGGTCGACCGCGACATCACCTACCTCCCCACTTCCGCGATAGACCAAGGTGTCGTCAACGGCCTACGAACCGGCGACTACATCGGCGCTTACGCCGACCAGCCCGGCCTGGACGTCACCCACGTCGGAATCCTCATCAGCACACCGAGCGGCCCCGTTTTCCGAAACGCGTCCTCCCTTGCGGCCAACAACAAGGTGGTGGACACCCCGCTGGGCGAATACCTGCAATCTGTTCCGGGCATCGTGGTGCTGCGCCCCCGGTCGGCGTAGCCCCGCGCCGCGGAGCTGGTGGGTAGTCAATCCCACCGATTGAAGGTGACTTCCCGAGGGTATGTGGGTTCAATACCGGACCTGCTCGAGTTCAGCCGTCGCCAACTCCGAAAGATCGAAGTCTGCCAGCGGCCGACTCAGATCATGTTGTGACAGCACTCCGAACTGGCAAAGGGAGTTGAGCGCCTTGGCAATGAGCTGATCGTCGGCAAAGGTGGGCACCAGTTCGTCCGTACCCATCGGTTCGGCGATCGCAACCAGCGCTGCATACATATTGCACACTACGGTTCGTCCTCTATCCGAGTGTGCGATGGTGCAATGAAAAAAGTTGCCGGACAGGCTATTCGGCGGCGAAGGGGAGACGGCCGCTCCGGTGGTTCGTGCCACTGCGTGGCAAGCGGCGCGGAACTCTCGCTCATCCACTCGACCCAGCGGTGGTTCTCCGACCTGCCAGAAACCGGTGACTCCACGAGGTAGGCGCATCAGCACAGGTCTTCCGCGATGCTATGCAGCCCGGAAGGCTGCAAAGCGCTCGGCGAGACGTTCTTTCGATGGTCTTTCGTCTCTGTGCGTCGGAACTGTTAACGGCCGTTGGTGCATCTCCTGCAGCCCGTGCTTCAACATGGGGCCATCGGTTTCATCCATCAAGTCACTGTTGATGTGCACGAGGTAATCAGGCGATATGCCGAGGTAGTTGACGTCGTACGCTGCATGGTGGATCTTGCACAGAGTAAGTCCATTATCGACGGTGGCCGTCCCGTTGGGGTCGCCATCAGCAGTGATGTGAGCAGCATCGAGTAGCTTGATCTTCTTGAGACTGCAAACAGCACATTGGTTCTCGTACGCCGTCAGTACTCGGCTGCGGAACTCGGGCTGGTGAAGCCGCTGCTTGGTTACTCTGTTTACATAACGGCGCTCGTCCGGCTTCAGATCGAAGGGGTCATCGAACCGGCGAATTTCTTCGTCGATCGCGATCAAGAATCTTCTATTCGGCCTGTCATCAGCAATGACGTATACAGGGAAAACGGGCATGTACACGCTCGGGCGGATCTTGCGGAAGAGGATGAGCGGCAAGCCGAGATCGAGCGCCCGACGTAGCTTCGTGTTGTCGCCCTCCACTGCGTCTTGTTGATAGTCGTACGAGAGCAGGGAGTCACTGATCTCCTGGTCGGCATACCGGCCAGTGGGGTCGGACACGATAGCAAGAGTCGCTAGGAGGTCTTTAGGGTTCCAAATGCCCTTTGCAACGTCGATCAGTCGCCGATGGTGGTTGCCAACCCAGAAGGAGTTCAACTCTTGGCGGGTGAAGGCCCGATCCCCCTTAGCCTCGATGGCTTTGTTGAGGTGATCGAACACCATCTGGCGAAGGTGCCTTTCGACGTCGCTTGTCATGTGTGAAGTGTGCCATGTTCGGTTCGGTGGTGTTGATCGTCGTCGGTCACGAGTCTGCGCCAGAGCTGTTTGGGCACATCGAATCTCGACTATGAGCGGGGTGGCCGTCACATGTCGGCTCGCCCTTGGTTCCGTTCGTAGATGAGCACGTCAAACCGAGGTGCCGAAGGCCAGTCGGGTCGAAGGGAACCCGCCTTCTTCCAACCCCATCGCAGGTACGTCTCATAGGCTCGGGCGTTGTCGGGGCGTACGAGCAAAGTCGCGCGGCTCTCGGTTCGGTTGTGGAGAAGTTCGTCATGCAGCGCGCGGGCAATCCCCTTGCCCGTGAACTCCTTACGCACCATCAGCTCACTCAACGCGAACGTACGGCTACCGGTTTCTCTGGTGAAAGCCTCCGCATCGCCCTCGTCCAGTTGCAAACCCGACCACCACCTGCTTTCGCCTCCCAGAGGCCATCCCCACGCCTGGCCCACGGGCTCGTCGGCTGAACGCGCCATTACGAGTTCGAAGCCCGTTCGGCCCGGGTCGGTGTAAGTGTCGAAGCGGTGCATGAATGCTTCGGGCGCTTCGAAATCTTCGCCGGATTCGATGGCGTCGGTGTACGAGTCTCGGAAGATCTGCTCGACTTGGTATCGGACTGTTCGTGCTTCGGCGGCCGTGTAGTGCTGGAAAGTTAGCCCGTCGATCGAGGGTGGGTCGCTCATGAGACACCTGTCGCTTGTCGCTGGAGGTTGTCGTAGCGGCGGGCGAATTGGTCATCCGGGATGTTGTCCGCGATCGCACGGACGGGGGCCAGCAGTCGGAGGGTGCGTGTGGAGGATACGGCGCTCTCCAATTCGGCCAGGACGGAAAGAGCTTCAGCCACAGCGCTGTTGATGTCACCTGTTTTGCCGAGTGTTGCGGCCAGGCCCGCGCGGTAGTTGGCACGGTTGCGGGTTCCGGCCTCGTTCGTGTCGTCGTCGGCGACCAGTAGTGCCAGTGCCTTCCCGGGCTGGCCGAGGTCGCCCAGTCCGCGGGCTTCTTGTGAGCGAATCTCGCTCGCGTTCACGAATCGCAGCCATCGCGGGCATTCGGAAAGAGGTTCGTAGGATATGGCGGCGTCCAGTTCGCGCCACGCTGTCGCGACTGCGCGGTCGAACGCCATCCTGTCGCGCAGGATTGCGTGGGCGAGTGCTTCTCGAATTGCGATCAAGGCGTGAATTCGGCCGGGTGGTCGGCCATGAGTGAGTTGGCCTGCGCGCTCTAGATGTCCGAGGGCGCGGTGCGGGTTGCTTTCCCCGGTTCGGCTGAGGGCGAGCGATTGATGTGCGGCGTTCAGGCATACGTGGATTGTCAGGTCGTCGTCACCGGCTTGATTGGCCAGTGCGAAGGCGTCGGCGTAGCACTGTCGGGCGAGCGGGTGGATGTCGGCGTCGTATGCCATCCAACCGGTGATCGTGGCCAATTCGCCGGCGGCGCTCATGAACAGGGATGCGGCTCGATCGGAAAAGGCGCCGGTTTCCAGCAGTTGCTTCGCGATCGCGAGATCTCGGAGCCCGGTCATCACAAGTCCGGCACCGCCGATAGCTTGCTCGCGCCGAGCGAGTTCAGTTACGCGTTCGGCCAACTGGCGAGCGTCGCTTACTCCGACTGTGCGGGAAATGCGTGGGGTGTCGGCAGCTGCCGTAAGGGCGGCGGCACCCATGAACATTCCGAACTCGCGCCGCTTCACCTCGTCCTCGATTCCGTAGGTGTTCAGCTCATCGTGCTCACCCAGGTTATCGGTTGTTCGGGGCGGAGTCCTCGGGTCGCGAGCAACGGGACGCGCAACCTTATCGGTAGCAACAGAAGCGAACCGGTCACGCTGTTCGTCGGTCAGTCGGGATAGCTCCACATCCAAGGCCGCGGCCGAATCGCCGCGCACCGGGCGCTCATGAGTTGCTCTCTCCCACTTGCGGATGGTCGGAGGTTGAAAACCGAGCCGTTCAGCGAACTGCTCCTGCGTAAGTCGAAGTGCGACCGTGCGAAGTGCACGTACCTCCGCGCCGGTCCATGTGCTGACGATCATCCTTGCCCCCGATCGACACCCTCAACGGCCAGTAGCGGAAGCGTATTACCTCGGTGCGGTTCCATGCCTTCGATTTGCGTCGTTTCTCCGTGAAGCTCGAATCGGCCCCGCCGCCGGGTCGATGTCCGGATATCTGTGACGCCATCCACGACCGGCGGTGATCCTCGGCGGCGGGTGCTTACCAACGAAAACCGAAGGAGCTGAATGTATCTCATCGTGTCGACCGGGAGGTTGGTATGACGCTGCCTACCGCTTATGTTTCCTCGGCTGAGCTGCCGAAGGGGCCGCCTCGGGCGCTGGGTTATATCGACCGGACCTTGCCGGGGTGGCCGGCGAATGAGCAGCGGGTGCTCGCGCATGCGGTGAAGTTGGGGTACTCGTTGGTGCGAATCGTGTTTCGGACGGCGGGGGATATCGATGATCCGATCATGCGGCTGCTCGATCGGATCGGTGGGTACAACGTTGCGGCGGTTGTGGTTCCGAGTGTGGAGCATCTCGGTGAGCGGCTTCGAATCGTCTGCGCGGCATGCGATGTGGAGGCGGTTGAGCCGGAGGTTACCTACGCGCGGGCGCGGCCGACGATTTCTTCGGAGTCGGCCTCGGCTTCGCGTGATTCGCTGCCCGAGGTGGGCGATTGAGATGTCGGGGTTGATCGCTTCGGTGGTGACGGTTGTCGGTGTGGCGGCGTTGGCGGTTGCCGGGGTTTCCTGTGCTTGGCCGGATGTCGGGGGCGATCGGAAGTTCGGTGAAGGCGCTTGTCCCACTGTGAAAGCCGTTGTGCGTCCTGACATCCTGTGGTTCTCGTTGACCCACGCTGCTCGGTCGCCGGTGCCGACGGTGGGGGAGGCGCACGAGGATATGCAGCTGCACTTGGAATGTGATCCCGCCCTGTGCGCTGCGAAGGCAGTGGCGATGAGGACTCTGGTGGCCGCCGGGCGGGTGCGGCCGGACCGATCCCGGCGGCTGTGAGCGTCAGCGCCCTGATTCGCGCACGGCGGACTGCCCGGCCGGTGGTCGGGTGTCAGGCCGCGCTGGTGTCGGGTGGTCGCGAGCGCGAGTGCAACCAACGCTGGTGTTGCTCGCGTTCACGTTGTCGGCGTTCGTGTTCGTCGCGCAGGTGGATGCGAGTGAGTATCGCGGCCAGGAGTTCGTCGGGGTGGTGGGGTGGTGAAACACGGCCGGACCTGAACCATAGTGCTCGGTAATGCCGAGCACGGTGACACCGCAGCCGTGGAAGTGAACGTTCAGCGTGTAATTGGTTATTGCATCATCTGGATGTGTGGGTGCTCATGTGACACCGGGCAGATCCGGATGATCTGGTCGTTGACGTCGGAGACGCAGATCTGGGTCGGCGTGCTCGGCCCGCCCTTGGCGGCTTGGTCCTCGTACGGAATCCAGTGGTGGATGTCGGATCGCCACTCGCGGCTGGCGATCGTCAGTAGCGGCTCGGTCGGGGTGCCGCAGGTGGGGCAAGGATTCGGATAGGGATCTTGCATGCCCCATCTGACAAAGCCGCCGATCTTCCATCCGGGTGCGATACACAAGAAGTTGTAAGGGTGATCGTCGCCTTCGAGACCGCCGAACTCGACGCCGGGAATCTGGGCCATGGTCCACTGGTCCACTCGTTGCCGAAGCTCCCCCTCGAGCTCCCCTGAGTTCGGGTATTCGATCACTTGTTCCGGATGGATCATGCACGGTTCGGGCACCAGGTCTTCCTCGTACTCCGCGGGTTCCGGAGGATCCCTCAGAACGTCGGTGATCGCCGCTGCCGACCGCCAGAACAGTGCGGTCTTGGGCATACCATCGTCGTCGTGCTCGAAGGGGCACCACAACACTTGCAGCAGGTCCGCCCCCTCGGGCGGAGACAAACCGGGCACGTCACGGACGTACAACTGCGCGACCGGCACCATCGCAATCGAACCGTCGGACTCCGGTTCCGAATCGTGGTCCTCAGCGCGGCAGTACGGCCATGGCTCGTTCGCCGGCCACAACGGTGGCCCCCCGATCGAACTGTCATGCGCCGATGGTGTTCCCGGACGGGGGTGCAACCGAGTCGCGGTGCGGGCCAGTGGCGCCAGCTCAGGAAAGACGGCCACGAGATCGACCGGACGTGGCGGCGTAGTGCGAGTCATACAACAACCTCTGGAGGAACGCGGAGACGTTCGATTTCGATGATGGATGGGACCGGCGCGGTCTCGTCCCGAAGCTAGAGGTCCGGGCCTCGATCAACTTCCCATCATTGGGTATCCGCCAGTGCATGGCCTCGGGGGCATGACATCTCGACATGAACTGACATGCCGCTTACAGATCGGGGTCAGCCTGCGAAACCGATTCTGAACGGGTGACCGAAAGAGATTGTGGCGCAGTGCAATTCGCCAAGTCGAGGCGGACAAGCTTGAGTGCCCGGCGAGTATCGAGCGTACTGCGGCGCACGTGGCGAGCCGCTCGGCGAACCCGAGGCCGGTCCTCAAGCGAGTTGCATCATCAGCACCACCCCCAGGACGAACATCGTCGCCGCCACGAAGACGTCGAGCACTCGCCACGCCGCAGGCAGCGACAGGACCGGCGCGAGCAGCCGCGCCCCGTATCCCAGCCCGGCGAACCACACTCCGCTCGCGACCATCGCGCCGACACCGAAGGCCCAGCGCAGCGATCCGTGTCCGGCGGCGACCGAGCCGAGCAGCAGCACGGTGTCGAGGTAGACGTGCGGGTTGAGCCAGGTCATCGCCAGGCAGACCAGGATCGCGGTGCGGATGGACGCGGTGGCGTCGCCGGTGGTCGCGAGGGCGGTGGTGGCGGGGCGCAGTGCGCGGCGGGCGGCGGCGGCGCCGCAGGCGATCAGGAAGCAGCCGCCGGCGAGTCCGAGGACGGTCAGGGCGGCGGGATAGGCGCTGACCAGTGCGCCGAGCCAGCCGACACCGCACATGATCAGTATGGCGTCGGAGGCGATGCAGATGGCGACCACCGCCGCGACGGCTTGCCTACGTGCGCCTTGGCGCAGGACGAAGGCGTTCTGCGCGCCGAGGGCGACGATCAGGGATAGGCCGGCACCGAATCCGGCCAGGGCCGCCGAGAAGATACCGCTGTTCACGCCGCCGACGGTATGGGCGTTGACAGAATCAGTACAGCTAAAGTTCCTTAACTATCATTAGCAACCGTGATGTCCGAGCTTCCGGTTGATCAGGTCCGCACGCTGCTCGCGGTCGTGGACGAAGGCACATTCGACGCCGCCGCGGCCGCGATGCATCTGACGCCCTCGGCGGTGAGTCAACGCATCAAGGCGCTCGAACAACGCACCGGCCGCGTCCTGCTGATGCGCACGAAACCCGTCCGGCCCACCGAATCCGGCCGGGCGGTGGTGCGTTTCGCGCGGCAACTGGCCGCATTGCAGGAGGCGGCGCAACGAGAGCTGGGGATCGCCGGAGACTCCGAGTCCACCACGCTGTCCATCGCGGTCAACGCCGATTCGCTGGCGACCTGGTTTCTGCCCGCGCTGTCACGGGTGCCGCAGGATCCGCCGCTCTGTTTCGACCTGCATCGCGAGGACGAATCCCACACCGCCACCCTGCTCCGGGAGGGCACGGTGATGGCGGCGGTGACGTCGCTGGCCGAGCCGGTGACCGGATGTACCGCACGGCTGCTGGGCCTGGCGCGGTACCTGCCGGTCGCGAGTCCGGAATTCGTCGAGCGTCATTTCGCGGCCGGACCTCTGGAACAGTCGCTTCCCGACGCTCCGGTCATCGTTTTCGATCGCCGGGACGAATTGCAGGATCACTACGTTCGCACCGTCACCTCGGGCAGGGCGGGTGCGAGCCGGCTCCGCCATTACGTGCCCACCTCGGAAGGGTTCCGCGACACCATCGTCGCCGGGCTCGGGTGGGGGCTGGTGCCCGAACCGCACGCCGACCCACTGCTGCGGACGGGCGCGTTGCGGAATTTCGCGCCGGAGCAGTGGGTCGATGTGCCGCTCTACTGGCAGCAGTGGAAGTTGGACGTACCGGCCCTCGCGCTCGTCGCGCAGACGATCGGTGTTGCGGCGGCCGACTATCTCCGGTCGATGTAGACCCGTCCTGGGTGTGCCGCTGGTTTCGTCAGTCGATCAACTGTGGTGCCACCGCCCTGGAACTGCCGGGAACCGCTCTCGGCGATGCGGAGGTGAGCAGCGCGATTCCCGCCGCGAGCAACCAGATGATCGTGAGTCCGGAAACCGTTGCGGTAGTGCCCCATCCGTTCGCCGCGTAGAAGTTCGCCGGAGTGTTCCCGAAGAACATCGACGGTGCGAACGCCACATTCACCACCGCCAGGACCGCCGCCGAGCGCCCCGCCCACGCGGGCAGAATCCGCGTGGGCAGGATCGTGACGGCGGCCGTGGTCATGAACAGGGCGGTCAGGAGCCGGGTGACCGTTCCGTACAGCACATAGGTGCCGGACACGGTGACAGTGGGATCGATCGGCTCGGGCGCCTGGATCGTCGCGCCGATCTCGAGGCCCATGGAGACGAAAGCGACTGTAACCCACATCAAACCGGCGGTCGAGGCCAGTGAACCGAGCCATTCGTAGCGTCGGTCCGCGGCCTTCACCAGGTGACCGAAGGCCGACATGAACACCACCGCCCCGATGAGCCCGACGAGACCGATCAGGCCGCGGGTCAGGATGTTCCAGTCCGGGGGCGGTCCTTCGTAGACGAAGTAGAGCGGCAGTTCGACGAGCATGAGCGCGGCGCCGCAGACCGCGGCGATACCCGCGGTGCGGCGGAGGGTTTCGGTGTGCACGGATCGTCCTTCCGATCGGCGGCAATAGTAAGTATATGTCTTATACTATATCGACCATACTAAACTCCCGAAGGATGAATTGTCGACGACGGGATGCGCGCTGATGACCGATCGGGAGGTGCCCGACCATCTGGCCCGGCTGTGGCGGCTGCCGGTGGATGCCAAACTGGGCCGTCCGGCCGCACTCGATGTCGATCGGGTGGTCGCGACGGCGGTCGAGCTGGCGGACCGGGACGGTCTCGCCGCCGCCACACTGCCGAAAATTGCTGCCGCGCTGGGCGTTACGCCGATGTCGCTCTACCGTCACATCGGATCTAAGGACGAACTCCTCGGGCTGATGTCCGATGCCGGAATGGGTGCCCCACCCGAATTGCCCAGCGGTTCATGGCGTTCGATGCTGCGCGCCTGGGCACTCGCGCAACTCGATGTGCATCGAGCCCGCCCGTGGCTGACCCAGCTGCCGATCACCGGGCCGCCGAGCGGACCGAACACCGTGGCCTGGATGGACGCGGGGCTGCGCGCAGTGCGTGAAACCCCTCTGGACTGGCCGGCGAAGGTCGGGGCCATCATGGTGGTCAGCGGGTACGTCCGCGAGGCGTTCGTCACCGCCCGCCAACTCGAACACGCCATGGCGGCAGCCGATCTCGACCCCGCCGGCGCCCTGCACGACTACAGCCGTCATCTGCGTGCGCTGGTGGATCCAGAGCGGCTGCCGGATATGGCCGCACTGCTGGCCTCGGGACTGTTCGACGCCATCGAGCCCGCCGAGGCAGATCCCGACTCGGACTTCGCCTTCGGCCTGGACCTGATCCTCGACGGTGTGGCGGCGACGATCGCCGCAAACGGCCGGTGACGACAAACGGCCCGGCGCCGTGGAGGCACCGGGCCGCGAACAGCGTCGGATCAGCTGCTGCCGAACCAGCCCGGAGGAACGACCTGGCGGAAACCGTTCCAGCCGTTGCCGTGCCGGTCCCACGGGTTGCAGTCGTTGCCGTGGTGGTGACGGTCCCAGTCGCCGCGGCGGTCCCAATCGCCACGGTGGTCCCAGTCGCCGCGACGGTCCCAGTCGCCGAGGCCGCCGAACGGGCCGTGCCCGTGACCCGGGTGTGCGATGTCGGTGGCCGCCGGGGCGCTCACCACATCGGCCTGGGCCGGAATGGCAAGTGCGGCAAGCGGCGCTGCGACGATGGCGCCGGCGACGGCGATGCGCGCCGCCGTGCGCTTGGTGCGATGTTCGGTTCTGGCAATCACGGTGAATCCTTCCAATCAGTTACACCGAACGCAGTCTCTCGTAAATCGGACACCGCGTCACGGGTGGTGGCACGAGGTTCAGGGCCGAATCGGCCGCGGGGATGACGGGAACTCGGGGTTACCCCTGAGTCCTGCGATTCAGCTGCTGCCGAACCACCCCGGCGGGTAAACCGGCCTATACCAGGAGTAGTACGGCCGATACCACGGATTCCAGCCGTACAGGTAGTCCAGCGGTATCGGATCGAACGGCGTCACTCCCGGGTAGTACCAGCCGACCGAGCTCGGCTCGCTCGTCGGCGCCTGCGCCGAACTCTGCCCGGCGGTCGCGGTGACCATCCCCATCAGGATCAGTCCCGCTATCGCCGTCCTCGCCAGGATTCGGCGTACCCGGACGGATGCGGCAGTCGCGAACACGACCAGCCCCTTTCAACTCGCCTGTCCCGCAACCCTCGCCGATTTCGGCGCGAACGTCACGGCCGCGATACGCCCAGGGCTGAGAAGAGACTCAGCTCACATCCCGCGCCTCGCCGTCCGGATTCGCGGGATCGATATGCCAGCTGCGGATCCGCCGCGGATGGATGCGAATAATGGTGTGCGCGAACCAGTCCGGTGCCACCGGAGGCGTATCGACATCGAGGATCTCGCCGACGCCGCGGATCTCGACCCCGCGCCCCCAGCCGGGCTTCACCTCAGCCGGATCGTCCGGCGTCATATCGTCGACAACCAGGCTCACATTCGGATTACCTCGCACATTGCGATACCGCTGGGCACTGGGACTCGGCCCGCCGATATCGATGGTGCCGTCCTCGTTCACCCGAAACCCGACCGGCACCAACTGCGGCCGCCCGTCCGCCGTCACGGTGGCCAGCCGGCCCAGCGATTGGGAAGTCAGATATGTGTGTTCGGCCGCGGTGAAAGTCATGCCACCACGCTAAGAGCTCGAGTGCGGTTGAGGTCAAGTGCCGCGCCGTCCGGTCAGCCGGCCACTTTCGTGAGGTGAATGTGGGTGACGTTGTCGCCCGGCCGGGCGGGGGAGACGGTGTAGCCGGGGAGGTCGCCGAGGTCGTCGTAGAGGCGTTCGCCGGTGCCGAGAAGGGTGGGGACGAGGGCCAGGTGGAGGTCGTCGACGAGGCCGGCGCGGAGGAAGCGGCGGACGGTCGCGGCTCCGCCACCGAGACGGACGTCCTTGCCGCCGGCCGCGGAGAAGGCTTGTTCCAGAACGTTTTCGGACGTGTCGTCGACGAAGTGGAAGGTGGTGCCGCCGTCCATCTCCAGTGCCGGGCGCGGGTGGTGGGTGAGCACGAAGACCGGGTGGTGGTAGGGCGGATTGGAACCCCACCAGCCGGTCCAGGAATCGTCGGGCCATTCCCCGCGCACGGGCCCGAACATGTTGCGGCCCATGATGGTCGCGCCGATATTCGCTTCACCGGCGGCGAGGTGTTCGTCGTCGATTCCGGTGCTGCCGCCCTCTCGGCCGATCATCCGCCGGCCGAAGCGGGTCGCGAAAACCCATTCGTGCAGGCGCTCACCGCCGACACCGAGCGGATGATCGGGACCTTGGTCGGGACCCGCGACGTACCCGTCCAGCGAGATCGAGAAATTGTGGACGCGGAGACGGGGCATGGCGGGTCCTCTCACAGAGTGCTTGCTGTTTGCAATTACTCAGCACTCTAACCGTGGTGCTTGCCGATTGCAATCAGTTGTCTATGCCGTGTGCTGTCCCGCCGACCAGGCGAATGCGGTCAGGCTGGGATCCAGCGGGGCCGCGGTGAGTCGATTGCCCAGTGTGGACAGCGTGTAGGTGCCGATACCCAGCACTACCTCGAGGGCTTGTTCGGGGGTGTAGCCGTGGGACAGGAAATCGCTCGCGCGCTCGTCGGGGACGTCGCCGGCGGTGTCGACGACGGTGAGCGTGAACTCCTGGAGCGCGGCCAGGCGGGGGTCGGGGAGAGGGCGCTGTTCGCGCAGCGCGGCGATCAGTTCCGGGTCCGCGCCGATCGCGGTCAGCTTCGCGGTGTGCATGGCGACGCACAGGTGGCATTCGTTGCGGGTGGCCATCGTCATGACCAGTACTTCGCGCGACAGTTCGTCGAGTGTGCCGCCTTCGAACAGGGCGTTGAGTTTCATGAAGCCGTCGAGCAGTCGGGGTGACGTCGCCATCTTCGCCACCGCGGCCGGGAGGTAGCCGAGGTGTGCGGCGCTCGCGGTCATGGTGCGACGGGCTTCGGCGGGTGCGGAGTCAAGGGTGTGGGTGGGGAAATGCATGGGGCGATCCGTTCGAGTTAGACAACCAAGTTGTCTAAACAGTAAACTTGGTTGTCGAATAGGGCAAGCCTGGGACCGGTGGAGTGAAGCTGGTCAGCCCCCGAACCACCCCGCGACATCGAGCCGGAACGATTCCGGCGGGACCATCGTGCGCAACGCGGACTCCATATCCCGCACGCGCTGGGCGCCGAGCTCTGTGACCCAGCGGCGTCGCAGCCGCTCGAAGATCTCGGCCGACCGCCGGAGTGCGTCGATCCCGTGCGGGGTCAGACGGACGATCTTGCGCCGGGCGTCCTCGGGATCCTCGACCCGTTCGGCATAGCCCAGCGCGGTCAGCCGCTCGACCGTCTTACCCGCCGCCTGTTTGGATACGCCCAGCTTGCGGCCGATATCGCTGGCCGTCGCGCCCTGCACGCCGATCGCCTGCATCGCGAATCCGTGGGCCGGGCGCATGTCGGGATGTCCGTGCTGCGCCAATTCGGCGTGCAATTCGTCGATGAGCGAGCGGAACCCCGCGAACAGCAGCAACGGCAGCTCGAATCCGGGGCTGTCGATCGGGGCCCTCCCGCGCTTTCCGACAACCATGTTGACGAGAGTAGTCCAGCGGCGGAGACGCATACCCCGACGCCGCCCGCGGGCGCGTATCACCGGTCGCGGCCGGTCCGGTGGTGTTCAATACACCTGGAGTGCTCGGAAACGAGCCCGCCTTGTTCTGTCGAATGCCCGGAGGCGCGATGACCACACGGCCACACCGGATTCCCGACCAACCTTCCGCGCCGCGCCGTCGTCGCGGCCTCGTGCATCGGCTCGCGCCGTGGCTGGCTCTCACCGCGATGCTGGCGGCGTGCAGTGGTCCCGGCGCTGATGTCACCGAATCACACACTCCCGCAACGGTTTCGACCGCTCCGCTGAGCTCGGTCGCCGTGGTCACGCACGGCAGTCCGGGCGACGCGTTCTGGAATGTGGTGAAGAACGGTGCCGAGGCGGCCGGGAAGGATCTGGGAATCCGGGTCGACTACAACTCCTCGGGCGACCCGGGGGAGCAGGCCAAGCTGGTGGACAACGCGGTCGCGCAGCATGTGGACGGACTCGTGGTGTCGATGGCCAATCCGCAGGCGCTGCGCCAGTCCATCGAGCATGCCGTCGCGGCGGGGATCCCGGTCGTCACGATCAATTCCGGTGAAGCCGACAGCGCGGCCGCCGGCGCGATCGGGCACGTCGGGCAGAGTGAGCGCCAAGCCGGGACGGCCGCCGGTAAACGCCTGCGCGACGCCGGCAAAACCAGGATGCTCTGCGTCATTCACGAGGCCGGCAATATCGGCGCCAACGACCGCTGCGCCGGCGCGATCGACGGATTCGGTGGCAACGCCACCACGCTGCAGGTCGACATCAACAATCCGGCCGATGCGCAGTCGCGGATCAAGGGAGCTCTGGAGGCGGATCGCTCGATCGACGCCGTGCTGACCCTCAATTCGCAGATCGCCGCCCGCGCCGTCGACGGGGTTCGCGAATCCCACTCCCGCGCCGCCGTCGCCACATTCGATCTCAATCCCGATGTGGTGGATGCGATTCGGGCCGGAACCCTGCTGTTCGCGGTCGACCAGCAGCAGTACGAACAGGGATATCTGCCGGTGGTGATGCTGCAGCTGTATCGGCGCAATCTCAACACGGTCGGTGGCGGGATGCCGGTGCAGACCGGGCCGGCCTTCGTGGACAAGAACAACGTCGATGCCATCGCCGCCCTGGTGGCGCAGGGCACGCGCTGAGCAGGGAGCTGTCATGACCGACACCGCAACGGTTTCCGAATCCACCGCACCCGCCGCGATCGGGCCGTCACTCCTGAACCGGCTGATCGTCCGGCCCGAGATCGGCGCCGGTCTGGGCGCGCTGGTGGTCTTCGTCTTCTTCGCCGTGATCACCGACCAGTTCCTCAGCCCACTCGGGGTGGCCACCTGGCTCGACGACGCCTCGACGCTCGGCATCATGGCCGTCGCGGTGGCACTGCTGATGATCGGCGGCGAATTCGACCTGTCCGCGGGCGTGATGACCGCGTCGACGGCGTTGGTGACCGCCATGCTCGCGGTGCACGCCGGATGGAACGTGTGGTTCGCGCTGGGCGTCTCGCTGCTCTTCGCCCTCTCGGTCGGCGCGCTGAACGGCTGGCTGGTCATGCGGACGGGCCTGCCCAGCTTCATCGTCACGCTGGGCACATTCCTGGCTCTGCAAGGTCTCAATCTCGGCGTCACACGGCTGGTCACCGGGACCGTGCAGGTGTCGGGTATCCGGTCGGCGCCCGGATATGCCTCGGCCGGTTGGGTTTTCGCGGCGACGACGAATCTCGGCGACGCCCGCATCCAGGCCTCGGTGCTGTGGTGGATCGCGGTCACCGCGGTGGCGACGCTCGTGCTGGTGCGCACCCGCTTCGGCAACTGGATCTACGCGGTAGGCGGTTCGCTGCCCAGTGCTCGTGCCGTCGGCGTACCGGCGGCACGGACCAAGATCCTGCTGTTCATGGGCACCGCCTTCGCGGGCTGGATCGTCGGCTCCTGCAATCTGCTGCGGTTCGCGAGCGTGCAGGCGAATCAGGGGGTGGGACTGGAATTTCAGTACATCATCGCCGCGGTCGTCGGCGGTTGCCTGCTCACCGGCGGATTCGGATCCGTGCTGGGCGCGGCCATCGGCGCGCTGATCTTCGGTATGGCCCGGCAGGGCATCGTGTTCGCACGCTGGGACAGCGACTGGTTCATGCTGTTCCTCGGTGTGTTGCTGCTGGCCGCGGTACTGGTCAACAACGCGTTCGCCAAACGCGCGGAAAGGTTGCGCCGATGACCACTCGACACAGCGACACCGAACAGCCGGCCTCCGCGCCGCTGATCGAGACGGTCGGTATCGGGAAAAGCTACGGCGGCGTCGTCGCCCTCGCCGACATCTCGATGGTCGTCCGAGCGGGGGAGGTCACCTGCGTGCTCGGCGACAACGGCGCCGGCAAGTCGACACTGATCAAGATCCTCGCCGGCGTTCACCGCCACGATGCCGGTGAACTGCGCATCGACGGTGCACCGACCCGGTTCTCCTCGCCACGCGAGGCATTGGACCGCGGTATCGCCACCGTCTACCAGGATCTGGCGGTCGTACCGCTGATGAGTGTGTGGCGCAATTTCGTCCTCGGCTCGGAACCGACCAGGGGCGCCGGACCCTTGCGCCTGCTGGACCGTGCGACCGCGCGCGACATCACGCGGACGGCGTTGTCGGACATGGGAATCGAGATCCGCGATCTGGAACAGCCCGTAGGCACGCTGTCGGGTGGGCAGCGGCAGTGTGTCGCTATCGCCCGCGCGGTCCACTACGGCGCGAAGGTCCTCATTCTCGACGAACCGACCGCCGCGCTCGGCGTCAAACAGTCCGGCGTGGTGCTGCGTTACGTCGCGCAGGCCCGGGATCGCGGTCTCGGAGTCGTGCTGATCACGCACAATCCGCATCACGCCTACCCCGTCGGCGACCGATTCCTGCTGCTACGGCGGGGCCGCGCACTCGGCGGCTACGACAAGTCGCAGATCGATCTTCCCGAGCTCACCCGGCAGATGGCCGGCGGCGCGGAACTGGAAGCGCTGCAACATGAATTGCGTCGCCCGCCGCCCGAGTGAACGCCACCGCGCGGGACGACCGCCAGCGCTGGACTGGCGGTGGGGCTCCGGTTACCCTCTGCCTGCCCCGACATCGAGAAGTGAGTGAGAAGCGTAGTTGAACGGCACGGTGAAGTGGTTCGACAGTGAGAAAGGCTTCGGTTTCATAATTCCGGATGGCGGCGGAGCCGACGTTTTCGTCGAATACACCGAGGTTCACGGCGACGGTTTCCGCCGATTGGTCCAGGGCCAGCGGGTCGAGTTCGACGTACGCCATACCAAGGCGGGCCCGGAAGCCAAGGGCGTCCGAATCGAGCCGATGCGCCGACTGTGGCCCGACCCACACGAACTGTGACCTGTCGGGCAGATCACTTTTCCCGAAATCGGGCTAACGCGCCTTTCTGGGCCCTCGATATGTTGATCGTCAGTTTGTACGACTGAATTGAAACAACGAAGAGGTATTTATGATCCCCGTTATCATCGACACCGGTAGTGCTGCTGTGAACGGCCTGTTCGACACCCTGGGTGCGGCCTTCCACGGCCTGGTCAACACCCTGTGGACCGGCTCTTTCGGTGGCTGATCGCTGATTTCGGTCGCTCGACGCGACCTCGGGTCGACCCCGGACCGCGGTGTCCGGGGTCGACCCATTTGTACGGCCGAACGACCCGCCGGCGCGATTCCGGGCACCCGTGGCGGCGCGACGAGCGGCGTGGTCCGAGTTATCACGGGACAATCACGGCGACACCGCTGGATAAGCAGGATTTTCGGTTCGCGCGTGGTTTCCAGCCCGCGGGAGGACCGCTGTGGTGGCGCGAGGACGCGGTCCATGGCAGGCTTGAACACCGAGAACGGGCCGACCGTGAAGTTGGTCGGCCCGGCTCGTCTACAGAAGGTATGAAATGGCGCAAGGCGTAGTGAAGTGGTTCAACAGCGAGAAGGGCTTCGGGTTCATCGCTCAGGACGACGGTGGTCCCGATGTGTTCGTGCACTACTCGGCTGTGAGCGGTAGTGGATTCCGGTCCCTCGACGAGGGGCAGCGCGTGGAGTTCGAGATCGGGCAGGGCCAGAAGGGTCCGCAGGCTCAGAACGTCAGCGTTATCTGATCGAGTCCGCTGACTGCGCGCCACTTTACGTAGCGTGAACTGTCCGCGACTTATAGTGGGGCCCCGCATCTTTCGAGATGCGGGGCCCTTCCGCGTCCGGACCCGCATGCGGTGCGGCGGAGGTTCGGCCGCGGTGTGAGGGCGCCTGCCTACCGGGCGGTACACCGGCGCCGAAGCGCGACCATTAAGCTGGTCCGCGGTAAATGCCGACCTCTTTCCCCAGGAGTGCCCCACAGTGAGCCAAAATGGCCGTCCTGTTGTTCTGATCGCCGACAAGCTCGCCCAGTCGACCGTCGATGCGCTCGGTGACGGTGTCGAGGTTCGCTGGGTCGACGGCCCCAATCGACCCGAGCTGCTGGCCGCCGTGCCCGAGGCCGACGCGCTGCTGGTCCGTTCGGCCACCACCGTCGACGCCGAGGTGCTCGAGGCCGGTAAGAACCTCAAGATCGTCGCCCGCGCCGGCGTCGGCCTCGACAACGTCGACGTGCCCGCGGCCACCGAGCGCGGTGTCATGGTCGTCAACGCGCCGACCTCCAACATCCACACCGCTGCCGAGCATGCCGTCACCCTGCTGCTCTCGGCCGCCCGCCAGATCCCGGCCGCCGACGCCACCCTGCGCGAGCACACCTGGCAGCGCAGCAAGTTCAACGGTGTCGAGATCTTCGGCAAGACCGTCGGCGTCATCGGCCTGGGCCGCATCGGCCAGCTGTTCGCACAGCGCCTCGCCGCCTTCGAGACCAAGGTCATCGCCTACGACCCCTACACCTCCCCGGCCCGCGCCGCCCAGCTGGGCATCGAGCTGCTGAGCCTGGACGAGGTGCTCGAGCGCGCCGACTTCATCTCCATTCACCTGCCCAAGACCCCCGAGACCAAGGGCATGCTGAACAAGGAGACCCTGGCCAAGACCAAGAAGGGCGTCATCATCGTCAACGCCGCCCGCGGCGGTCTGATCGATGAGCAGGCCCTGGCCGACGCCATCACCTCCGGCCACGTGCGCGCCGCCGGCATCGACGTGTTCGAGACCGAGCCGTCCACCGACAGCCCGCTGTTCGAGCTGCCGCAGGTCGTCGTCACCCCGCACCTGGGCGCCTCCACCGCCGAGGCCCAGGACCGCGCCGGCACCGATGTCGCCAAGTCGGTGCAGCTCGCCCTCGCCGGTGAGTTCGTGCCCGGTGCGGTGAACGTCGCCGGTGGCGCGGTGAGCGAAATCGTCGCGCCCTGGCTGGACATCGTCCGCAAGCAGGGTGTGCTGCTGGGCGCCCTCGCCGACGAGCTGCCGGTCTCCCTCGAGATCCAGGTGCGCGGCGAGTTGTCCTCGGAAGAGGTTGCGGTGCTGGAACTCTCGGCGCTGCGTGGCGTGTTCTCCGCGCATATCGAGGACGCGGTCACCTTCGTCAACGCCCCGTCGCTGGCCGAGGAGCGGGGCCTCGAGGCCTCCGTCACCACCCACAGCGAGAGCCCGACCCACCGCAGCCTGGTCGATCTGCGCGCCGTCTTCGGCGACGGCCGCACCCTGAACGTCGCCGGCACCCTGACCGAGCCCGCACAGGTCGAGAAGATCGTCAACATCAACGGCCGCAACTACGACATGCGTGCCGAGGGTCTCAACCTGGCGATCCTCAACTACGACGACCGTCCCGGCGCCCTGGGCAAGATCGGCACCAAGCTGGGCGAGGCGGCTATCGACATCAAGGCCGCGCAGCTGAGCCAGGACATCGACAAGGAAGGCGCGACGGTCATCCTGCGCGTCGAGGAGTCCGTCCCGGCCGATGTGCAGTCCGCGATCGCCGAGGCTGTCGACGCCGCGAAGGTCGTTCAGGTCGACCTGAGCTGAGATATTCCGGGCCGGAATCGGCTCGGCCGCAGTAGGTTACAGTGCGCGCGAATCCAACCGCCATGGTGCGGAGCAGGATTCGCGCGCATTGTGCGTTTTCGGAGAACAACCGGTTGCGTACCGGGCGACTCGGGGAACGAGCAAGGGCGGCGGGGGACAGCGGCGACACCGGACGCCTTTGTCCCGAGCCCGCATCGGGGGGTGCGCGAACGCGGCAGGTCGGAAGAATCGCAGCCGCTCGCAGGGCTCGCGGAACCGCGGCCGCGGTCGCGGTCCCGTCCCCGATCTCACTCATTGGGAGCGGCTCGCCCTGCTTACCGGGCTGATCCGGGGGACCGATAGTGTGGCGGTGTCGGCGATCCGGCCGGGCATTACGCCGCCGATCGACCGCCCTTGGCTGATTCGGCCGCATACGTGTTGCGAGCCGCGAGCAGGAACGAACGGAGCGTTGTCATATGAAGCTGGCTGTCATCGCCGGTGACGGTATCGGGCCCGAGGTCATCGCCGAGGCGCTCAAGGTACTCGACGTGGTCGTGCCCGGGGTCGAGAAGACCGAGTACGACCTGGGCGCCAAGCGCTACCACGCCACCGGCGAGGTGCTGCCGGAGTCGGTGCTGCCGGAGTTGAAGCAGCACGACGCCATCCTGCTGGGCGCGATCGGCGATCCGTCGGTCCCCAGCGGCCTGCTCGAGCGCGGTCTGCTGCTGCACACCCGCTTCGCGCTCGACCACCACGTGAACCTGCGTCCGTCGAAGCTGTACCCGGGCGTCACCAGCCCGTTGTCCGGTGACCCGGAAATCGATTTCGTCGTCGTGCGCGAGGGCACCGAGGGCCCCTACACCGGTACCGGTGGCGCGATCCGCGTGAACACCCCGCACGAGGTGGCCACCGAGGTCTCCACCAACACCCGATTCGGCATCGAGCGCGTGGTGCGCTACGCCTTCGACAAGGCCCAGCAGCGCCGCAAGCACCTCACGCTGGTCCACAAGACCAATGTGCTGAGCTTCGCCGGTTCGCTGTGGCAGCGCACCGTCACCGAGGTCGGCGCCGAATACCCCGAGGTCGAGGTCGCCTACCAGCACATCGACGCCGCGACCATCCACATGGTCAACGACCCGGGCCGCTTCGACGTGATCGTCACCGACAACCTGTTCGGCGACATCATCACCGACCTCGCCGCGGCGGTGTCCGGTGGCATCGGCCTGGCGGCCTCGGGCAACATCGACGCCTCCGGCACCAACCCGAGCATGTTCGAACCGGTCCACGGCAGCGCCCCCGATATCGCCGGCCAGTCCAAGGCCGACCCGACCGCCGCCATCCTCTCGGTCTCGCTGCTGCTGAACCACCTCGGCCGCTCCGAGGAAGCCGCCCGCATCGAAGCCGCGGTCGCCAAGGACCTCGCCGCCCGCACCGGCACCGCCTCCACGGTCGAAATCGGCGACCGGATCGCCGCGTCGATCTGAGTTTTCCAGCCGATCCCCCTGTCGCGTAAACAATTGCGCGACAGGGGGATCGTTCGTTTCGCCGAGCGGCCTTTTCAGGTTGTAGGTACAACCTCGAAAAACGTTGGCGGCGTGAGGTTTCCCCACGGTCGCGCTCCGTACTGTGACGGAAAGGGGTGCGGCCGTGGGGAAGCCGGGAGTCAGCGGTTGCGGGCGATCGGCACCATGGGGACGGCGGCCGCGGCGATGATCGCGGCGACCAGATAGGTCGCGGGGAAACCGGCGGCGGTGATGAGGGCGCCGAAAATCGGTGCGACAGCGGCGGATGCCAGGTTCTGGCCGGTGTTCTGGATGCCCAGACCGCGACCGCTCCAGTACGGACCGGCGATCTCGGCGACGGCGGTGAAGGCCAGGCCGTTGTCCGCCACGGTGATCACCGACGCGGCGAACAGGATCGGGATCGCCGCCCACCACCAGTGCAACCAGGCCGCACCGGCCAGGGCCGCCATCGAGACCACGGCCGCGATCGCCACGGTGTGCAACGGACGCAGGCGACTGCCGACGCGGTCGGACCAGATACCGGCGCCGATGCGCCCGGCGGCGCCCAGGATCTGGGTCGCGGTGACGATCGCCCCGGCCACCGGAAGCGACAACCCGGCGTCGCGATGCAGCCAGAGCAGCGCGAACGTCCACAGAGTGGCCTGCGGAATCACCAGCAGCACCGACACCGCGTGGATGCGCCACAGCGTGGAATCGCCCCGATACGGGTTGTCGGGATGCTCGCCGTTGCTCGCCGGCCGGGGCGGGTCGACGATTCCGATCAGACAGCCGATCGCCGCGACGCCCGCCATCGCCGCCGGAACCAGGATCGCCGTGGAAAACCCGTGTGCGGCAGCGACAGCCGGTATCGACATCGCCGCGATCGCGACACCCAGCGGCTGTGCGGTCTGCCGGATACCCATCGCCAGCCCGCGCTGATCGACCGGGAACCAGCCGACGATCACCCGGCCACTCGCGCCGTTGGTGCTGGCAGCGCCCATACCGGCCAGAAAGAGCAGCACACCCAGCGCGCCGTAATTGGTCACCGTCGCAGCAGCCACACCTGCCACACACATCACGACCGGACCGGCGACCAGAACCGAGCGCTCACCTACTCGGTCGACGATGTACCCCCAGGCGATCAGCGTGCACACCAGGCCGACCGTCGGCATCGCGACCAGCAGACCCGCTGTGGCCAAGGGCATTCCGCGATCGGTCAGCGCCGGCAACAGGAACGGGGTGCCGTGCACGATGACCGCGCTCGAGCTCTGGGCGAAGACTCCGAGGGCGAGCATGGTCCACCGCCGGGTCGTGCGCACATCTGTCGCGGTGGTCATCGCCCTCACCTCGAATCTCATATTTTGGGATCAGTGTCTTACTCTGTGAACAGGCTCTTACCGTACACCCAGGACGTGCCCGGTAGGCAACTCGAAATTCGTCACATCTGCCCGTCGCAGACCGGGTGGTCGGCCGTGTTCGGGCAGGTGGATAGACTCTTCGCCATGCGTCTAGGTCGTGTTGCCAGCCCCGATGGGGTCGCGTTCGTGAGTATCGAAACCGACGGTTCCGACGAGATCGCTCGTGAAATCGCCGAGCATCCGTTCGGTACCCCGACATTCACCGGCCGTACCTGGCCGCTGGCCGATGTGCGACTGCTGGCTCCCATTCTGGCCAGCAAGGTGGTGTGCGTCGGAAAGAACTACGCCGCGCACGCCGCGGAGATGGGCGGCCCCGCGCCGGAGGATCCCGTGATCTTCCTCAAGCCCAACACCGCCATCGTCGGACCGAACCTGCCGATCCTCTTGCCGCCCAATTCCTCTCAGGTCGAATACGAGGGCGAACTGGCGGTGGTGATCGGCCGCCCGTGCAAGGACGTGCCGGCCGCCCGGGCCGCCGACGTCATCCTCGGCTACACCGTCGCCAACGATGTCACCGCGCGTGACCAGCAGCGCCACGACGGGCAGTGGACGCGCGCCAAGGGCTACGACACCTTCTGCCCGCTCGGCCCCTGGATCGAAACCGAACTCGATCCGGGCGATCTCGAGATCACCACCGAACTCGACGGAGAGGTGCGCCAGCGCAGCCGGACTTCACTTCTGCTGCACGACATTCCGAAGGTGATCGAATGGGTCACCAGGGTGATGACATTGCTGCCCGGTGATGTCATTCTCACCGGAACGCCGGAAGGTGTAGGACCGATGACGGATGGGCAAACCGTATCCGTGACGGTTCAGGGCATCGGTACCCTTACCAATCCTGTTGCCGCCAAACGTTGATCGAGAGAAGGAATATGACTGACGTACGGGTCCGATTCTGCCCGTCACCCACCGGCACACCGCATGTCGGCCTGATCCGCACCGCGCTGTTCAACTGGGCGTTCGCTCGCCACCACGGCGGCACCTTCGTCTTCCGTATCGAAGATACCGATGCCGCACGCGATTCCGAGGAGTCGTACCACGCGATTCTGGACGCGTTGCGGTGGCTCGGACTGACCTGGGACGAGGGGCCGGAGGTCGGCGGGCCCTACGGTCCCTACCGTCAGTCGCAGCGGCGTGAGCTTCATCTCGATGTCGTCCAGAGGTTGCTGGCGGCCGGTGAGGCCTATGAATCCTTCTCCACCCCAGACGAAGTCGAGGCCCGTCACCGCGCCGCCGGACGCGATCCGAAGCTCGGCTACGACAACTTCGACCGCGATCTGACCCCCGAGCAGATCGCCGCCTACAAGGCCGAGGGCCGCCCGGCGGTGGTGCGGCTGCGGATGCCCGCCACCGATCTGGTGTGGAACGATCTGGTTCGCGGGGAGATCACTGCCAAGGCCGGGACGGTGCCCGATTTCGCGCTCACCCGCGGCACCGGAGATCCGCTCTATACGCTGGTGAATCCGGTCGACGACGCACTGATGAAAATCACACACGTGTTGCGCGGGGAAGATCTGCTTTCCTCCACCCCGCGCCAGCTTGCGTTGTATGCCGCTTTGCAGCGGATCGGGGTGGCGGAGTTCACCCCGGAGTTCGGCCATCTGCCCTTCGTGATGGGCCAGGGCAACAAGAAGTTGTCCAAACGTGATCCGGAGTCGAATCTCTTCGCGCATCGGGACCGCGGATTCATTCCTGAAGGTTTGCTGAATTACCTGGCTTTGCTCGGATGGAGCCTCACCGAGGACCGCGATGTCTTCTCGATGGCGGAGATGGTCGATGCGTTCGAGATATCGAAAGTAAATTCGAATCCGGCGCGCTTCGACCAGAAGAAGGCGGATGCGATCAACGCCGAACACATTCGTTTGCTGGATACCGGGGATTTCGCCCACAGGTTGCGGGAGTTCCTCACCGCACAGGGCCACATCGGCGCCGAAGTGGACGACGGAGTTTTCGCCGCGGCGGCCGAGTTGGTGCAGACCCGGATCGTGGTTCTCGGTGATGCGTGGGATCTATTGAAGTTTCTGTTCGTGCCCGCCGAGGAGTTTGCTGTCGACGAGGCCGCGGCGCAAAAGAATCTGGGCCCCGACGCGGCGCCGGTGGTGCAGGCCGCCGTCGCGGCGCTGGACGGTGTTTCCGAATGGACGCCACCCGTGCTCGAGGAGGCGCTGAAAAAGGCTCTGGTGGACGATCTGGGGCTCAAACCGCGTAAGGCCTTCGGTCCGGTACGGGTGGCGGTCACCGGATCGCACATCAGCCCGCCGCTGTACGAATCGCTGGAACTGCTCGGCCGCGAGGTGACCATGCAGCGGCTGCGGGCCGCGCTGGCGTAGTGGCGGCGCCGGGTGCTGGCCGAATCGGTCGCTGCGTCGGGCGGTCGCGGCTTCGTGACCGCCCGACGAGAGCCCGGCGGGCCGTACCGGCGCTGAAAAGTGGCTCTGACCAGACGATTTGTATATATCGGGGAGGGGTTTGGTACTCTTCTTCTCGGCCCGGAACGAGGGCCTCGAACCGGCAGGGGAGAGGCTGAAAGCCCAGGTCATTGGGGTATGGTGTAATTGGCAACACAGCTGATTCTGGTTCAGCCATTCTAGGTTCGAGTCCTGGTACCCCAGCGGAGAATGTTGATTCGCTTCGTTCGGTCGAGTCGGAACAGCATCCCCGGCGATTTGGTCGCCGGGTCTCGGCCGGTTAAGCTTGCCGAGCCTCCTCGATCGAAAGATCCACGGAGATCTCCCCTCGGGGAAGTCCTCTGGCCCCGTCGTCTAGCGGCCTAGGACGCCGCCCTCTCAAGGCGGTAGCGCGGGTTCAAATCCCGTCGGGGCTACATTCGAAAGCCCTCCAGCGCGAGCTGGAGGGCTTTTCTCGTTTCCGAGGTCTCTCGCCGGCGTGCGGTCAGTCCCGCACCGGCCAGGTGGATCCACCCGCCGGCATCGCGGGCATACCGAGCTTCCGATGATCCCAGCTGCGCACCCGTTCCGGCACCACGCGGATCGCGACGCGCTTGTTCAACATCGCCTCCACCATCGGGCGCAGCTCCTCGGTGTAGGGCCCGGTGTAGCGTTCCCAGACGCTGACGCCGACCTTGAACAGTGCCTCCGGGTCCTCGACGATCTCCGTGCGGCCCTCGATCGAGACCCCGCGCAACTGGTCGTAGGTGTCGCCCGCTTCGACCAGGACGGTGACGCGCGGATCGCGCCGCAGATTCACCGCCTTCTGCGACTTGCCCTTGGTCTCGAACCAGATCTCACCGTCGACCAAGCCGTACCACATCGCCGTGAGATGCGGCGTTCCGTTCTTGCCCAGGCTCGCCAGCGTCATAATGCGGCTGCGTTCCAGAAATTCGGTGATCTCCGTCTCGGACATCACGATCTGTGCGCGTTGGTTCACTCCCATGCGGTCACGATACTTTACGGCGTATGGCCGGCATCACAGCTCGGGATCGGGGTGATCAGAGTCGCTTGTGCAGGGCGTCGGCGGCGGCCACGAGGTCGGCGGCCCAGCGCGCACCCGGGCGCCGGCCCATGCGATCGATCGGGCCGGAAACCGAGACCGCGGCGATCACCTGGGACGACCCGTCGCGGACCGGTGCGGAGACACTGGCCACACCCGCGGACCGTTCGGCGGCGCTCTGCGCCCAGCCGCGGCGGCGGACCTCCGCCAGGGCGCGCTCGCCGAAGATCGCGTCGGCCAGGACACCGCGCTGCAGCTCCGGGTCGGCCCAGGCCAGCAGAACCTTCGCGGCCGATCCGGCGGTCAGCGGCAGGCGGGCGCCGACCGGGACGGTGTCGCGCAGGCCGGAGGTGGGTTCGAGAGCGGCCACGCAGATGCGGGAGTGCCCGTCGAGCCGGTAGAGCTGCACGCTCTCGCCGGTGATCTCGCGCAGCCGGGGCAGGATGACGGCGGCGGCGTCGAGCAGCGGGTCCTCGGCAGTGGTGGCCAGCTCCGACAACGCCGGGCCGGGCCGCCACGAGCCGGCGGCGTCGCGGGCCAGCATCCGATGGGTCTCCAGCCCCACGGCCAGTCGATGCGCGGTGGCCCGGGGCAGTCCGGTGCGGGTGCACAGCTCGTTGAGCCCACACGGTTGTTCGGCCACGGCGTAAAGCACGGCCATGGCTTTGTCGAGCACCCCGATACCGCTATGCTGTCTCATAGAACGATATTAGCGTCTCGCATAGTGAGATTGGCAAGTCTGATCGAACGATGTGAGAACGCACCTCCGGTGGACCTCTGACAGGGAGTCCACCTGCGAGTTCGCGGCCCGCCTCGATTTTGGACCGACGGAGCGAGGGAGCGCAGCGACTGAGCGGAGGAGGGAAAAATCGAGGCCCAGGGGGCCGCGAACCCGCGACGGCGAAGCCGTCGCAGATAACACAGAGAGGTGGTTGTCATGGCCGAACGGCCACGCACGCTGGCGGAGAAGGTCTGGGACCAGCATGTCGTCGCACGGGGTGCGGGGGAGGGTGCGCAGCGCGAACCCGATCTCATCTACATCGATCTGCACCTGGTGCACGAGGTCACGAGTCCGCAGGCCTTCGACGGGTTGCGGGCGGCGGGTCGTCCGGTGCGCCGGCCGGATCTGACCATCGCGACCGAGGACCACAACGTGCCGACGGTCGATATCGACAAGCCGATCGCGGATCCGATCTCACGCACCCAGGTGGAAACCCTGCGGCGCAATTGCGAGGAATTCGGCGTCCAGCTGTATCCCATGGGTGATATCGAACAGGGCATCGTGCACGTGGTCGGTCCGCAGCTGGGTTTGACGCAGCCGGGCATGACCGTGGTGTGTGGTGATTCGCACACCTCCACCCACGGCGCATTCGGCGCGCTGGCGATGGGTATCGGCACCAGCGAGGTCGAACATGTGATGGCGACGCAGACGTTGTCGCTGCGGCCGTTCAAGACCATGGCGATCAATATCGACGGCGAGTTGCCGCCCGGCGTCACGAGCAAGGACGTGATTCTGGCGGTCATCGCCAAGATCGGCACCGGCGGCGGGCAGGGCTATGTGCTCGAATACCGCGGCGAGGCCGTGCGCGCCATGTCCATGGAGGCGCGGATGACGATGTGCAACATGTCGATCGAGGCCGGCGCCCGGGCGGGCATGGTGGCCCCCGACGAGGTCACCTACGAATTCCTGAAGGGCCGCGAACATGCTCCGACCGGCGCGGACTGGGATGCGGCGGTGGCCGCCTGGGAGGCGCTGAAGACCGATCCGGACGCCACTTTCGACGCCGAGGTGCACCTGGACGCCTCGTCGTTGACGCCGTTCGTCACCTGGGGCACCAACCCCGGTCAGGGCGCCCCGCTGGGCGATGTGGTGCCGAATCCGGAGGATTTCGCCGACGAAAACGAGCGAGCGTCCGCCGAGAAGGCGCTGACTTATATGGATTTGGAGCCGGGTACTCCGCTTCGTGAGGTGTCCGTGGATACGGTTTTCGTGGGGTCGTGCACCAACGGCCGGATCGAGGATTTGCGGGCCGTGGCGGACGTTCTGAAGGGCCGCAAGGTGGCCGAGAGCGTGCGGATGTTGATCGTTCCGGGCTCGATGCGGGTGCGCGCCCAGGCCGAATCCGAGGGTTTGGGCGAGATTTTCACCGCCGCCGGCGCGGAATGGCGTCAGGCCGGCTGCTCGATGTGCCTGGGAATGAATCCGGATCAGCTTTCTCCCGGTCAGCGGTGTGCTTCGACATCGAACCGCAACTTCGAGGGGCGTCAGGGTAAAGGCGGCCGTACGCATCTGGTTTCGCCGCAGGTCGCGGCCGCGACGGCGGTGCGGGGCCGGTTGTCGGCGCCTGCGGATCTGAACTGACCGGCCGGAATTCACCTCAGGACTACAGGAGCAACTATGGAACCGTTCAAGGTGCACAAGGGGATCGGCGTGCCGTTGCGCCGGTCGAATGTCGATACCGACCAGATCATCCCGGCGGTCTATCTGAAACGGGTGACTCGAACGGGATTCGAGGACGGTCTGTTCGCCGCCTGGCGTTCGGATCCGGGCTTCATTCTCAACACCAGCCCGTTCGACCGGGGAAGTGTGTTGGTCGCGGGACCGGATTTCGGTACGGGATCGTCGCGAGAGCATGCGGTTTGGGCATTGATGGACTATGGCTTCCGGGTGGTGATCTCTTCCCGCTTCGCCGACATCTTCCGGGGCAACGCCGGTAAGGGCGGCTTGGTGGCCGCGCAGATGTCACAACATGATGTCGAATTGCTCTGGAAGTTGATCGAAGAACATCCCGGCCTGGAATTGATCGTCGATCTCGAGGCGCGCACTGTGGCCGCTGGAACCACCGTGTTGCCCTTCGATATTGACGACTACACCCGGTGGCGGCTGCTGGAAGGTCTGGACGACATCGGACTCACACTTCGGCAGGAAGAGGCCATCGAGCAGTTCGAAAAGGCAAGGCCGTCTTGGAAACCGACCACCATTCCAGCGGCTATTTCCGGGGACTGAACAGTCTCGAGTGTTAGCTGAGAGCAACCAATCGAGGTTGCTGTGCGTGTGCCACGCCACATGAAATTTGGCGTGGCACATAGACTCTTGCCCATTCAGGGTTTACCGTGGTACCTAGTCGGTCCGACGACGGGCCATTAGTCTGCGGAGGATTCAATGAACAAGGCGGAACTGATCGATGTTCTGACCGAGAAGTTGGGTACTGACAGGCGCACGGCCACTGCGGCAGTCGAGCACATTGTCGACACGATCGTGCGTGCGGTGAACAAGGGTCAGAGCGTCACAATCACCGGATTCGGTGTATTCGAACAGCGCAAGCGGGCGGCACGGGTGGCGCGTAATCCCCGAACCGGCGAGACGGTGAAGGTGAAGCCCACTTCGGTGCCCGCGTTCCGCCCGGGTGCGCAGTTCAAGGCGATCATCTCGGGCAAGCAGAAGATCGCGGCGGCCGGTCCGGCCGTGAAACGCGGTGTGGCAGCGCCGGTGTCGGGTGCGGCGAAGAAGAGCGCCGCCAAGAAGACCACGGCGAAGAAGACCGCCGCGAAGAAGACCACGGCCAAGAAGGCGGCTCCGGCCAAGAAGACGACCGCCAAGAAGGCAGCCGCGAAGGCGCCCGCGAAGAAGGTGACCGCGGCGAAGAAGACGACCGCGGCGAAGAAGAGCGCCGCCAAGAAGACCACGGCCACCAAGGCGACAGCCAAGAAGACGACCGCGGCGAAGAAGACGACCGCGGCCAAGACCGCGGCCAAGAAGGCGCCCGCCAAGAAGACCGCTGCCAAGCGCACGGCAACCAAGCGCACCACGCGGCGATAGCGAGTGACGCGACGACAATGACCCCGGTCCTTTCGGGCCGGGGTCATTGCGTTTCAGTGGGTACGCAGGTTTTCAGTGGGTACGCAGGGACCGATCGAGGTGATCGGCGGCGACCAGCCGTCCGTCGGCGACCGACAGCACCCACACGCTGCCCTTGCGGTTCCGGGCCGGCGGCAGGGTGAGACCGTCGTCGTCGGCCCAGCGTTGCAGCAGATCCGGAATGACCTTGCCCTGACTGCACACGAGCGGAACGACGTCGGGGGAGACCAGTTCCCGCAGCCGATCCACACCGGCTTGCGGTGCTGCGGCATAACCGCTTTCCGACAGCAGCGGCTCGCGGGCGATTTCGAGGCCGAGGGCGTCGGCGACCGGCGCGACGGTCTGTACGCACCGCAGCGGAGGCGCCGAGTACACCGCGCCCGGGCCGAAGGCGAGCAGATTCGGCGTCAGCACCTGAACCTGTGCGCGACCGGCCTTTTCCAGCGGCCGTTCGTCGTCGGGACCGGTGAATCGGTCGCGGCGGCCCGCTTTCGCATGCCGCACCAGCACCAGGGTCGCGGTATCCGGCGGCAGACGCAGGAAATTGCGGATGATGCGGCGATCCATCGGGTAGGACAGTTGATCCATCACCCGGTCCACCCGGTGCCAGCGCAGCTGGTCGACTTCGGAATTGGTGACGAACTCGCCGCCGACGGGAGTGGCCGCCCAATAGTCCACTCGTTTGAGTTTGCGATGTCCGGGCACCGGATATGTGACCCGACCGAGATAGCGCCCCAGACGGCAGTTCAGGCCGGTTTCTTCGGCCACTTCGCGCACGGCCGCGACCATCGGGGTTTCGCCCGGGTCGAGCTTTCCCTTGGGCAGGGACCAATCGTCGTATTTCGGCCGGTGTACGAGGGCCACCTCGACCGGTCCGCCGTCGCGGGGCCGCCGCCACACCACCGCGCCGGCGGCGATGATGTTGGCGGTCACCCGCGGATCCGAGATGGTGTCGCCCGAACTGCTCTCACCTGCATCCACCTTGCCGTCGCTCATCGACCCGCCGGTGTCGCCGAGGCGATCGAGGGCGGTGTCGCCGTCGTCCGGGGACCGATCGAAATCTCGTGTCGCCGAGGATTTCACTGCTGGTCCGGCCTCCGCAGTCGCATGAGGAACTCCTGGTGGTCACGCACCTGCACGCCGCGCCCCAGGGCCTCGGGGCTCGGCTGGGCCGCCCAGCTGCCGTCGGGCTGCAGCACCCAGCACCGGGTCGCGGGATCGAGTGCGGAATCGAACACCACCGCCAGCCGCTCGCGCAGCTTCGGATCCTTCACCTGCGCCATGACCTCCACGCGCCGGTCGAGATTGCGATGCATCATGTCGGCGCTGCCGATCCAGTACTCGTCCTGGGCCTGGAAATGCATGATGCGCGAATGTTCCAGGAACCGGCCGAGAATCGAGCGCACCTCGATGTTCTCGCTCATCCCGGGCACACCAGGGCGCAGCCCGCAGATGCCGCGCACCACGATCTGCACCGGCACCCCGGCCTGGGACGCGCGGTAGAGCGCGTCGATGATCTGCTCGTCGACGATCGCGTTGGCCTTGAGGCGAATTCGAGCCGGCACGCCCTGGGCGGCCAGTTCGGTCTCGCGCCGGATCCGTTCCACGATGCCCGAGCGCACGCTGCTCGGCGCGACCAGGAGGTTGCGGTAGTTGGCCTTTCGCGAATAGCCGGTCAGCGAGTTGAACAGGTCGGTGAGGTCGGCGCCGATTTCCGGTGCGGCGGTGAGCAGTCCGACGTCCTCGTAGAGCCGCGCGGTCTTCGGGTTGTAGTTACCGGTCCCGATATGGCAGTAGCGGCGGATGGTGGCCCCTTCGCGGCGCACCACCAGACAGGTCTTGCAGTGCGTCTTGAGGCCGATGAGGCCGTAGACCACGTGCACGCCCGCCTGTTCCAGGGCGCGTGCCCATTTGATGTTGGCCTGTTCGTCGAAGCGGGCCTTGATCTCGACCAGCGCGACGACCTGTTTACCGGCCTCGGCGGCATCGATGAGCGCGTTGACGATGGGAGAGTCGCCGGAGGTGCGGTAGAGGGTCTGTTTGATGGCCAGCACCTGCGGATCGGCCGCGGCTTGCTCGATGAAACGTTGCACGCTGGTGGAGAACGAATCGTAGGGGTGGTGCACCAGCACGTCGCCCTCACGCAGGGCGGCGAAAACGTTTCGTGGCGTTTCTCTTTCACCGAATGCCGGCGGGGTGGCCGGAACGTAGGGCGCGTCCTTGAGCAGCGGCCGGTCGACGCCGTAGACCTGCCACAGGCACGACAGGTCGAGCAGGCCGGGAACCTGGATCACATCGCCCGGGTCGACGTCGAGTTCGCGCAGCAGCAGCTCGAGCATGTGCTCGGTCATATCGTCGGAAACTTCCAGGCGCACCGGCGATCCGAAGCGGCGGCGGGCCAGTTCGCGTTCGAGGGCCTGCAGCAGATCCTCGTCGCGGTCCTCGTCGACCTCGAAGTCGGCGTTGCGCGTGATGCGGAACGAATGGTGTTCCACCACTTCCATTCCCGGGAAGAGCTGATCGAGGTGAGCGGCGATCAGATCTTCCATCGGCAGGAAGGCGGCCAGGCGGGGGACAGCGGCGATGTCGGAATCTCGGCGGGCGCCGGCGGTTTCGGTGAGGGTGCGGCGCACCCGGACGAAACGGTCGACGTTGTCGGGCACCTTCACGCGGGCGAAATGCTCCCCGCCGGTCTCGGAATCCTTCACCGTGACAGCCAGATTCAGGCTCAGGCCGCTGATGTAGGGGAACGGATGCGCGGGATCGACCGCGAGCGGGGTCAGCACCGGGAACACCTGGTCGAGGAAGTACCCCGACAGCCTCCGGCGTTCGTCGTCGTCCAGATCGGCCCAGCCGATGATGGCGATACCGTCCTCGGCCAGGGCGGGCCGCACCTGGTCGAGGAAGACCCGCGCATGCCGCCCGGCCAGTTCCTGGGTGCGTTCGGCGATGAGGGTGAGCTGTTCGGTGGGCGACAGGCCGTCGGCGGAGCGGACCGAGAGCCCGGCCTCGGCGCGGCGTTTGAGGCCGGCCACCCGCACCATGTAGAACTCGTCGAGGTTCGAGGAGAAGATGGCGAGGAATTTGGCGCGTTCCAGCAGCGGTTCGGAAGGGTCCTCGGCCAGGGCCAGCACGCGGGCGTTGAAATCCAGCCAGCTCAGTTCTCGATTGAGGTAGCGATCTGCGGGCAACTGTGTCGCGGCGGCCGTGGTGGGCGGTGGCGTGGCCGCCGGCGGGGCCGCCGGTAGCCGGGGCTGTTGCGGGACGGTCTCCGTTTCGCTCACGCTCACGATCATTCCTTACGGCTCGGGTGGTGTCGCGCTCGACACCACCGTGGTGCGGCCTCCCATAGAGGCCTGGCGATCATCTAGCACACATGTGACGGTGCGGCACACCTCCGAATGAGGTTCTCGTGAACACCTACCGGCCAGCCGATGTCGCGCAACAGCGCGGCGGTGGCCGTGCCGACCCCGAGCGACAGCGCACGGTCGAGATCCTCGGCGGTGTCGACGTCGAGTCGCAGACCGGGCCAGTGCCCGCCCAGTTCCACCGCACCGGATTCCCGGTGGCGGCGCGCGGAATCCGCCCCGAAGCGGGGCAGCAGGGCGGCGGCACCGCCCGCCGCCGACGGGGCGAGCGAATCCGCCGCGTGGGTGTGGCCGGCGGCGCGGACCAGCAGCGCCGCGGTGCCCCGGCC
>NZ_BAFQ01000140.1 GCF_000308375.1 Nocardia aobensis NBRC 100429 | reverse complement strand
GCACGCTGCTGCCGTTCGCGGTCTACTGCTTGGTGGCGGGGCTGCTGTCGATCATCAGATTCCTCTGAGGCGGGTATGCCCATCACCGTATTGATCGCCGACGATCAGGCGATGGTCCGGCAGGGGTTCGGCGCGCTGCTGGCCGCCCAGCCCGATATCAGCGTCATCGGCGACGCCGCCAACGGCGCGATCGCGGTGGCCGAGGCCAAACGGCTGCGACCCGATGTGGTGCTGATGGATGTGCGCATGCCCGAGATGAACGGGCTCGAGGCGGCGCGCGCCATCCTGGCCGCCGGATTCGATCCGCCGGTGCGGGTACTGATGCTGACCACCTTCGATATCGACGACTACGTGTACGAGGCATTGGGCCTGGGCGCCAGCGGTTTTCTGCTCAAGGACGCACCCGCCGACGAACTGGTGCGCGCGGTGCGCGTCGTGGCCGAGGGGCAGGCGCTGCTCGCGCCGACGGTCACCCGCCGGTTGATCGCCGATGTCACTCGCCGCCGCGCCCGCCCCAAACCCGCCCCGGCCCTGAACGCATTGACCCCGCGCGAACGCGAAGTCCTCGAGCTGATCGCCAAGGGCATGTCCAACACCGAGATCGCCGAGGCGCTGTTCGTCGCCGAGCAGACCGTGAAAACCCATGTGTCCAAGGTGTTTTCCAAACTCGATCTGCGTGACCGCGCGCAAGCCGTGGTGATCGCCTACGAATCCGGCCTGGTCACGCCGGGCTGAGCGATCCGGGTAGGATCCCCACCTGGTACGTCGCCGGAAGGGGGAACGTAGGTGTTGAACAACGGTGACGTGTTCGCCGGCTTCACCGTGGAGCGACTGCTCGGTCAGGGAGGGATGGGATCGGTCTATCTGGCGCGGCATCCGCGTCTGCCCCGGTTGACCGCGCTGAAACTGCTGAATCGTGAGCTGTACACCGATGCCGAGATCCGCGCCCGCTTCGAACGCGAGGCCGATCTGTGCGCACAACTCGACCATCCCGGCATCGTCGCCGTCTACGACCGTGGCGTCGAGGACGATCAGCTGTGGATCTGCATGCAATACGTGGACGGTGTCGACGCCGCCACGGTCGATCCGCTGACGCTGCCGCCGGAGCGTGCGGTGCAGATCGTCGAAGGTGTCGCCGACGCACTGGATTACGCGCACGGCAACGGTGTGCTGCACCGAGATGTGAAGCCCGCCAACATCCTGCTGGCCCGGGCGGTGAGCGGCAAGGGGGAGCGGGTCTTCCTCACCGATTTCGGAATCGCCCGTCTGCGTGAGGATTCCACGCACCTCACCCAGGCCGGCATGTTCACCGCCACCCTGGCCTACGCCTCACCGGAACAGATGACCGGTGTCGAACTCGACCATCGCTCCGATCAGTACTCGCTGGCGTGCGCCCTGTACTGGCTGCTCACCGGAACCGGGCCGTTCGACTCCGAACATCCCACCGAGGTGATCCGCGGCCACCTGCAACTGCCGGTACCGCCCGCCAGCGCGCGGCGTGCCGGGTTGTCTCCGGCGATGGACGGGGTGATCGCCCGCGCCATGGCCAAGCGGGCGTCCGAAAGATTCGGCAGCTGTATGGAATTCGCCGCCGCGGCGCGCGCGGCGCTGAACGCGCCGGCGGGGATGCCGACGATGAGTGGTGCGGCCCCGACACTTGTCCGGCCGGGCGGAGCGTCGCCCGTTCGGAACTCGGCGCGAGTGCCCGCCGGACCGCAGCTCGGTACCCACACGCAGGGATTCCCCCCTGGGAACGGTGCAGGCGTGCCCACCGGACCGCATCCCGGCACCCACACGCAGGGGTACCCGCCTGCGAACGGTGCTCGCGTGCCTACCGTGGTTCCCAGTGGGGGACAGCATTATTCGCCGGCCGCGAACACCGCCGGCCCGGCGAATGCCGCGTCCGCTCGGGTGCCGATGCCGGCCGCGACCCCCTCTCCCGCAGGGTATTCGGCGCCGCCACCCGGTTACCCGCCCGCCCCGGGCTCGGGCTACCGGCCGCAGCCGCCGAAGCGCTCGGGCGCGATGGTGGCGGCGATCATCGTCGCCGTGCTCGTTGTGGTGGCCATCGTCGTCACGATCGTCGTGGTGGTGCTGCAGAAGAATTCGAAGGGCAACGATTTCGCCGCCATGAAGTCGACTTTCCCGCAGTTGGTGAAGCCCTCGGGGGCGGGAAGCAGCGGCGACGGATACGACGGCCAGTCCTGTTTCCGTGAGACCGACGGCAAGACTCTGCGCACGCCGGGCGACGCCGCCGATCTCCGTCTGGGTTCGTGGACCGCGGCCTGGGACTGCTGGGGAGCGGTGGACAAGCCCGAATACGCCGTCCTGTCCTACGACTCGTCATCGGATGCGCAACGCGTGATCGCGGGGTTGCCCGCGAACCGGAAGGGAGCGGGCGTCACGGGTGGCGACGTCGAATACGACAGCTACATGTGGAAGACGGCCGACTCCGCGATCCCGAACGAATTCTGGAAGGTCATCGCCTTCCGGGATTCGACGCGGTCGCGGTATCTGATCGTCGCGCACAACCAGTACTGGCCCAGCTTGGAGGAGGGCAAGACGTACCAGGAGTTCGACACCTGGTGCAACGAGATGCCCATCGCCTAGGCAAGCTGGGCCGCCGGGGCCGCCGGCGGACCTCGCTCACCCGAAGAAGGCGGCGGCTTCCCCGTGCCGATCGTTGGGCACCAGCTTGAGCTGCTTCGTCGCCTCCGCCAGCGACACCAGGCCGATCTCGGTGCCGTGCAACGCCACCATCTGGCCGAACCGGCCGTCGTGGACCGCTTCGGCGGCGTGCAGGCCGAAGCGGGTGGCGAGAACGCGGTCGTAGGCGGTGGGCGTGCCGCCACGCTGGACGTGGCCCAGCACCGTGGTGCGGACCTCCTTGCCGATACGGCGTTCGATCTCCACGCCCAACTGGTGGGCCACCCCGGTGAACCGCTCGTGGCCGTATTCGTCGACCCCGCCCTCGCGCAGATGGAACGAGCCCTCGGCGGGTTTCGCGCCCTCGGCGACCACGCAGATGAAGTGTGAATCACCGCGCTGGAAGCGGCGTTTGATCATGCTGCACACCTCGTCGACGTCGAAGGGCACCTCGGGGACGAGGGTGAGGTGGGCGCCGGAGGCGATGCCGGAATTCATCGCGATCCAGCCGGCGTGGCGGCCCATCACCTCCACCAGCATGACGCGCTGATGTGATTCCGCGGTGGTGTGCAGCCGGTCGATGGCATCGGTGGCGATGCTGACGGCGGTGTCGTGACCGAAAGTGGTGTCGGTGCAGTCGATGTCGTTGTCGATGGTCTTCGGCACGCCGACCACCGGCACACCTTCGTCGGAGAGCCAGTGCGCGGCGGTGAGGGTGCCCTCGCCGCCGATCGGGATGAGGGCGTCGATGCCGTTGTCGTCGAGGGTGCGTTTGATGCGGCCCAGGCCCTCGAGCAGCACGTCGGGATTGGTGCGGGCGGTGCCGAGCATGGTGCCGCCCTTGGTGAGCAGCCGGTCGGTGCGGTCGTCGTTGTGGATGTGGATCTTGCGATCCTCCAGTAACCCGCGCCAACCGTCCTGGAAGCCGACGATCGCGTCACCGTAGCGGCCGTTCGCAGTGCGAACGACAGCTCGGATGACCGCGTTCAAGCCTGGGCAGTCCCCGCCTCCGGTCAAGACTCCGATGCGCATGCCGCTATCTTGCCGCGCCCGGGCGCGCGGCGCAGCCCCGCCCCCGTTAACCGGCGGTTACAGCAACCGGCTACCACGGACAGGAGTCACCGCGCAGGCGCGCTGATGCTATCGCGCGGGTGCGCAGTGGTGCTATTGCGCGGGTGCGCAGTGGTGCTATTGCGCGGGTGCGCAGTGTCCGGCCGGGAGGTCGTCGAGATGTTTGGTGATCAGGCCCGCCATCTTGTTGAGAATCTGGGTGCCGTCGTCGAAGGTGCCCGAGGTCGCCTGGGCGGCAAGGGAAATGGCGACGTCGCCGTTGGGGGTGGTCAGCAGGCCGAACTGGCGGACCAGGTAGTTGCCGCTCGGATCCGGCCCCCAGCCACCTTTGAAACGAGTGTTGTCCAGATGTCCGAGGCCCCACTGCTGGCCCCAGACCACCTTGCCCATCAGCGCGGTCACGGTGTCGGCATCGGGCAGACACGGCAGCCGCGACGCCCAGCGCACCTGGTCGGCCAGTGACCAGTCGGCCTGCCCGAACGCGGAGTACTCGGCACGCGAGCGGGTCGCGGGGACGGTCGTGGTGGTGTCGCCCCCTTCGCGCAGCACCGTCTGCACCGCCTTGGCCGCGGCCTCGGGTGCGCCCAGCGCCTGCCACAGCCCGTCGGCCGCGGAGTTGTCGGATTCGGTGATGGCCGCCGACATCTGATACGTGCTGGTGTTGCCGTTGGTGCGCAGAACGGCAAGGGTCAGCGGAACTTTCATCGTCGACCAGGACGGCCCGGTGGTCCAATCGCCCATCTGTGCGGTGCGCTGGCCGCCGACCGGCATGATCGCCATACCGGCGCGTCCGTCCAGACTCGGTCGCAGCGCGGTGAAATCGGCTGCCAGTGAACCCGGCAGCGCGAACATCGTGACGGGAGCGGACGAGGTGCTCGCCCGGGTCGTCGTGGTCGCGGCGGGGGTGTCGGTGGCGTTCGAGCAGGCCGCGGGGCTCAGTAACAGGCTCGCCCCGAGCAGCGCTGCCGCGCAGCGGCACACTCGAAAAGCCATGGCCCGCTTCGTGCTCGGCCGGAGTGGTGCGTGCACCCGTTCACCTCCACATCGTGCGGACGGCCCCGCACGGCACCATCCGTCAGACGAGGAATTGTGTGCGGTCGCGGCCCGCGGGTCAAATGCGCGGACCGTCGGCGGCGCATATGAGACGACTGCGCAATCACCGCTCGCATTCGCCGCCGTGCAGTTCGTGCACGTGTTCGGACAGCAGCGCCGACATCCGGTCCATCATTTCGACCGCGTCATCATAGGATCCCGAATCCGGTTGTGCCGCAAGGGCTACCGCGAGCTGGCCGGACCAGGTGGGCACCAGGCCGAACTGGCGGACCAGATAGGCTCCGGTGTCGTCGTCGGGCCCCCAGCCGCCCTTGTACTCGGCGCCGACGAACGAACCCAGGCCCCAGCTCTGGCTGTCGGTGATCTGCTGCATCAGATCCACCACCCGTGAGGCGTTGTGCAGGCACGGCAGCCGGGCGGCGAAGCGCAACTGATCGACCAGACTCCACTGGGTGGCGCCGAAAACCATCGGGTCGTCGATGGATTGACGCGCATCCGGATTGTGCCGGTCGGCGACATCGGTGGTGGTGTCGCCGGCCTCGCGCAGCACCGCCTCGACCGCTTCGGCCGCGGGTTCGCCGCCGCCCAGCGCGATCCAGAGTGCTTGCGCCGCATCGTTGTCCGAGGCGGTGATGGCGGCCTGGGCGACATCGGCCAGCCCGACCGGATCCCGGCGCAGCGCCGCCAGGGCGAGGGGCACCTTGATCGTCGACCAGGCGACGCCGGTGGTCCAGTCGCCGAGGGTGATCACGTGGTCGCCGCCCACGGCCATCACCGCCAGGCCCATGCGACCCGGTAGTTGCGCGCGCAGGTTGGCGAAACCGGCCACCAGACCGCTGGGCAGGGTGAGCGTCGAGTGGGGAACGGGCGCCGGGCGCACCATGTCGGTGGCCGGCCGGGCCAGGCCCGGGCCGGTGCTGACCGCGGCACCGTGTGCCGCGCACGCCGAAACGAGAAGTGTGACAACTGCCAAGAACAACCGCCGCCGACCCTGGCGCCCGGTGGGCGTCGGGTCAGTAGACATAGACCACCGCGTTGTCACCGCCCGTACAGGTGACGACCTTTCCCGAGCTGGTGCAGGTCATCGGATAGGACCGGCCCGTCACCGGACTCACCGCGATGATCGAGGTGCTGGCCTCGGCGGTGGCCGCGCTGGTCGCGCCGTGTGATTCGGCCGCCTGGGCGTACGCCTTGCGCACCGCTTCCGCGAAACCGCAGGAGGTCACCTCGGATCCGGTCGCGGTCTTGCCGAACGAGCCCTGCGACGTCGATGTCTGCGAGCACGGCGTCGCGCCGACCGGAAGGTTGGCCGATGTGCCGGTCGTGGTCGGCGCCGCGGTCGTGGTCGGCGCGGAGCTGGTCGCCGGTTGCTGGGCGGTCACCGCCGGGGCGGCCGGCCCCGCCGCGGTGGCCGGGTGATCGTTGCCGCCCGACGAGCCGAAGACCTGCCAGCCGACGACGCCGAGGCCGGCCAGGACCGCCGCACTCAGGACGCCGAGAACGACCGGAACCGCGACCGATCGCGAGCGCTTCGCATTTCGCCCGTCTTCCGAACCCGTTGCCGCGAAGGCATATTCGTCATCGGAGTAGTCGTCGTCGGCGTAGCGGTCGTCGTCCTCGTACCGGGCTTCGTCGTATCGGTCGTCGTCGTATCGGTCGTCCTCGTCGTAGCGAGCGTCGTCGCGGTAGCGCAGATCGTCGGCGTAGCGGGTGTCGTCGCCGTAGTCCTCGTCGTCCGGCCGGCCGACGTCGAGGAACTGGGTATCGCCCGCTGCCTGCGCGACGGTGCCGAACTGCGAAACGTCGAGGAAACGGGTGTTGTCCTCGGCGCCGGGCGTGCGATCGGCGCCGCCGGTTCGGAACTGGGAGACGTCGATCAGTTCGGTCTTCTCACCGGGCTGCAGATCCGTGTCCGATCCGAGGGCGGTGTCGGCACCGGATCGCGCCGTCACGTCGGGACCGTCGCCGAACTGCGCCGGGTCGAGCAGTTGGGTGCGGTAGTCGGAGCCCGGTGTCGAATCCTGCTCGGCCAC
>NZ_BAFQ01000141.1 GCF_000308375.1 Nocardia aobensis NBRC 100429 | reverse complement strand
TGGTCACGAACTGCTCGCCCTGACCGGCCGGGCGCGGGCTCACGCCGGTGATGCGCAGCGTCCCGGCCTCCAGTTGGGCGCGCTGGAATCCACCGAAACGGCCCCGGCCGCGGAAGTTCATCAACAGCGCGACCAGCGCGCCGGCGATCAACACGATGAACACGATCTGCAGCAGCATGCCTCCATGCTAGGCGGACAAACGGGACAGCCTCGATGTGCCGCCGGTCGCACGACTCAGTTCGAGGTGATCTCGCTGGTGCCGGTCGGGGTGCGGCGCACCTGCCACACCTTGGTGCGCCGGGACTGCGACCGCCCGTTGCCGCGGTCGATCAGGGTGCGGTTGCGGGTGGTGAAGATCAACTGCGCGCCCCGGGAGTTGGTCTCCGGATTCTGGAACAGCTGGATCACACGGTCGGCGGTGTCACCGGTGAGATGGGTGTCGATATCGTCGACCGCCAGGACCCGGCCCGTGTCGAGCGCGTCGAGGACGGTCGGCAGCAGGCGCAGCAGGGCCAGGGTGGCGGTGGATTCGTCGGCGATGTCGAAGGCGGCGTCGATGCCCTCGTGGACCACCCCGAGCCCGACCCCGCGGCGGGCGACCATACGCGCGTAGAGGGTGTCGCGGGCCGCGCGCAGATTGCTCAGTTCCCGCTCGAGGGCGACCGGTTCCACGCCGAGGGTTTCGCGCACCCGCAGCGCGTGTGCCGGCGATGCGGCGCAGGCATCCAATTCCTTTGCCATACCGGCGATTTCACCGTCGATGTCGCGCAGGTAGTCCGCGTACATCGGATCGTTCTCGGCCAGCAGCAGATCCTCGATGCCCAGTTCGGCCGAGCGCAGCAGCATCAGCAACCGCGCGGCGTTGTCCGCGGAGCGGGAGATGTGGCCGCCGAGGCGCTCGGCGACGCCGTGCGGGTCGGCGGGCCCGCGCTGGACGTCGAGCTGGGCGGAGAACCAGCGATAGGCGGGTACCAGCGCCTCGGCGTACATCTGCCCGGTCAGGCTGAGCAGCAGCGCATTCGGCCGCACCAGCGGCACCAGGGCGCTGATGCCGAAGCGAACCGGTTCGAACATCGGCCCGATCCGGATCTGTTCGCCCTCGCGCTCGAAGATGATGCGTTTGCGGTTGTGCGGATGCGTATGCAGCCATTCGGCGGTGACATCGGCATTGTCGAGGCGGAACCCGTAGGTGTAGGGCGTGCCCTCCGCGACGAAGGTGGCGACGAATTCCGAAGGCCGATCGGCGAATCCGAGATGCGGTGTGCGCACCGGTCCGGCGTAGGGATCCCAGCCGGTCACCGAATGCAGGACCGCGTCGCGCATGTGGGCCAGTGCGTCGACGAGACCGGATTTGCCGCTGGCGGCCGCGCCGTGCACGGCGGTGACGGGCGCGGGCAGCGCTCCGGCCCGGCTCGAGACCAGGCGGAGCTCCTGTGGTTCGGCCAGGGATCGGTGGTTGGTCACCTGAAAACTACGCAGCACCCGAGCCATCCTGCCGTCCGCCGTGCGGCGCCGCGACATCAGGTGCGAAGTTGCCTCCGGTTCAGCGAGGCCAGACAGACCACGAGGGTGCAGATCTCGGCGACGACGGCGATCATCGCCTGCGGTGCCGGCTGCCAGCCGCTTTCGGTGAATCCGAACAGGCCGATCGTCCGTGACAGCACGAAACCGCCCAGGGCGGCGACGCTGAGCACCGCCGCCGCCGCGCGCATGGTCCACGGACCGACGAGAACCAGTGCGGCCAGCGCGAAGGCGGCGGCGGCCTGGATGGCGAACGACCGGCCCACGTATTCGATGTAGCGGTAGCCGCGTTCGTAGAGCTGAGTGTGCACGACACCGGTGGTGACGAGGCCGGCGCTGATCGCCACCCGCGATGGGAACCGCGACCAGGCGGAAGGGATCGTGGTCATCGCAGTGCCTGCTCCTTGATCGCGAGCAGCTGCCTGCCCTGCTGGTAGCTCACTTCCCGGATTCCCAGGGCGTCGTGCAGCTTTCCGGCTGGCAACGTCACCGGTTTGGGCGCGGGCCCGTCGCCGGGATGTGGCAGGGGATAGGCGGTGGTCGTCCCGCTGAAGAAGGTGATGTTTCCCTCGGTCTTGGTGAAGAGTTGATGCACATGGCCGTTGAGGCAGGTGACCGAGGAGAACCGCCGCAGCAGGTTCAGGACCTGCGCGGCATCGTCTGTGCCCCAACCCCATTGGGGGTACATGGCGAACAGCGGAATGTGGCTGAAGACGATGATCGGTGTGTCCGCGGACAATCCCGCCACATCGTTGCGGACGAAGTCGATCTGGTCCTGCCCGAGATGCCCCAGATTCTGCGCGTGGAGCGTATTGACCAGGCCGATGACGTGCACGCCCGCGATATCGAAGCTGTACCAGCCGTCACCGCGAGTGCCCTGTCCGAACACGTCGCGGTATCGCTGTCCGCCGTCGTCGGTCGAATCGTGTTCGCCGGGCACGGTGAAGATGTGCGGCGTGGACAATCCGGACATCATCTGGCGGACCTGATCGAATTGCGCGGGCGTGGCCAGATGTGTCAGGTCCCCGGTGTGGATGACGAAATCCGGTGTGTACCCGAGCGCGTCGACCTGAGCGATCGCCTCGGTGAAGGTGTCGGTGACATTCGCGTTGGCGGTGCCCTGGAATCCGATATGGCTGTCGCTGATCTGCGCGAATCGCAGGGTGGGACGTTCGGATGTGGCCGGGGCCGCGCCCGCCACATGGGAGATGACCTCGCCGCCGACCACGGTCAGTCCGACGGCCGCGCCGAACCAGGCGCTGTGGCGGAGCAGTTGCCGCCGGGTCATGGCGTGCGGGTCACGCGGATCGGTGTGCTGCGGATGTTGTTCGGTCACGGGGTCACCACCACGGTCGCGTGCATGAAGGGATGGATCGAGCAGAAGTAGGGGAAGGTGCCCGGCTGGGCGAAGGTGAAGCTGAAGGTGGCCCCCGTGCCCATTCCGGGGGAGTGGAACGAGCCGTCGCGGGCCACCACCGTATGCGGTTCCTCGTCGCGATTGGTCCACGTCACGGTGGTGCCCGCCTTCACGCTCACGGTCTGCGGGCCGAAGGCGAAAGTGTCGATGGTGACGGCGTTCGGCCCGGCCGCGACGGCCGGGGTCCGGGGCGCACTCGACATTCCCGGCATCTCCGGCATCGGTGCGGGTGCGCCCGATGTCATCCCCAGGCCGGGGTCGTCGGAGCGGACGGTGGGAGCGGGTGGGCTCGTGCCCTTGTCGGCAGCTGTCGCGCAGGCCGTCAGCGTCATGACGCCGAGGGCGGCCATCGCAGCGGCGGTGACATTCGGAACGAGATGTCGGTGCATCGGATCGGCCTCCATCCGGACCCCGCCGAGTGCGGGGCTTCACCGACAGATAGGTGACCGGGTTACAGACCGAGGTCGATATTCGATTCCGACGCCGCCCGCAGGGCTCGATGCTGCAGCACCTTCGCATTGGCCACGCTGATCGCGAGTGCGGCAGCCGATTCGCGCACCGACAACCCCTGCAGGAAACGAAGTTCGAGAATCCGGCGGTAGCGTTCGGGCAGTTCGCTCAATACCGCGCGCACGTGCTCCGGCGCCCGGGACTCGGCGGAATCGGTTGGCGCCGAACCGGTCTCGTCCGGAATATCATCGTCGATGACCGTGATCTCCCGGCCCATCCGCGCTCGCCAGTGACCGGCGAGCACGGTGCGGGCGGTGGTCCGCAGATAGGCGCGAACCTCGGCGACGCTCGCGGTGATCCGCAGCGGTTTCAGCGCGGCCACGAACACCTCCGCGGTGAGATCCTCCGCATCCGGTTTGTTGCCGACCTTCGAGAAGATCAGCGCGTAGACCCAGCCGACATTGTCCCGGTACACCTCTTCCCAGCTGGGATAGCGATCCTGCGGTACCAGTCGCAGCTCGCGTCGTCCGGGCTCCTCCGGCGACCGCGACCCGGCCGTGGATCGCCCTGCCATCCCAACCACCCTCCTGCAGCCCGGTGACGCACGCGCCTGTCAGGGATAGATACGTGGTGTGGTTACACGCGGTTCGGTGCGCACGCCGTCACGCCGGCTTCTCCGGTGCGAACACCTCGATCGAGCCGTTCGATTCACGAACCTGCAGCCGCGGCAGCGGAGCCGGCGTGCGGGGCAGTTCGTGAGTCACGACCTCACCCTCGAAACCGAAGGAGGTCGAATGGCACGGGCAGCGCAGGCGCGCCGTGGCCGCGTCCAGCCACAACTTGCACCCCTGGTGGGTGCAGATTCCCGACAGCGCGTAGACCATCCCGCCGCGGCGGCGGAGGAAGCCGTTGACCGCGCCGAGCTCGAACGGTGCGGTCGCGCCGTCCGGAAGTTCGGTACTGGCGAGGACCGGTTGCCAGGTTCCGTGCGACGGTACGAGCGTCTGCTGTGCGGCGGGAACTTTCGGCTCGTCGGATCCGCTCAGCAGCGTGTGGTCGATCACCCCGCCCGCTGCGGCCGCGGCGGCCACCGAGGTGCCGATCAGCATGGTGCGGCGGGTGGGACGCCGCGTGCGCGCGCCCGGATCGGCGGTGGGCTCGTCGAGGTCCTCGGCCAGGCGATGGTGTAGCCGGGTGATGAACTCCTCGTCGGGACTGCCCGCACCGGTCCGGGCCGACCGCAGCGCGATCGCGGCGCGGATCTGGGCGGCGTCGTCATCGTCGGGCCGGAAACCGCGCGGGCTGCGGCCGGCCAGGATGTCGTCGACGTAGCGCTCCACGTCTTTGCTGCTCACAGCGAGCCTCCTGATCCGGAACGGGCGGCCGATCGCAATGCCAGACGCTGGCGTGCCTCGGCCTCGGGAACGCCGACACCGAGCCGCGCCGCGGTGTCCTGTATCGAAAGTCCTTGCAGGAAGCGCAATTCCAGGACGCGCCGATAGGGCTCCGGCAGTTCGGCGAGCAGATCACCGACCGCCGCGGCCGGCGTGGCCGAGGCGTTGGCGGGCGGGTCGGCGTCGATCACGGTGATTTCCCGGCCCACCCGCGAGAGCCAGTAGCGGGCCAGCACCGAGCGTGCGGTATCGCGCAGCAGCACCGGAACCTGCGACGGTTCCGCATCGAGGGGTGATGCGCCGATGGGCGATGGTTCCAGCGCTGTCATGAACACCTCCGTCGTCAGCTCCTCGGCGTCGGGCGCGGCGCCCACCTTCGCGAGCATCAGCGCGTACACCCAGTCGACATTGCCGTGGAAGATCTCCTCCCAGTCGGCGTGGTCGTCGCGGGACGGCGGCGCCGGCTCGGGATGCCCGCTCATCTGCCGCCGCCCTCCTCTCCGATGTCACCGCGTTCGGTGCGGCCTGATCCAGGGCCGATCGGGTCTGCGGAGACTGTGCCTGCCGAGAACTGTGCCGCCATCAATTAGATAGCAGGGCGGTTACACACACCACCGGTTACGCGCCACGACTCGGATCGAGTGCGGCGGCGCGTAACCACCACTCCTATTTCCAGGCACCACGACTGCGAGGAGTGAAGAACATGAACGTGGCATTCGGTGTGCAGTGTGCACGAGTAGCGGCGGCAGGCGTCGCCCTCGCCGGTGCGATCGCGGCGGCGGCCCCTGGTGGCGCTGCTGGGTCGCTCGCCCGCGAGGCCGTCGAACCGGTTGCCGCGCAATGCCTCTGGGCCGACATCGCCCATCCGCGCGGAGACATCGTCACCGCGGGCGGGTGGAGTTACAGCTGCGGGATCGACGCCGCCGGCGCGGCGCGATGGATTCGCGGGGCCGCGGCCCCCGGTCCGAGCACGGTGCCCGATCCGGGTGCGGCGAGCGCGCCCGCCGGACATTTCAGCCCGGGAGCCCGGCAACCCGGAACCGAATACACCGACTACTGCGTGGGCGACCAGCTGATCGAAGGCCGCGACAACGTCTACGAAGTCGCCGCGGGCGGGGACGGTCTGCTGTTCTGGCGGCCGGCCGCGGACGCGGATTCGTGGTCCTTCGACCCCGGCACCCACCGGGCGCCGCCCTCCGCGCGCGGTTCGAGCCTGTGCCGAGACAGTCAACTCCTCTGAGCCCGAGCATGGGCATCGGCACATCGGCGCGTGAACGACCGGCGTGCGGGTAATCGCACTGCCGAGCGGAGTTGTCGCGAGGCCGTGCCCCTCGGGCCCGGCGGTCGCGGCGGCTTCGGTGCGAAAAGTGCGGCGGCCGCGGTGACGTTCGCCCTGTTCGTGTCGGTAGGACACGAACGGTGCGATCTCCGTAAGGTCGCCGGTGTCGACGAAAGGGGCCCTCCGGGATGTTCGAGCGGGTAGTGCAGAAGTCGGTGGAGACCTTCGTGCGAGCGGGGACGGGGGTGCAGGAGCCGCTGGCGGCCAAGTACGTCGACCGGTTGCGGCGCAAGCATCCGGAGCGCACGCCGGAGGACATCGAGGCCGGCCTGCGGTGGCGCTATCTGGGGGCGGTGACCGTCAGCGGCACACTCGCGGGTCTGTCGGCCGCGGTGCCCGGCGTGGGCACCGTGATCGGACTGGCGGCCAGCGGCGTGGAATCGGTCTTCTTCATGGAGGCCTCGGCGTTCTACGCGGTCTCGGTGGGGGAGTTGCACGGGATGCGCGCGATGTCGCAGCAGCAGCGCCGGGCGCTCGTGGCCGCGGTGGTCCTGGGCGAGGGAGGGGCGCAGCTGCTCGGGAAGGGCGCCGGGCAGTCGGCCAAGGACTGGGCCTCGGCGGTGGCGGACAAACTCCCGGTGGTCCGTTCGATCGACAACCCGATGGCGCGCAAATTCATCGTCGGCTTCATCGCCAAGCGCGGGGCGTTGCTGTTCGGCCGGGCGCTGCCCGCCGGGCTCGGTGCGATCATCGGCGGCACCGGTAACTACGCGATGGGCCGGGCGGTGCTCGCGAACGCGGATCGCACCTTCGAATCGGCGCCCCCGTCCTGGCCGGACGACGTCCGGGCCGCCGTGAACGCCTGATTCGGACGTGCCCGAACGGTCCACGAGCATGTCGGTGGGCTGGGCTAATGTGCCAGAGGTGAGCGAAACCGGGATCGAGGACGCACGTGCCGCCGAGGCGGCCGACGCCGCCGAGGCGGCCACGGCCGACGAGCGCACCGAATGGCAGCAGCTGGCCGAGCAGGTGCGCGAACACCAGTTCCGGTACTACGTGCGCGATGCGCCGATCATCTCCGACGGCGAGTTCGACGCGCTGTTCCAGCGGCTGCTGGCGCTGGAGGAGGCGCATCCGGACCTGCGCACGCCCGATTCGCCCACGCAGCTGGTCGGCGGCGGCTTCGCCACCGAATTCACCGCGGTCGACCATCTCGAGCGCATGCTCTCGCTGGACAACGTGTTCGACGAGGACGAGATGCGCACCTGGATCGGCCGGGTGGTCGCCGAAACCGGCGCCGATACGCACTTCGTGTGCGAGGTGAAGATCGACGGTGTGGCGCTGAACCTCGTCTACGAGAACGGCCGCCTGGTGCGCGGCGCCACCCGCGGCGACGGCCGCACCGGTGAGGACGTCACCCTCAACGCGCGCACGATCGAAGACATCCCCGAACAGCTCACGCCCACAACGGAATTCCCGATTCCGGAACTGCTCGAGGTGCGTGGTGAGGTGTACTTCCGGCTCGAGGACTTCGAGAATCTGAACGCGGCGATCGTCGCCGAGGGCAAGCCGCCGTACGCGAATCCGCGCAACACCGCCGCCGGATCGCTGCGGCAGAAGGATCCGGCGGTCACCTCCCGGCGCCGGCTGCGCATGATCTGCCACGGCTTCGGCCGGATGGTCGGATTCAGCCCGTCCTCCCAGTACGAGGCGTATCAGGCACTGGCGGCCTGGGGTCTGCCCGTCTCGGCGCACACCGTGCGCGTGCAGGGTGCCGACGCGGTGGTCGAGCGCATTCGCTACTGGGGCGAGCACCGCCACGACATCGAGCACGAAATCGACGGCCAGGTGATCAAGGTCGACGAGTTCACCCTGCAACGCCGCCTCGGCAGCACCTCGCGTGCCCCGCGCTGGGCCATCGCCTACAAGTACCCGCCCGAGGAGGCCACCACCCGCCTGCTCGACATCCAGGTCAACGTCGGCCGCACCGGCCGGGTCACGCCGTTCGCGGTGATGGAACCGGTGACCGTCGCCGGTTCCACGGTCGCGATGGCCACGCTGCACAACGCCTCGGAGGTCGAGCGCAAGGGTGTGCTGATCGGCGATACCGTCACCATCCGCAAGGCCGGCGATGTGATTCCCGAGGTGCTCGGCCCGGTGGTCGACGTGCGCGACGGCAGTGAACGGCGCTTCGTCATGCCCACCCACTGCCCGGAATGCGGCACCGAACTCGCTCCCGAGAAGGAGGGCGATGCCGATATCCGCTGCCCGAACCAGCGGCACTGCCCCGCGCAGCTGCGGGAGCGGGTGTTCCACATGGCCGGGCGCGGCGCCTTCGATATCGAGGCGCTGGGCTACGAGGCGGCGATCGACCTGCTGAAGTCGGGCGCGATCTCGGACGAGGGCGATCTGTTCGACCTGAGCGAGGAAAAGCTGCTCGGCACAACGCTTTTCGTCAACAAGAGCGGCACGCTCTCGGCCAACGGCAAACGCCTGCTGCAGAATCTGGACACCGCCAAGGACCGTCCGTTGTGGCGGGTGCTGGTGGCCTTGTCCATCCGCCACGTCGGGCCGACCGCGGCGCGCGCCCTGGCTGCCGAGCTGGGCAGTATGGCGGCGATCGAAGAGGCGTCGGCCGAGGCGCTGGCGGCGGTCGACGGCGTCGGCCCGACCATCGCGGCCGCGGTGAAGGAATGGTTCACCGTCGACTGGCACCGCGCCATCGTCGAGAAGTGGCGTGCGGCCGGAGTGCGGATGGAGGACGAGCGCGACGCATCCATCGAACGCAACCTGGAGGGGTTGTCGATCGTGGTCACCGGCTCGCTGCAAGGGTTCTCCCGCGACGAGGCCAAGGAGGCGATCCTGGTGCGCGGCGGCAAGGCGGCCGGATCCGTCTCGAAGAAAACGGCTTTCGTGGTGATCGGTGACGCCCCGGGGTCCAAGGCGGCCAAGGCGGAGGAACTGGGCGTGCCCATTCTCGACGAGGACGGGTTCCGCACGCTGCTGGCGGAGGGGCCCGATGCGGTGCGGCCGGAGTCGGATACCGAGGACGAATCGGACTGAGCATGGATCAGTGGGATACGCGGGTGCGGATTCGCCGCGCCCGCCCGGACGATTTCGCGGCGATCGCACAGCTGACGGTCGACACCTATGTCGGCGAGGGGCATGTGCATTCCGAAAGCCCCTATGTGGCCGAACTTTCCGATACCGAGACCAGAGCGCGCGAAGCCGAGGTCCTCGTCGCCGAGCGCGACGGAGATCTGCTCGGTTCGTTGACCATCGCGCGGCCCGGCACTCCGTACGCGGATATCGCGCGGGCCGGTGAGCTGGAGTTCCGCATGCTCGCGGTCGCCAAGCGCGCCCGCGGCGCCGGCGTCGGCACCGCCCTGGTCCGCACCGTCGTCGAGACGGCACGGGCGGAGAGCTTCGCCGCCGTCGTATTGACCACGATGCCCGGGATGGCCGACGCCCGGCGCATCTACCAGCGGATGGGTTTCGCCCATGTGCCGGAACGGGATTGGCATACCGACGCCGGGCTGCCGCTCACCGTGATGCGGCTGGAACTCACGCCCGGCGCGTAGGCGTAGACGGCGCGAGGCGAGCAGGAGCCGCCACTTGCAGCTCCTGATCGCCGAAGGCGCTGCGCCGCAACCGTTTCAGCTCAGTACGGTGGCGACGATGCCCGCCAGATAACCCAGCCGTGCGACCTCGGACGGACGGAATTCCGGCCCGCCGGGACGGCCGAGCAGCAGCGCCTTACCGGTGTTGCCGAGCGGGGCGGCCGCCAGTTTGGTGTCCATGTCCCGCCAGATCTGCGGGACCCAGTCGGCCTCGGGATCGAGGGCCGTCGGCTTCTCGAGCGGCATCCACGGCACACTGCCGGCCTGCGTCTCGGGTGCGCTGGCGCTGCCGACCAGACGCTGGCCGCCGCCGTGCGGCCCCAGATCCATCACGGTGCTCCATCCGACCTGCAGCACGCGCGGGACGCCGTCGACCAGCACCTGCAGCCGGTCGTCGCGCGCGGTGGCGACCTGGTCGATCAGCTCCAGTTCGCGATGGGTGTCGAGAATGCCGGAATAGGGACGCAGCGAATCGACCCGCACATCGGCGAGCGATTCGGCCGCGGTGATCAACGTGTCGGGCAGTGCACCCGACGGAACTTCCACCACCAGATCGTCGATCGCATATCCTGCGCCGCGTTCGACGACATCCAGCGAGAGGATGTCGGCGCCGACGGAGCCCAGCGCTACTGCGAGTGAACCGAGACTTCCTGGGCGATCCGGAAGCTGCACGCGAAGCAGATATGACACGTGCTTGCCTTCCTTTCCTGTGCGACCGAGACTTTCGGACGTATACCCGAGTCTCGCAATACTTACACCCACTGCTTCCAGCAAACGATTCGAAGCCGGGGCAGTGAGGTACGCCACATACATTGTCGGCCGAACACCCGGTGCCGTGCCAGTGCCGTTCCGATGACGTTGTGATGTCAACCTTGTTTCCGGCGAGCACCGGAACGAACAGCGCAGCCCGACCGTGACCGGATGGCTACAACGCGCACCCATTAGGCTGTGTTGTCCGAGCCTAATGGGGAGGCCCTGCGTGGTTACGCATCCGCTGCCGCCTCCGGGCCTTGACCCCATTAGGCTGTCCCATGCGCAGCGCCCTGCGCCATCGACACGCACCAACCTGCCGAAAGGGGATTCGCGGTGTCCGCCATCTCCCGCGACGAGGTCGCACACCTCGCCCGGTTGTCCCGGCTCGCCCTCACCGACGAAGAGCTCGATCTTTATGCCGGTCAGCTGGATTCGATCCTGAGTCATGTGCAGGTCATCACCGAGGTCGCCGCCGACGTACCGGCCACCGCGTCGCCGAACCCGACCGCCAACGTCACCCGCCCGGATGTGGTCGTCCCCGGGCTCAGCCCGGACGAGGCGCTGTCCGGCGCCCCCGCGGTCGACGAGCAGCGGTTCATGGTTCCGCAGATCCTGGGAGAAGGCGAGTGATGAGCGGCGATCTGACGAAACTGTCCGCGGCCGAGCTGGCGGAGAAGATCCACGGCCGCGAGGTGTCCTCGGTGCAGGTCACCGAGGCGCATCTGCAGCGCATCGCCGAGGTCGACGGTGAACTGAACGCTTTCCTGCATGTGGCCGGTGAGCAGGCGCTGGTGACCGCCGCCGAGGTCGACGCCGCGATCGCCGCGGGCACCGTGGCCTCGCCGCTGGCGGGAGTTCCGTTGGCGCTCAAGGACGTTTTCACCACCACGGATATGCCGACCACCTGCGCGTCGAAAATTCTCGAGGGCTGGGTATCGCCCTACGACGCGACCGTGACGGCCAAGCTGCGCGCCGCCGGCATCCCGATCCTGGGCAAGACGAACATGGACGAGTTCGCGATGGGGTCGTCCACCGAGAACTCCGCCTACGGCCCGACCCGCAACCCTTGGGACACCAGCCGGATCCCCGGCGGTTCCGGCGGCGGTTCGGCGGCGGCCCTGGCCTCGTATCAGGCGCCGCTGGCGATCGGCACCGACACCGGCGGGTCCATCCGTCAGCCCGCCGCGGTCACCGCGACCGTCGGTACCAAGCCCACCTACGGCACCGTGTCCCGCTACGGCCTGGTCGCCTGCGCGTCGTCGCTGGACCAGGGCGGCCCGTGCGGTCGCACCGTGCTCGACACCGCATTGCTGCACGAGGTGATCGCCGGTTACGACCCGAAGGACTCGACTTCGCGCGATGTGCCGGTGCCGGCGCTCGTGGAGGCCGCTCGCGCGGGTGCGCGCGGCGATCTGGCCGGGGTGCGGGTCGGCGTGGTCAAGGAACTGCATTCCGACAGCTACCAGCCGGGTGTGCTCGCCTCCTTCGACGCGGCGGTGGCGCAGCTGAAGGATCTGGGCGCCGAGGTGGTCGAGGTGTCGTGCCCGCACTTCGAATACGCGCTGGCGTCCTACTACCTGATCCTGCCGAGTGAGGTGTCGTCCAACCTGGCTCGGTTCGACGCGATGCGGTACGGCCTGCGTGTCGGCGACGACGGCAGTCACTCCGCGGAGCAGGTCATGTCGCTGACCCGCGAGGCGGGATTCGGCCCGGAAGTCAAGCGCCGCATCATGATCGGCACCTACGCGCTCTCGGCCGGATACTACGACGCCTACTACGGTCAGGCGCTGAAGGTGCGCACCCTGATCGCCCAGGACTTCGACAAGGCCTACGAGAGCGTCGATGTGCTGGTCTCGCCGACCAGCCCGTTCACGCCGTGGAAGCTGGGGGAGAAGGTGAACGATCCGCTGGCGATGTACCTGTCGGACCTGTGCACCCTCCCGACGAACCTGGCCGGGCACTGCGCGATGTCGGTGCCGTCGGGACTGTCCGCCGACGACGGCCTGCCGGTGGGCCTGCAGATCATGGCGCCGGCGCTGGCCGACGACCGGCTCTACCGGGTGGGCGCCGCCTACGAGGCCGCGCGCGGTCCGATCGCCTGAGCGCGGCCGATCGGCGGGCCCGTTCCGCCCGGATGCGGCGGCGTACCGAGGAGGTGGCGCCGCCGCGCCGATCGGCCGGTTACGGCCGCGGCCACGGGCGGCCGTCGAGCCGCTCGATATCGGTGTTGAAGCGCTGCAGATAGTCGGCGAAGCGCGCGACGTCGTCGGGGGACCAGCCCTCCAGAACGCGGCCCAGGCCTTCGATGTTGGCGTTGCGTTCGGCGTCGAGATTCTCCTCGCCGGCCGGTGTGATGCGGAACTTGCGGGCCATTCCGCCCTCGGGATCGGGGATCCGCTCGACATGTCCGGCGCGCAGCAGTGCCGCGGTCTGCCGGTTCAGCGTGGAGGCGTCGAGGCCGAACGCCTCGCTGAGCTGACCGATCGACATCGGGCCCTCGATGGCGAGCCGGCTGAGCAGCAGGTAGGCGCTGCGATCGAGGCGGGTGCCGTCGCGGCGATAGCGCGGGTGAATGGTGTAGCGGCCGAGCAGCATGGTCTCGAATTCCACCAGATTCGTGGGCTTGTCCATGCCGTCCTTCCGCCGATTTACAGTTCTGACCTGCGAGAACCGGTATAGCACACGGCGGGGGCCGGGCGGGCACGGTGGTCGGTTGGGTGGGAGCCGATGCCGTGACCGCCCCCGGCCGCGGCATCGACGTCAGCAGCTCCCGAGCGCGGTGCCCTGATCCGATCCGTAGCGGTGGCCGTGGCCGGGGCCCGGGGCGAGCGCGGAGAGCAAATCGGCGGTGGTCTGCACCCAGCTCAGCCCCGGCAGCCACATCGGGTGTGGTGCGTCGTGGCGGGTCCCGGTGAGATCGGGTGCGCGCCAGAGCAATCGCGGCGACCACTGCACCACCGGATCGGAGGAGTTGGCGAGGACGGTCGCGCCGCCACGGTGCACCGCCGAGGCCGGTGGGCCCGCCCACAGTGCGGCGCACACTCGGGCGCTTTCGTCGCGATCGTCGGCGAAGATCGCGCTGCCCGCGGTCGCGCCCAGGCTCTGGCCGTAGACGTAGAGCTTCGGTGGATGGGCCAGGCCGGCCAGGTGTCGTTCGATTCCGGTGAACAGGGCTCGCGCCGAGCGCTCGGCGTCGGCTCGGGCGAACAGGAAGGTCGCCCAGCTGGGAGCCTGCGAATACTGCATGCCGACCAGCGTCGCGTCGCCGTCGAACCGCTCGTCCAGGCCGCGGGCGGCGCCGGCGTCGAGCCACCCCGATCCGGTAGGCACCATCACCACGAGGTGCCGACGATCGAATCCGCCGGACCTTTCGATCTCCCGAATAGCCAGGGCGACACGGGAATCGAGATCCGGCGCGGAATCCATGCCGATGTAGACGCGGACCGATCGGCCGCGTTCGGCGACGAATTTGCGCCCCTCCGCTCCGAGCGAGGACCAGCTCACGGCCGATTCCGGACTGCCCGAGCGGGTGTAGGAGACCGGCCGCACCACCGTCGGGTCTATGGCCGCGTCGGCCGAGGCGAATGCCGACCGCTGCCAATTCACGACGGCCGGTAGCAGGGCGAACTGGCAGGCCAGGACGGTGGCGGTGACCAGTGCCGCCGCCCGCAGGCGTCCCACATACCGTGCCGCCCAGCGCAATCCGCGCAGGATGAGTACGATCGGAACGACCACCGCGACGACGCCGATCGCCCAATGCAGCCAGTACCGCACACCGACCGGCGGAAAATCCATGGCCGCCCGCAGCCGGTTCTGCCAGTACCAGGCATGGGTGAGCGCGGTACCGGCCACGGCACAGCATGCGATCACGATCGATTTCCGGAACCGCCTCGTCCCTGCCTCGGTATCGATCACCCAGTGTCCCAACACTTTCCGGCCCAGTCCCGCCACACCGAGCGCGATGAGTACCAGCAGGGCGGTGAGCAACGCCTGCGCGACCGAGGTGCGCGGAAGTAGCCCCGGCGCCAGCGAGGCGGAAATCCCCGCCGCCGAGGCCACCAGGGTTCCGGTCCGGGGCTTGCCGATGGTGACGAGGCGGCGGATAACCGCGCCGAGTGCATTCCGCGCCCGCTCGAAAGAGTGGGAAGACGGTGTTGTGCCTGTCGTCCCGCCGGCACCCGGACGCCGCAACGGTGAGAGTTCCAGCGCCGTAACGGCCGGCCGCGCCTGCCCCGGCGCCCATGCGCCGCCTCCCGCCGCCACTGTCGCCGGAGTGCCGGGCCACAGGCCTATCCCGTCGACACCTCGCACGGTAACGCCGCGTAGCTGAACAGCGTTGCGCGACAACCATTCGCGCGCCCCTCGTGCGGTCCGCGATGCCGCGGCACCGATGCGTGCGGGGAGAACGCGCCCGTCGCGATTGCCGGTACTCCCACCCGAGCGCCGGCTCCACATGCGCCCGGCCGATGCGCCACGAGAATCCGACCACGGCGACCACCGAGTCGCCGGTGACGCTGTACGTTGTCCTGCCCGGCGCGGCGGGATGGTGCGGCGGACGATGGCGAACAACGCCGCCACCATCAGCAGCACCATGGCGAGCCGGGCGAGGACGTGGACCACCTGCGGTCCGAGTTCCGTTCCGGACAGCTGGCGGCCGAACAGGTATTCGGGCATCGGCGCGGCGTAGTTCTGGCGGCGGGAGTTCAGATCCACCGCCGCGGTGGCGATCGTCGCCATCGTGGTGCAGCGGGTGCGGGCGAGCAGATCGCCGCGCGAATCGCAGGCGGCGAACATGCGGGTTTCGAGGGCGTTGTCGATGGCCCGGCGCGCCCACGGACCGAGGGGATGGCCCCGGACTTCGGCGTAGCGGAGCAGGTCGTAGCCGAGGTCGTGGGCCTTGCAGGCGGTGTCGAATTCGGCGGGCAGCGGAATCGGTGAGGAGCACTCGCCGGACGGGTCGACCGGCATACCGGCCAGCTGCATCGGCCGATACCCCTGTGTCGCAGCGAAATCCGCGGGTATCACCGCCAGCGCCGGCCGGTCACCGGTCAGCGCCCGCACCGCATCCGCGGCGGCCGTGCTCTCCGGCGCGGGCCCGGCCTCGGCCGCTCCGGCCCCCGGCGACAACGACACCAGTATCGCGATCAGCGCCGCGACAACGGCGCCGAAGGCGAAGAGCGCGCGCAAATTCCCACTCCGCCAATTCTTTTCGCCGAACTCGCGCGTCCGGGTCGGATCCGTCATGGCGGGCGACGGCTTACCGTCGTGCCCGTGCCCCGCCCGATCGCCCTCGCGCGGCCCAGCGACGACCACCGTGATCCCGCGGTCCCCGCGCGGCGACCCGCCCGCATCCGCAATATTGCTCATGGCGGTCGAAGGTAGGAATCGGGAACCGGCGCACACCTCCCGCTGCGGATCGATTTCGGTACCGCTACCCGGGTGCGCGCGGGCAGCGGTGTCATACCGGGGTAGGGGGTGGGATGTCGAACCCGGGGGTGAGGACGGATCGCCGGCGACTTCCTAGGCTCGTCACCATGACACGGGCGATACGAGTGGCGCGGCAGGCGCGGGCGGCGGCGCGAACTCCGGGCCGGGCGCGGCTGTGGTTCGACATGGCGACGGTGGTGGTCGTGGGAACGCTGTTCGCGGTCGGCTGGCCCACCCTGCACCTCACCCATCAGGTGCCGGCCGGCGCACAGCCGTTCATCGCCGCGCTGGCCGTATTCCCGCTGCTGCTGATTCGCGTGAATCCGGCTCTGGGCTGGGCCATCTCCGCCGGCGCGGCCTTGCTGATCGCGCTGGCCATCCCCTATCAGCCGGGCAACGATCTGCCGTTCCAGGTCGTCCACATCCTGGTGTTGTTCGCGTTGCTGTTCGCGGTGGCGGTGCGGGCGCCGATGCAGATCGTGCTGATCGCCTGGATCGCGTCGTCACTGCTGTTCGCGACCACCATGGCCGGAACCGGCTCGTTCGCGGAGGCTGGGTTCGGCTGGCCGCTGGCGATGACCGGGCTGGTCGGATTCGGTCTGCTGGTGCGCTGGCTGGTGCTGTCGCGGCAGGCGCTGGTGCGCCAGGAGGAGCAGAACGAACTGGAACGGGCCCGCCGCGCGATCCTCGAGGAGAAGGCCCGCATCGCGCGCGATCTGCACGATGTGGTCGCCCACCACATGTCGATGGTCGTGGTGCAGGCACAGACCGCGCCCTACCGGGTGCCGGACGTGTCCGAGGCGGCCCGCGCGGAATTCGACTCCATCGGGGCGTCCGCCCGGGAGGCGCTCAACGAGATCCGCAGCATGCTCGGCGTCCTGCGCAGCGACGGTCAGCTGCCCGAACACGCCCCGCAGCCGGTAGCCGCCGATGTGGTGTCGATGTTGGACGGGGTGCGCCGTGCGGGTGTGCACATCGACTGGACCATCGACGGTCCGCTGGCCGCGGTCCCCGATACCGTCGGTCTCGCGCTGTACCGGATCGTGCAGGAGTCGCTGTCGAACGTCTCCCGGCATGCGCCGGGGGCGGCGGTCACCGTGACCGTGACGGTGGCCGGGCAGGCGGTGGAGGTTCTGGTGGCCAACGACGCGGGGACGGGCGGGGCGCCGGTGGGAAGTTCGGACGGCAGCGGCATCTCCGGTAT
>NZ_BAFQ01000142.1 GCF_000308375.1 Nocardia aobensis NBRC 100429 | reverse complement strand
GGTATCGAAGCCTATGAGCGAATCCTCCTCCACCGCACGGTGATAGGCCAGCGGCAGCGAGGCGGTGTGCGGATCGCCGGCGGACAGGTCGGGGGTGCGGACCGCCCCGATACCGAGGGTCTCGGCCAGCAACTGCGGGAACTTCGGCGTGGGTGTGGACGCGATGAGAACCGTTGCGTCGGCGTCGATTTCGTCGGCGTCCAGGGCGCGGCGGCCGGCCTCGGCCGCGACCTCCAGCAGCCGATCCTCGAATCCGGGTTCGCGTTCCACCGTCATCAGTCCGCGCCCGGCCGTACCCATCGTGGTGACGTCGACATACGACTGCACCGCGGGAGAGCCCGAACCCGCGACGGTGTGCACCCGGCCGAAGCCGACCGGCTCGTCGGTGTGCTCGAGCAGCAGCGCGGCACCGGCGGTGGCGTAGGGGAATTCGTCGTCGGCCGCCGATCGGGCCAGTGACGGATGGGTGTCCCCGGAGACGATCAGGACGTGGCCGGACCCGGCGGTCTCGAGAATCGACTGGGCGACCTGGACCGAGTTGAGCACACCGGTGGCGCCGTTCATCAGGTCGAAGGAGAACGAGCGCGGATCGCCGAACCGGTAGTCCAGTCCGATCCCCGCCTCCTTCTGGATCAGCGCCGACACCGCCGGTTCCACGGTGTTGGAGTCGCGGAAGATGCCCGCGTTGATGAGCACCCCGACCTGCTCCGGCGCCACCCCGGCGCGTTCGAGGCTGCGGCGCGCGGCTCGGCCACTGTGCTCGACGATGCTGAACGTGTCGCCCTCGCGACTGATTCCGGTGGATGTGATGGCAACGCCCATGACCAGTACCTCAGACCTTCAGCGACGAAATCGTAGTGGACAGGAAGCCGCCGACCACACCGGAGGCGGCCGGAACCATCAGCAGTTTCGAGCCGGCCGGGATCTCCCCGCGGCTCAGATGGTCGTGCAGCACGATGAAATGCGAAGTGCTGGAAGTATTCCCGTATTCGGTCAGCACATTGAGGTCGGGCGGCATCGGTGCGCCGAATTCCCGTTCGGCGATGGCGTTCATGTACGGGATCGCCGCCGCGCCGAACTGATGGTGGATGACGAAGTCGAAGTTCTCCTCGGCGAATGTGGTGCCGCGCTTGTCGTAGAACATGCGCTGGGTGTCGGTCCACAGCAGGAAACGCGCTTCGTTGTGCATCTTGCGGTTGTCGGTATAGAGCGCGACGCCCTGGGATTTGTCACTGGGCATGCCCAGGCACAGGTGGGAGAACTCCGAGGCGGTGACCAGCTCGATGTAGTCGATACGGTCGGCCTCGTCGACGGAACGATCGAGCACCACCGCGGCCGCGGAATCTCCCACGGTGAGCGATGCGAATTGCAGATCGTATTTGTCGGAAATTTCGCGCACTGCGGTATCGGCGATCGGAGTAATGGCTTCGCCGCTCACCACGATGCCGTTGCGAACCATTCCGGATCGAATCATACGATCGAGAATGTATGTTCCGCTGAGCATTCCCGCGCAGGCATTGGAAAGGTCGAAGGTGATCGCGTTCTGCGCGCCGATCCGTTGCGCCAGAGCCGAGGCGAACGACGGCTCCATATATATTTTGCCGGCATCCTTACTGCGGGTGATGGAGGTGGAGATGACCACCTCGATCTCCGAACCGGAGTACCGTGACCTGGATAAACACTCGTCCAGCGCCTTGCCGGCCAGGACGAACGAGTCCTCGTAGGATTCCGGGCGGGTGTCGTGAACACGGCGCTCGCGCACACCTGTGATCTTTTCGAGATCGAAGGCGGGTGGTACGGCGAGGCGCGATATCAATTCCTCGGTGGTGACCCTTTTTTCGGGTAGATATGCGCCGATCGCTTCGAAACGAGAATGCGGCACGCCGCCTCCTGAATTGACATGACGAATGCTTACGGAATTTGTTCGGGACGTGATGCTACCCGAGAGTAACTAGCGCATTCTTGATCCGCATCTCGAGGCTTCGACGCGGTGCGGGCGCAGAAGATGTATTTGTGACAGCAAGTCGCAGAAAATAGTAACTATTCAGCTATCGATGTGAGTCGCCTCTACGACGGCACTTTGCCGCAGTGGGCTGCACATCGAGCATCCCGCTAACTGGCAGAGTGTCGGATTATTGGTGAAACTTCACATCGGCCGGGGCCGTCGATTGTGAGAGACCTCACCGGCTCCGGGGGCTGCCGTGCCCCGGCTCGGCCGAGCCGTGCCATGTCCGCGCGCGGCAGTCGCGGCAGCACGAGGTTCGGTGCGCGCCAAGGCCATTGCGGCTCGGCCGCGTGATCAGGAAATCCGCCGGGCTCCGGCGGCGGGCACGGCGGCGAAGAATCGCGGTGGTGAGAAACCGTCGTCGCGAAATCGCCGCCGGACGGCGGCCGCGATCGACTCGGTGCGGTCGATATCGGTCACGGCGATGATGCTGCCGCCGAAGCCGCCGCCGACCATGCGCGCACCGTGGGCGCCGGCGTCGAGCGCGGCCGCCACCGCCGCATCCAGTTCCGGCGTCGAGACCTCGAAATCGTCGCGCAGCGAGGCGTGGGCGCTGGTCAGCAGCGGCCCGATCGCGCGCGGATCGCACCCGTCGCGCAGCAGTCCGACGACGGTCAGCACCCGGGCGTTCTCGGTGACGACGTGGCGGGCGCGCCGCCGCAGCACCGGATCCACCAGGCGCTCGGTTTCCGCCGGATCGGTGACGGCCCGCAGCGAATGGACGCCCAGGGCGTGCGCGGCCTGCTCGCATTCGCGCCGGCGGCGGCCGTACCCGCCGTCGGCCAGCCGGTGCGGGGTGTCGGTGTCGGCCACCAGCAACTGCAGCCCGGCCGCGGCGAGATCGAAGGGAACCTGGGCGGAGTCGCCGGTGGCGAAGTCCAGGAACAGGGCGTGCCCCGCCGTGCAGAGCAGCGACGCGGACTGGTCCAGGGTCCCGGTCGCGGCGCCGACGTACGAGTTCTCCGCGGCCCGACCGATGTCGATCAGCTCCGCACTGTCGGCGTCGATCCCGAACAGATCGCGAATCGCCAGTGCGACAGCGCATTCCAGCGCCGCCGAGGACGACAGTCCGGCGCCCACCGGCACCGCCCCGTCGATCTGCAGCACCACCCCGGACAGTGCGTGCCCGCGGCGCCGGTATTCGTGCACCACACCCAGCGGATAGCGGGCCCAGCCGGTGACCGCGGATTCGGCGAGGCCGTCGAGCGATTCGCGAACCTGCCCGGCGTGCTGTTTCGAACTCACCCGCACCGCGCCGTCCGTGGTGACCTCGGCGGTGCAGGTCACGACCTGGGGCAGCGCGATCGGCAGGGCGTAACCGTCGTTGTAGTCGGTGTGCTCGCCGATGATGTTGACCCGGCCGGGCGCCACCCATACCCCGCGCCCGGGTGCCGCGCTCACCGCACCTCCCGCAACTCGGCGGCCACCGTCTCGGGGGTGGTGTCACTGATGAACACGTTCATCCCCGATTCCGAACCGGCCAGATACTTCAATTTGCGCGCCGTCCGCCGGATCGAGAACAGCTGCAGGTGCAGCCACCAATCATCACCGGGGACACCGGATTTCGGTGCCTGGTTCCACGCCGAGACATAGGGCATGGGGGTGTCGAACCGGCGCGCGAAGCGTTGCTGCACATCCAGGTACAGATGTGCGAAACCGTCGCGCTGAGCATCGTCGAGGTCGGGAATGTCGGCCACCCGGCGGTGCGGATAGAGCTGGACCTCGTAGGGCCAGCGAGCGAACGGCGGTACGAAGGCGGTCCACTCCTCGTTCGCCGCGACAACTCGGATACCGGCGGCCCGCTCGGCGCCCAGCAGATCGCCGAACAGATTGCTGCCGTGCGCCTTTCGATGGCGGGCCGCGTTGGCGACCATCGTCGCCGTGCGCGGGGCGGGGAAGGGGTAGGCGTAGATCTGGCCGTGCGGATGCGACAGCGTGACGCCGATCTCCTCGCCGTGATTCTCGAAGCAGAACACCTGGGCCACGCCGTCGAGCTCCCCGAGCTCGGCGCTGCGCTGGGCCCACGCGTCCACCACCAGCCGTGCCCGGCCCGGATCGAGCCCGGCGAACGAACTGTCGTGGTCGCTGGTGAAGCACACCACCTCACAGCGGCCGAACCCGTTGCGCAGCAAGGTCTCCGGCGACCCTTCGACATGGTCGGGAAGTTCGGCGCGGCCGGTCGACAGCGACGGAAAGCGATTCTCGAACACCGCCACCTGGTAGTCGGCCTCGGGAATTTCGGTGGGATGGCCGGGGCGTGAGGGGCACAGCGGGCACAGATCCGCCGGTGGCAGGAAGGTCCGGCTCTGGCGGTGCGAGGCGATCACCACCCACTCGTCCAGCAGGGGGTCGAAACGTGCCTGGGAATGCGTGCTGGTCCGGGGCAGGTCCCGGGTGTCGGTGGCGGTGCGCGGCACCGCCTCGCTGTCGAAGTAGATGATCTCGCGGCCGTCGGCCAGCGACCGACGACTCACCACCGGACTCGGCCGCGCCATCGCATCCCTCCGCTCGATCCACCGGATCTCAGCGGACAGTAACACCGCGGCCGCGGTGGCCGGCGGGTGCCGGATCCGGCGCGGCGCATCCGATCGGACGAACCGCGCCGGATCGGCCGCGCTCAGTACTCGCTGCCGAACAGCCCTCCCGGCCCGTAGGAACCGGTCGGCGGCGGCGCCGGCATCATCACCCAGCCGCCGCAGTTGGCCGAGGCGAACGCGACATCGGACGATTTGATCAGCACCCGCACCGGAGTGATGTGGGTGCGGTCGCTGGCGACGATGGCGGCGTTCGGGTCCGGCGGATCACCGGGTTCGGGGATCTTCCACAGGCGCTCCCAGGAACAGTCGTGCGCCGGGTCCGCCGGCCCCGCGGACTGATAGATACCGGGCGCGATATCGACCCCGACCCGGTACGTCCCGTCCCCGGGGATGGTCGTCGCCGGATCGGCGGCCGCGGAGCCTGATCCGAGCATCGTCACCGCGGACGCGACGGTCCCGGCGATCACAAACGTGCGTCCACGCACGGCGGTCCTCCTCGATCTCGCAGACGGCCGTCGACTATCGGGCGGCCGGAGAAGATCCCCGCATCTTCCGGGGCCTTGGTCTATCAGAATTCCGATAGGCGCGGACCGGATCGATGAAATATCTGGAGATTCGACAACGCCCGGGGAACGGCGTGTGGGAGGTCCGGAAATGCCGTCGCTGAACGTCCCCGCGGGATCCCCTCGCGCCCACGGGGACGGCACCCACATGCGGTTCGACCGCCGAGGTGCGAGATGGGAACGTACTGCAGCGTCGACAGCGAGTGCAACACAACGGTATTTCAGAATTAAATTACTCTGGCGAATCATCCCGATTCAGCATTCCGGCTTTTTCGCTCGCGGGCCTGGATATCGGCGGATTACGCGGAATCGAACGGCGGCAGCGACATTCGGGCAATGATGCGCATTCGGTTCGGATCCCGCCGGATGTGGCCAGCGACACAAACCTGCCGGTTGTTCCGCGACGCGGGCGGTCCGGGCAACAGTGAGATAGCTCTGAAATGTCCGTTTCTCGCCGGGGCTGACATCGGATTCGCCGTGCGACCGGCGTGTCTGCGGAAATGGCGTGTCACTACTGCTCTGATAGGGGTAACGGTTCAGTAACTGAGCTTGCGCATGTGATGCTGCCGTTGCAACAGTGAACCACTGGGTTTGATGTTACTAGTGGGAAGGGAGGGGTGTGCCCGTCCCGGGTGCGCCGTCCGAACATGAACCATCCACGCATCATCAAGACCGGAGTCAGGCTCGCCGTCGCCGCGGTCACCACGGCCGGTGTGCTGGCGCCCGCCGCCGCTCTCGCCGCGCCGGCCGCGCCCGCAGATCCCGATATGTCGACCAGATTGGCGAATAAGACGGTATTTCTGGACCCGGGCCATCAGGGTACGAACCACTCCGAAGACCTCAATCGTCAAGTGAACGACGGGCGCGGCGGCACCAAGGAGTGCCAGACGACGGGAATGACCAGCCGCGGCGGCGTGCCCGAGCACACCATCAACTGGAATGTGGCGCAGCTGGTCCGGCAGTCGCTCGAGGCGCTCGGCGCGCATGTCGTGATGAGCCGCCAGGACGACACCGGCTGGGGCGGATGCGTCGACGAACGCGCGGCCGCCGCCAACAGCTCCGGCGCCGCGGTGGCCGTCAGCATCCACGCCGACGGCGCCCCGGAACAGGATCACGGATTCCATCTGATCGTGCCGCAGTTGCCGGTCCCGGACGCCAAGGCGAATCAGGCGCAATCCGGCCCCGGCCAGGTCGCCACGAACGCCGTGCGCGACGCCTACAAACAGGCCGGATTCACGCCCGCGAACTACGCCGGCGCGGTCGACGGTCTGCAGACCCGGTCCGATATCGCGGGTCCGGCGCTGACCGAGGTGCCCGATGTCTTCATCGAAATGGGCAACGGCGCGAATGTCGACGACGCGACAATGCTCGAGTCGCCCGACGGGCAACTCAAACACGCCATCGCGATCACGACCGGGCTGGTGAGTTATCTGATCGGAGTGGCCCCGGGCGGTACGTCTCCGGCCGCATCGCCGGCCGACAATCCCGCGAGCGCGCCGCAGGCCGGTGCCTCGGAGGGCACCACGTCGCCGAGCACCACCCCGCAGAGTCCGGCACCGCAGAATGCCGCGCCGGAGAGTGCGTCCCCGCAGGGGGCGACGACGCAGAATTCGGACGCCCAGAATTCGGCCCCCCAGAGTTCTGGCACCCAGAGTTCTGGCGGTCAGAGTCCCGGCGCTCAAAATTCGGTTGCACCGCAGCAGAATTCGGCAACCGACGCGTTGCGTGGCGCGCCGAACTCCGGCACCACGCAGTCCGCACCGGCGTCCACCACGCCGAACACGACGCAACCGGGATCGAATCCGGCGGGCGCTCCGGCCGGCACCTATCACACGGCGCCGGGGACCTATTCGACCACCGATCCGGGCACGTCGGGGGCCTCGCCGCAGACCTCGACCGCACCCGGAAACAACGGCACCCAGAAGACGCCGCAATCCGGTTCCGCCGCCGGTAATCTCGCCACCACCGCGATGCGGCTGCTGCTGCCGCTGGCGAAATCGCTGGGCCTGGGCGACGGTGCGCTCGATTCCGAATTGGTGAATCTCGCCTACACCCTGGTCTCCACCCTCCTGGGGCCGAGCAAGTAATCGGCCCCGTTCGTGCCCGCCCCTCCGCACGAAGGGGCGGGCACGTCCTCGTCCGGGCCTGGGTAAGCTCGGCCGAATGGATCGGCGCATACCTGTTCTGGTGGTCGCGGGATTTCTGGGAGCCGGTAAGACCACGCTGCTGAACCATCTGCTGCGGCGACGCGAGGCCCGGATCGGGGTCGTGGTCAATGACTTCGGCGCGGTGAACATCGACGCGATGCTGGTCGCGGCCCAAGTGGACGCCATGGTCTCGCTGGGCAACGGCTGTGTGTGCTGCGCGGTGGACGTCACCGAACTCGACGAGATGTTCGCCCGGCTCGCCGAGCCGCGCCACGGCATCGACGTGATCGTGGTGGAGGCCAGCGGCCTCGCCGAACCCCGCAATCTGATTCGTATGGTCATCGGCAGCGACAATCCGCGCATCCGCTACGGCGGACTGATCGAGGTCGTGGATGCCGAGCATTTCGACGACAGCCGCGCCCGCCATCCCGAATTGGCCAAACATCTGCGCCTGGCCGATCTGATCGTAGTGAACAAGGCCGACCGGGTACCGGCCGCGCGGCTGGACGCATTGCGCGCCGAGATCGAGCGGATCAGCGCGGGTGCGCCGGTCTATGCCACCGCGCACGGCCGCATCGATCCGCCGCTGCTGTTCGATGTCCCCGAACGCGGCGAATCGACGGTCGCCCGGCAGTTGTCGTTCGACGAACTGCTCGACGATCACGACCACGAGGAAGCCGGCCACCGCCATCTGCACGACGGCTACGACAGCGTATCCTTCACCACCACAACCGATCTCGATCCGCGCCGCCTGGTGGGTTTTCTGGAGGATCCGCCGCCGGGGTTGTTCCGCGCCAAGGGCGCCACCGCCTTCGGTGTGGGCGGTGAGAGCCGAAAGTTCCTGCTGCACATGGTCGGCCGGCATGTGGTCTTCGAGCCGGCGGCGTGGTCGCGCGGCGAAACCCGCGAAACCCGTTTGGTACTCATCGGATCCGGTCTCGATCCGGAATCCGCGACCGCCCGTCTGCACGCCACCGCCCACACCGGACCCGAACCGCTGGACGAACAGGCGTTGCTGCCGGTGTGGCGGTATGTGCCGAGGGACGATACGGATCGGAGCGCCTGAATATCAGAGGGCGTGAATATCGGGCGCTATTTCGATGAGGCGTTCCAGGCGCGGCGGGGTCCACGGCCCGTCCGGTCCGAGAATCACGTGGTCGATACCGGTGGCGGCCAGTGTTTTCAGATGCTCCAGCACCGGTCCGTGATCCGCGTCGATATCCAGGGCCGTGGTGACGGTCTTCTCGATCGTGGAATAGTCGCGGCCGATCTCGTCGCATCGGCGACGCAGCACCGTGAGTTTGTGCGCGAGATTGTCGGCGTAGCCGGTACCGGGGAGGTCGAAGAGATTGCAGGCGTCGGCATATCGCGCCACCAGCGGCAGGGTTTTGCGTTCGCCACTGCCGCCGATCAGGATCGGCGGATGCGGGCGCTGGATCGAATTCGGTGAATTGAGCGGCCGCGCCAATTCGTAATGGTTGCCCCGATACGGCGTCTCGTCCTCGCTCCACATGCGGTGTGCGATCTGCAGGAGTTCCTCCAGCTGTTCGAAGCGTCGCGGCAGGCGCGGGAACGGAATGCCCAGGCCCTCGGCCTCGAATGTGGTGCGTGGTCCCATCGGTTCCGGATCGAAGGGCGCTCCGGCGCCGACGCCGAAGATCAGGCGGCCGCCGCTGAGCACGTCGAGGGTGGTCGCGGATTTGATCAGCACGCCGGGGTGGCGATACGGCACCGCCGTGACCAGGGTGCCGAGCCGGATGCGGTCGGTGATTCCGGCGAGAAATCCCAGCGCGGCATAGGCCTCGAGCATCGGCGACTCCGGCGGATGGCCGCTGATGCCGATCTGGAAGAAGTGGTCCATCACCCAGAGGCTGTCGATTCCCGACGCGTCGGCAGCCTGCGCGAGTTCCGAGACCGCGGGACCGATGCCGCTGCCCGGGACCGGCCAGGAGAAGTCGGTGAGTGCGATGCCGATTTTCACGTATGTCTTCCGTTCAATGTTGTTAGCCGGACAACGACTATAACGTGAGTCGGCTAACGAAAACAATACCTCTACGCTGAACACACCATGACCGACGACGACTTCCAGACCGCGTTCTGGTCCACCAAACACGCCCTCGCCGTGGCGGCGGCCGCCGCCTATGCCCGGCACGGTGTGTACGAGGGTCAGCAGTTCATCCTGCGACAGCTCTGGCAGGAAGACGGTCTGACGCCCGGTCAGGTGGCCAAACGACTCGGGCTGGCGACGCCCACGGTCACCCGGGCGACCACCCGGATGGAAGCGGCCGGCCTGGTCCGGCGCGAACCGCATCCCACCGACCGCCGACTGGTCCGTCTGCACCTGACCGCGCGCGGGCGCGACCTGGAGCACGAGATCGAAGCCGAGAGTGCGCGGCTGACCGAACGGGCGCTGATATCGTTCAGCGCCGCCGAACGCGCAGCGCTCTTCCGGGCGCTGCGCCGCATCGAAGCGAATCTCACCGAGACCGCGCCCGCCGCCGAGGCGAACCCCGGCCGGGAAGCACGCTGACTGCGCCGGCCTAGCCGCAGGCGTTGACCCACTCGGACATGCCGTCGGCGAACAGCTGGCGCTTCCAGATCGGCACCTCGTGCTTGATGCGGTCGACCAATTCCGCGCACGTCTCGAAGGCCTCGCGGCGGTGCGGCGCGGCGACCGCCACGGTGATCGCCAGATCGCCGACGGTCAGCGCGCCCACCCGGTGCACCGCCGCGACCGGCAGGCCGGCGGACTTCCCGACCTCGGCGCACACCCGGGCCAAGAACTTCTCCGCCTCGGGGTGGGCCGAATACTCCAGGGCCGAAACCGCTTGTCCGCCATCGTGATCGCGGACCTTGCCGGTGAAGACGACGACCGCGCCGTATTCGGGTCCGGTGACCGCGCGCTCGACCTCCTCGGGCTGCAACGGCTGATCGCTGATGCGGGTGAGCGGCGTGTACTCACTCATGGCGGCCTCCTCCGGCGACCTGGGCCAGCAGATGATCCAGCAACGGTTCCAGGACCGCGATCCCGTCGCGGACCCCACCCGGTGAACCGGGCAGATTCACGATTACCGTAGTGCCGGACAGGCCGGCGACGCCACGGCTCAAGGCGGCCAACGGAAACGCGGCCGTGCCGCGCTGGCGGATCAGCTCGGCCACGCCCGGCAATTCCCGATCCAGTACCGCCAGCGTCGCCTCCGGAGTGGCATCGGAGGGCGAGGCGCCGGTGCCGCCGGTGGTGATCACCAGTCCCGGCGTGCCGTCGAGTGCGTCGCGCAGGCCGGCCTCGATCTCGGCATCGGCGTAGACCAGCGGGCCGCGTACGGAAAAGCCCAGTCCCGCAAGCCATTCCGTCAGAACCGGACCGGTTTTGTCGACCCTGGTACCGGCCGCGACGCCGGTCGAGGCGACGACCACGACCGCGGTCCGGGAGCCCTCGCCGGCGTGCGTCGCGTGGCGCGGGTCAGCAGGGGAGTGGGCGCCCCGGGGCGATTCCGTGTGACGGTGAACCGGCTGGTCCTCGGTCGCCGCTCGGTGCGCGTGGTGTTGTGTATCCGCCGTGGGCGCGGCGTGCGGCCTATCCGGTCGCTCCCAATGACCGTGCTTACCACCGTCTTTCGTCAGCAGGCGCACACCGTCCAGGACGGCCGCCGGATCCACCGCCTTCACCATGTCGTGCAGCGTGAGGCCGGCGATCGCGACCGCGGTGAGCGCCTCCATCTCGACGCCGGTGGGGCCCTTCGTCTTCGCTCGCGCTTCGATGGTGATGGCGGATTCGGCGAAACCGAAGCGCACATCCACCGACGACAGCGCCAGCTGATGGCACAGCGGAATCAGCTCCGAGGTCTTCTTCGCCCCGGAGATACCGGCGATGCGGGCCGTCGACAGCACATCGGCCTTCGGCAAATCGTCCGCGCGCACCAGCGCCACCACCTCGGGCGTCGTGCGCAGCAGGCCGGCGGCGACGGCCACCCGTGTCGTCTCGGCCTTGGCGCTCACATCGACCATGCGCGCCCGGCCTTCCGCATCGACATGCGACAAAGCCGCGGCATCAGGCAGGTCGTTCACAGTTCGCGCACCCTCACCAGCGAGCCGGCCGCCACCGACGTGACCTCGGCCGGAATTTCGATCAGAACATCGGCCTGGGCCATGGCCGCCACCAGATGCGACCCGGGGCCCGACACCGACCGCACCCCCGCACCTTCGCGCCGGCCCCGCAGGAACTGGCGCCGGCCCGCCGGGGAACGTACCGGATCCAACAGCGCCACATCGTAATTCGGCACCGGAGCCAAACCGCTCAGCTGCCGCAGGATCGGCCGGGCGAACACCTCGAACGACACCATCGTGCTCACCGGATTACCCGGAAAACTCAGAATCGGAATCCCGTCGACCACACTGACGCCCTGCGGACCGCCGGGCTGCACGGCCACCGAACCGAACTCGCCGCCGAAATCGGCCAGCACCTCCTTGACCACTTCGAAATCGCCCTGCGACACCCCACCCGACGTGAACACCACATCCGCGGCCGCCGTCGCGACCGACAACTTGCGGCGGAACTCGCCCGGATCGTCACGGCTGTGCGACACGTCCACCACATCGATACCGTTGGCGCCCAAGGCCGCAGCCAGCGCGATGCCGTTCGAGTTGTAGATCTGACCGGGGCGCAACGCGACACCCGCCGACACCAGCTCGTCGCCCGTCGTCAGGACCGCCGCCCGGATCCGCCGCGCCGCCGCCACCGAGCTGATGCCCACCGCCGCCAGCGCCGCGATCCGATGCGGCGACAACGACGACCCGGCCGCCACCAGCAACTCGCCGCGCCGAATATCGGTACCCGCCTCGCGCACGAAATCGCCCGCGTTGCGGCCGCGTTCGATCGATACCCCGCCGTCGACGGCGCGGGTGTCCTCCACCGGCACCACACAATCGGCGCCCGGCGGAATCGGCGCACCCGTCATCACCTTGACCGCCGCCCCGTCCGGCAATCGGTCCGGGCCACCCTGACCGGCGGCCACCACACCGGCCACCGGCAGCGTCACAGGCGTGACCGCCACCGACTCCGCCCGGACCGCATATCCGTCCATCCCGGAATTGCGGAACACCGGCAGATCCAGCGGCGACCGCACATCCTCGGCCAGCACCCGCCCCCGCGCCCCGTGCAACGCCAACTGCTCCACCTGCCGCGCCGCCAGCGGTCGCAGCAACTGTTCGATCCGCTCCCGATGATCCTCGACGGACCGAGCCACAGTCTTGGCAGGCTGACTCATACGGTCAGCCTAGCTGTGTATATGGCCTTCGCTTCGCTCCGGCGGGGTTTCGGGCAGAGCCCCGCATACCTCACAGGTGGTGACTTGCGGGACGTGAGGTGGGGGTGGCCCGCATAATGGAGGAGTGACCGTCGTTCTCATGGGGATTCCCGCCGTCCGGGGCGGGCGGCCCTCGCTGGACGGACGGCCCGACACGGACCTGCTCGTCGACAGATTCGGGCGCACGGCCCGGGATCTGCGCGTGTCGATCACCGAAAAGTGTTCGTTGCGTTGCACGTACTGCATGCCGGAGGAGGGGCTGCCGGCCATTCCGGCCGACGAATTGCTCTCGGCCACGGAGATCGTGCGGCTGGTGGAACTCGCGGTGCGGCGGCTGGGTGTCCGCGAGGTGCGCTTCACCGGCGGCGAGCCGCTGATGCGGCGCGATCTCGAGCAGATCATCGCCGGATGCCATGCCGCCGTTCCCGACACACCGCTGGCCATGACCAGTAACGGCGTCGGGCTGGAACATCGCGCTCGCGCGCTGGCGGCCGCGGGACTCGGCCGGGTCAACATCTCCCTCGATACCGTCGACCCTGCCGGATTCGCCCGCCTCACCCGCCGGGACCGGCTCGGTTCGGTGCTGACCGGCATCCGCGCCGCCCATGCCGCCGGGCTCTACCCGGTCAAGGTCAATGCCGTCCTGATGCGCGAAACCCTCTCGGGTGCGGTCGATCTGCTGCGGTGGTGTCTGAACGAGGGATGCGAACTGCGCTTCATCGAGGAGATGCCGCTCGACGCCGATCACGAATGGGCGCGGACCAACATGGTCACCGCGGCCGAATTGCTCGACGTTCTCGGCACGGCCTTCGCCCTCACCGAGGCCGGGCGCGCCGACCCGTCCGCGCCGGCGGAGACCTGGCTGGTGAACGGCGGTCCGGCCACGGTCGGCATCATCGCCTCGGTCACCCGCCGATTCTGCGGCGACTGCGACCGCACCCGCCTGACCGCCGACGGCATGATCCGATCCTGCCTGTTCAGCGACCAGGAATACGATCTGCGTTCACTGCTGCGCGCCGGCGCGAGCGACGACGACCTGGCGCAGCTGTGGCGCGGCGCGATGTGGAACAAGTGGGCCGGGCACGGCATCGACGCCGCCGATTTCGTCCCCCCGGAACGCACGATGGGAGCCATCGGTGGTTGAGGTCAGATATTTCGCCGCGATCGCCGACGCGGTCGGCAAATCCAGCGAACATCTCGACCTGCCCGAGTCGGCAACGGTCGGTGATCTGCGCTCCGCATTGCGCTCGGCCTACGGCGCCGACCTGGATCCGATGCTGAAGGTCTGCGCCTACCTCGTCGGCGAGGAACTCACCCGCGACGACAGCACGCGCCTGACCGCCCGCGTCGACGTACTACCGCCGTTCGCGGGCGGCTGACGCCGGATCAGCTCTCTTGCCACCACGTGTCCAGCGGCGACACCGGAACGGCGCGCTTGTGCCGGGTGTTGCGGTAGATCTCCTCGACGCGCTCGGCGACCTCCGGTGAGATGTCCTTACCCTCGAGGTAGTCGTCGATCTGGCTGTATTTCAGCCCCAGCGCCTCTTCGTCCGGCAGGGCCGGGCGGTCGTCTTCGAGGTCGGCGGTCGGGACCTTCTGCCACAGCCGCGGCGGCGCGCCCAGCTCTTGCAGCAGCGCCGCTCCCTGCCGCTTGGTCAGGCCGGTCAGCGGAGTGATGTCCACACCACCGTCGCCGTACTTGGTGAAGAACCCCGTCACCGCTTCGGCGGCGTGGTCGGTACCCACGACCAGCAGATTCAGCTGTCCGGCAACCGCGTACTGGATCACCATGCGCTCGCGGGCCTTGATGTTGCCGCGAACGAAATCGCGCAACTGGGCCTGATCGCCGAGCAGCTCACGTACACCCTCGGCGGTGGCGGCCGCCACCGCGTCGGCGCCCGGTTTCACGTTGACCTCGACCGAGCGATCGGGCCGGATGAAATCCAGTGCCACCTCGGCATCTTCGGCGTCGGCCTGGCTGCCGTACGGGAGCCGGACCGCGACGAAGGTGGCTTCCCGGCCCCGGGCCCGCAGCTCCTCGGCCGCCAGCTGGCACAGTTTGCCGGTCAGCGTGCTGTCCTGACCACCGCTGATGCCGAGAACGAAACCCGTTGCCGGCGTGGAACTCAGATAGTCGGCCAGGAATTCGACGCGGCGTCGCACCTCGACCTTCGGCTCGATCCCGGCCGCGACGCCCAATTCGGCGATGATCTGTTCGCGCAGGTTCCCCATGGGGCCACTCTACTGGGCGGGCGCCACGAGTGCGCGCACCACGTTTTCCCAGTGGTCGGCGATCTGTTCGGGCCGATACCCCAGAACCCGCAGCTGATGCAGCACCAGGCCGGCGTCGAGGATGGCCAGCAGTGTGTCGGCCGTCAGCGCGATATCGCCGCCCACCTCGAGCTGCCGAAGCAGCAGCGAGACATGGGTTTTCGAGATGTTGTACGGGGCGCTCGCGTAGCGGCCGGATTCGTCGGCGGCGCGGCGCATTTCGCCCTCCACCTCGATCCCGGCCAGACGGGCGCGTCCGTAGGCGATCAGCCGCTGCAGCGGCGGGGCGCCCGGACCCAGCGGCGGCGGGCCGAACATGAACGCCGCCTGCAGTTTCTGCTCGGACTGGTCGAGCAGCGCCAGCATGAGACCGGAGCGATTGCCGAATCGCCGGAACACGGTGCCCTTGCCGACGCCCGCGCGTTTGGCGACCGCGTCCATCGTGACGCCGTCCGCGCCGAATTCGCGGACGAGTTCCTCGGCGGCGTCGAGCAGCAGTTGCCGGTTGCGCACGGCATCGCTGCGCTCGGAGTGTTCGGCTACCGGCAGCGCGGTGGTGATCGCGGACGGCGGCAGTTCGATGGCCACGGCCTCCAGCGGCAGCATGCCGGGACGCGGCGCGGCGGCGAAGACCGGATCCGAGGCGTGCGGATCGGACGAATGGGACGAATTCGACGATGGCGAATCCGGAGTGTCGCAGTTCACAGTTCGGTTACCCCATGACCCGGGAATGAAAGCGGACCGTAGTCCGGTTAACGTGTCGTGAAAGCGGAAGCCACCGCCGCCCCACCGCACAAGGAGTGATCATGTCACAGACTCGCATTCTGGCTCTCGTCGGCAGCTTGCGTGCCGGTTCGATCAACCGGCAGCTGGCCGAGGCCGCCGCCCAGACCGCACCGGAAGGTGTCGAGGTCGATATCTACGACGGTCTCGGCAATATTCCTTTCTACAACGAGGACATCGACGTACCGGGTCAGGTGCCCGCGCCGGCGCAGGCGCTGCGTGACGCCGTCGCCGCGGCCGACGCGCTGGTGCTGTTCGTGCCCGAATACAACGGCACGATTCCGGCCGTGCTCAAGAACGCCATCGACTGGGCCTCGCGTCCCTACGGCGCGGGTTCGATCAAGGCCAAGCCGGTCGCCGTGATCAGCGCCTCGATCAGCCAGAACGCCGCGAAGTGGGCGCACGGTGACACGGTGAAGGCGGTCGGCGTGGCCGGCGGCACCGTCGTGGAGAGCGCGCACCTGCACTTCGGCACCATCGGCCAGCGCTTCGGCGAGGCCCATCCGCGCGAGGACGCCGAGGCTCTGACCCAGCTCGCCGCCGCGATCACCGAACTGGTCGCCGCGCGGGAATCGGTCAACGCCTGAGTGTGAGACGGTAACCGGCTCGAGCTTTCGAGGGGTCGCACCCGGCGGTGCGGCCCCTCTGTGGCGTTGAGCCCGGTCATCGGTGGGGCGTGACGTGACGGGCGTCCTAACGGCCGCGTCTCACGGCGCTATAGGATATGAAAACCATTTCCAATAGGAGGTCGTCATGAAGGTGCGGAACTCGCTGCGTTCGCTGAAGGACAAGCCGGGCGCCCAGGTGGTGCGACGCCGTGGCAAGACCTATGTGATCAACAAGAAGGAGCCGCGGTTCAAGGCTCGCCAGGGCTGATCCGGTCCGGCTGCGACACGCCGGAGTAGGTGGCGGAATGCCGCGTTCGTCCCCTCGGGCGGGCGCGGCATTCGGCCGTTTCGGGTGTGCACGAACGCGCCTGCTGAGGTCGGTGTGACCGGTGTGACCAGAGGTGGCATTGGGTTTGCTGGGAGAGAGCTGCGACATGAAATCGTGATCTGCGCCACTGTCGTGTCGGGTTGCGAATTGACTGTCCTGGTACTTACGGCCGCCGAATTTCATCTTTGTGGTTCGCAACATGTCGTGTTGTAGGAATCTGTCGGCCACTAGGTGTAGTGTCTACGGCACTGGAAGGGGAGACGGATTCCGAGCCGATCGCCGCAGCGTGATTGCCCCTACTGCTCCATCTTCCAGGGGTTTGCGCAGTACCAGATGGATCGTGCTCAGTACGGATGCTCACAGCAGATGGCGTACCGATTCAAGGCTGCATCGGATAAGGCAAGGAGAGAGGGTCACCCATGAGTATCACGGTCTACACCAAGCCCGCTTGTGTCCAGTGCAACGCCACCTACCGCGCGCTCGACAAGGCCGGTGTGGAGTACGACATCGTCGATATCTCCGAGAACCCCGAGGCCCGCGACTATGTGATGGCGCTGGGATATCTGCAGGCCCCCGTCGTCGTCGCCGGCGACGAGCACTGGTCCGGTTTCCGTCCGGACCGCATCAAGTCCCTGGTGACCGCCGCGGCCTGATCCGCTTCGGTCGCCCGTTCGTCCGACGTGGGAAGGGAGAGTGGGATGGCTGGGTTGTCCGGGGAAGGGACCCAATCGACGCCCGCTCTGGTCTACTTCTCGAGCGCTTCGGAGAACACGCACCGCTTCGTCGAACGGCTGGGTTTGCCGGCCGTTCGCATTCCGCTCCACACCGCCGATTCGCTGCGCGTCGACACGCCCTATGTGCTGATCTGCCCCACCTACGGTGGCGGCCGGCATGTGTTCGACGCGCAGCGCGGCGAGGGAGCAGCCGGGCGTTCGGACAAGGAATTCGTCCCCAGGCAGGTGGCGAAATTCCTCAACGATCCGCATAATCGTGCGCTGTTGCGCGGGGTGATCGCGGCCGGCAACACGAACTTCGGCGATACGTATTGCTATGCGGGAGAGGTGATCTCGCGCAATTGCGGGGTGCCGTACCTGTATCGCTTCGAACTGATGGGAACCGCCGAGGACGTCGAGCGCGTCCGAGAGGGATTGGGATTGTTTTGGCAACGACAACAGCACCGGCCGGAAAGACGGCCCGCCTAGAGCGCCCGGTCAGCACCGAGACCTCGACCGAGGGCTTGGACTATCACGCGCTCAACGCGATGCTGAATCTGTACGGACCGAATGGCGAGATTCAGTTCGACAAGGATGTCGCCGCCGCCCGGCAGTACTTCCTGCAGCATGTCAACCAGAACACCGTGTTCTTCCACAACCTCGACGAGAAGCTCGACTACCTCGTGGAGGAGAACTACTACGAGCCCGAGGTGCTCGACCAGTACAGCCGGGCCTTCGTCAAGAAGCTGTTCCAGCAGGCCTACGCCAAGAAGTTCCGGTTCCCGACCTTCCTCGGCGCCTTCAAGTACTACACGTCCTACACGCTGAAGACCTTCGACGGGAAGCGCTATCTGGAGCGGTTCGAGGACCGGGTCTGCATGGTCGCGCTGACCCTGGCCGCGGGTGACGAGATCCTCGCCCAGCAGCTCGTCGAGGAGATCATCGACGGCCGCTTCCAGCCGGCCACCCCGACGTTCCTGAACTCGGGCAAGAAGCAGCGCGGCGAACCGGTCTCGTGCTTCCTGCTGCGCATCGAGGACAATATGGAGTCCATCGGGCGCTCCATCAACTCGGCGCTGCAGCTGTCCAAGCGTGGCGGCGGAGTGGCGTTGCTGCTGAGCAACATTCGCGAGCACGGCGCGCCGATCAAGAAGATCGAGAACCAGTCCTCCGGCGTCATCCCCATCATGAAGCTGCTCGAGGACTCCTTCTCCTACGCCAATCAGCTCGGCGCGCGCCAGGGCGCGGGCGCGGTGTACCTGCACGCGCACCACCCCGACATCTACCGCTTCCTCGACACCAAGCGGGAGAACGCGGACGAGAAGATCCGCATCAAGACGCTGTCGCTGGGTGTGGTGATTCCCGACATCACCTTCGAGCTGGCGAAGAAGAACGAGGACATGTACCTGTTCTCGCCCTACGACGTCGAGCGCATCTACGGTGTGCCGTTCGCCGATATCGACGTCACCGAGAAGTACTACGAGATGGTCGACGACAAGCGCATCCGCAAGTCGAAGATCAACGCCCGCGAGTTCTTCCAGACCATCGCCGAGCTGCAGTTCGAATCCGGTTACCCCTACATCATGTTCGAGGACACGGTGAACCGGGCCAACCCGATCAAGGGCAAGATCACCCACTCCAACCTGTGCTCGGAGATCCTGCAGGTCTCCACGCCGTCGGTGTTCAACGACGACCTGTCCTACGCGAAGGTCGGCAAGGACATCTCCTGCAACCTGGGTTCGCTCAATATCGCCAAGGCCATGGACTCACCGGATTTCGGGCAGACCATCGAGGTCGCGATCCGGGCGCTCACCGCGGTCTCGGATCAGACCCACATCTATTCGGTGCCCTCGATCGAACAGGGCAACAACGAATCCCACGCGATCGGCCTGGGCCAGATGAACCTGCACGGGTATCTGGCGCGCGAACGGGTCCACTACGGATCCGAAGAAGGTGTGGACTTCACCAACATCTACTTCTACACCGTCGCCTACCACGCGGTGCGGGCGTCCAACAAGCTCGCCATCGAGCGCGGCACGGCCTTCGGTGGTTTCCCGGAATCGAAGTACGCCAGCGGCGAATACTTCGACAAGTACACCGACCAGGCATGGGAGCCGAAGACCGACCGCGTGCGGGAGATCTTCGCCGAAGCGGGCGTGCACATCCCGACCCAGGAGGACTGGCGCGAGCTGAAGGCCTCGGTCATGGAGCACGGCATCTACAACCAGAACCTGCAGGCGGTGCCGCCGACCGGATCGATCTCCTACATCAACCACTCCACCAGCTCGATTCACCCGGTGGCGTCGAAGATCGAGATTCGCAAGGAAGGCAAGATCGGCCGCGTCTACTACCCGGCCCCCTACCTGACCAACGACAATCTCGACTACTTCGCCGACGCCTACGACATCGGCTACGAGAAGATCATCGACACCTACGCCGCGGCCACCCAGCATGTGGACCAGGGCCTGTCGCTGACCTTGTTCTTCAAGGACAGCGCCACCACCCGCGATGTCAACAAGGCCCAGATCTACGCCTGGCGCAAGGGAATCAAGACCCTGTACTACATCCGCATCCGCCAAATGGCGTTGGAGGGCACCGAGGTGGAGGGCTGCGTCAGCTGCATGTTGTGACGTTGTCGACGGGCGCCGCGGTTCCGGCCGGGGCGCCCGTTCGTATGACCGAACACGGAGTAGTTCGACGGCATGGAGTAGTTCGACGGCACGTGCCGACTGTCGTGGTTCGGCGCGGCGGCGACCGGAGGTGTAACCTGCATGCGGGCGCTCTGCGTCCGGGCGGTGACCAGGCGACGGTGCAGGTCATCGGGGTGCCGGGATGGCATCGGAAAATTCTCTGACGGTGAAGTGCTGGCGATGAGGAGGTGGGTGGCTGTGCGTAGCGAACCCCCGAGTCGAAGGCCGCGCGGCGCCGTCCTCCTGTTCTGCCGGTAGAGCTTTCGGTGGCGAGGTCGGTGCCTCGCGGTGTGATCCGTGACCCCGTACCCACTCGCAGTATGCCGAGGTTCTGTCATGTCGACCGATCTGTTCTTTGCCGCGCCCGCACGCCCTGATGCCCCGGATGACGGACACGCGGCCACCCCTACGCAGGCCGATACGGCGGTCCGCAGTGCCGCCACCGCCGAAACGACTGTCACCGAACAGCATTCGGATCACATCTCGCTCCGCGACCTCATCGACGACCGTCGTGTCGACGCCGCGCTGAACTGGCTGGACGACCACGTCCCGCATCGGATCGCCGACGAACTCGCGCGCATGGACGCCGTGCACGCCGGCATCGCGTTCCGGCTGCTCGACAAGGACCGGGCGCTGGCGGTGTTCGAGGAGCTCGAGCCGGTCGACCAGCAGCAGATCCTGTCCGGAATGCGCGACCAGAGCTTCCGGGAACTGGTCGAAGGCATGGACCCCGACGACCGGGCCCGGATGCTGCGCGAGGCCCCCGCCACGGTCGCGAAGAAGGTGCTGGCCGGGCTGAGCCCGCGCGAACGGCGGATGACCGCGGCGCTGCTCGGCTACCCCGAGGGTTCGGTCGGTCGCTACATGACGCCGGAAGTCGTTGCGCTGCATTGTGATCTGACCGTCGAACAGGCGCTGCGGGTGGTTCGCGCCAAGGGCGCGCATGCGGAGACCGTGTACACGCTGCCGGTGGTGGACGGCGGTCGCCGGCTCACCGGCGTGGTCGAGATGCGTGAACTGGTCCTCAGCGATCCCGGCACGATGCTGACCGAACTCGTCGTCAGCGCACCGGTTTTCGCCCGCGCGACCGATGCCGCGGAGAAGGCGGCGCGGCTCATGCGCGAGACCAACCTGATCAACCTGCCGGTCGTCGACAGTGAGGACCGGCTGGTCGGACTGCTGACCATCGACGACGCGGTCGAGGTCATCGAGGCCGCCGACAGCGAGGATGTGGCACGGCAGGCCGGTGCCAGCCCCTGGTCCGGGCATTACATGGCCGCCGGTGTGTTCCAGCTGGCCCGCTACCGCGCGATGTGGTTGCTGTTGCTGCTGGTCGCGGCCACCCTGACGGTCACGGTCACCGACGCGTTCGAGGCGACGCTGGCCCAGGCCGCGCATCTGGCGCTGTTCATTCCGCTGCTGATCGGCGCTGGCGGCAATGCCGGTGCGCAGGCGGCGACCTCGTGCGTGCGGGCCTTGGCCGTCGGCGAGGTGCGGGTGTCGGATCTGCTGAAGGTCATCTGGCGCGAATGCCGGGTCGGATTGGTGCTGGGCTCGATGCTCGCGGTGGTCGGCATGGTCATCGGCGCGGCGTTCGTCGGCGCGCAGATCGCGCTGGTCGTCGGCATCACCCTGGTGATCATCTGTGGCTGGGCGGCGACCATCGGCGGCACGATGCCGTTGCTGGCCAAGAAATTACGCATCGACCCGGCGGTCATCTCCGCGCCCATGGTGACGACGCTGGTCGATGCGACCGGGCTGATCATCTACTTCACGACCGCGAAACTCGTACTGGGAATCTGAACCGGGACTGCGCACTTCGGGAGCAGGTACAGGGCGCCCGCCGAGGTTGGCGGTGAACAGGTATCACATGGCTTTCTATCGGTAGCAAGCCACACTCCTCGCCGGTGAGACTGTCTCCACGCGAAGTGATCGAGGTAGCGTGCCTCGACTCCGCGGCTGGAGAAAGTGGGAAAAGCACATGGGGACATACGTTTTGGTGCCCGGCGGTTGGAAGGGTTCCTGGTCGTTCGAGACGGTGGTTCCACTCCTGGAGCAAGCCGGTCACACCGTCCACGCCTTGACCCTGACCGGTCTGCGGCCGGACGACGACGCCGCGACGGTCGCGACGACCACCCTCGACACCCACGCCGACGACGTCGTGCGGTTCCTCGACCGCGCCCGCCTCACCGACGTGACGCTGGTCGGTCACAGTTACGGCGGAATGGTGATCGCCGCGGCCGCCGACCGCGCCGGCGGCCGGATCTCGCGCCTGGTGCATCTCGACGCGTACGTCCCCCGCGACGGCGAATCGTGCTGGTCCGCAACGAACGACTACTTCCGCGAGGTCCTCGCCGCGGGCGCCGCGACCACCGGCTACGCGGTCCGCCCGCCCGGCAACGGCGACGCCCGCCGCCGCCCCCACCCCCTCGCGTCCTTCATGCAGACGATCCGGCTCACCGGGGCATTCGCCCGAGTCCCGCGCCGAGAGTTCGTCTACTGCTCCGGCTGGGAAGACCACACCCCTTTCGCCGGCCTCCGCACCCGCCTGCAAGCCGACCCCGAATGGCTGGTCCACGACCTCCCGACCGGCCACGACGCGATGCACGAGGCCCCGCACGCCGTGGCCGAACTGCTGCTCGGCGAACGGAGTTCGGTGTCAGTTCAGTCGTAGCAGGCCGGCGTCGGTGGCGCGAAATCCGCATGCGTCGCGATAGAAGCTGTGCAGGTGAGGTTCGAAATCGACGTGGAGCCATTCGATACCGAGTTCACGCAGGTCGCCGACCAGGGTCTTCACCAGGTCGGATCCGATGCTCTGCCGGTGGAGATCCGGGGCGACCGCGGTGTCGAGGAGGAAGGCGTGGTTTCCCCCGTCCCATACTGCGTGCACGAACCCGACGAGTCGCTCACCGACGAACGCGCCGACCCATGACCGGCTGTGCCGTTCCAGGCGCGCCTGCCAGGGCACCACTGTCCGGTCACCGCCGAATGCGTCCGCGTGCAGCCGCGAGAGGGCCTCGTCGTCGACAGCGAAACGTACGCGGAGATCGGGGTTCATACGGCATCCTCTCGGCGCGGGGGCGCGATGAACGGGGTGTCATCACGACAGGTAGGACCGACTGTGCTGTAGGGCGAACTTTTCGTGCAAACCTCAGCGAAAATGTGAGAAAACTGCTGAAGCCGACGAGGTTTGCACGATTAGTGCACACCACCGGTGTGCGAAACGGTCGCCGGGTCGAGGGTCCGAGTCTCGGTCGGGAGCGAACCCCGTCCGGGACCATCGATGCCTGCGGGCATGTGGCGGTCTGCGCCGAATGGCAGGCACGTCCCCGGCAAACTCTCGGCATCATTGCTGCGATCGTGGCGGCGGCAGTAGCCTGTGCATCGCGCGCTCGTCATTCGCTCGCGGCCGCGGTGTGGAACTTCCCACCCCGGAACGCATTTGCCCAGGACATGGGAGACACAAGCTCTTGTGCTGTGCTGAGCGGAGGTCCACTAGGAGTAGTGTCCGAGCGTACAATGACCGGCGAAGCGGGAAGGGTGAGTGAGCGGGCGTGAAGCTGATCGATCGAGTGTCTGCGATCAACTGGAATCGGGTGCCCGACGAGAAGGATGCCGAGGTCTGGGACCGGCTCGTCGGCAACTTCTGGTTGCCGGAGAAGGTTCCGGTATCCAACGACATTCCGTCGTGGGCCACGCTGAACGCGCAGGAGAAGCAGCTGACCATGCGGGTGTTCACGGGCTTGACCCTGCTGGACACCATCCAGGGCACCGTCGGCGCGGTGAGCCTGATTCCGGACGCGCGCACCCCGCACGAGGAGGCGGTGTACACCAATATCGCGTTCATGGAGTCGGTGCACGCGAAGAGCTACAGCTCCATCTTCTCCACGCTGTGCTCCACCCGTGAGATCGACGACGCCTTCCGCTGGTCGGAGGAGAACCCGAATCTGCAGCGTAAGGCCGAGATCGTGCTCGAGTACTACCGGGGCGACGAGCCGCTCAAGCGCAAGGTGGCCTCCACGCTGCTGGAGAGCTTCCTGTTCTACTCCGGTTTCTACCTCCCGATGTACTGGTCCTCGCGCGCCAAGCTCACCAACACCGCCGACCTGATCCGCCTGATCATCCGCGACGAGGCCGTGCACGGCTACTACATCGGCTACAAGTATCAGAAGGGTCTCGAGGATCTCACTCAGCCCGAGCGTGACGAACTCAAGAACTACACCTTCGAGTTGCTGTTCGAGCTGTACGAGAACGAGGTCGAATACACCCAGGACCTCTACGACGAGGTCGGCCTCACCGAGGACGTCAAGAAGTTCCTGCGCTACAACGCCAACAAGGCGCTGATGAACCTCGGCTACGAGGGGCTGTTCCCGCGCGACGAGACCGACGTCAACCCGGCGATCCTCTCGGCGCTGTCCCCGAATGCCGACGAGAACCACGACTTCTTCTCCGGCTCCGGTTCCAGCTATGTCATCGGCAAGGCGGTCAACACCGAAGACGAGGACTGGGAGTTCTGAGTTTCGCTCTCACATGAGAACCCGGGCGTATCGCATTGCGTACGTCCGGGTTTCGCTTATGTAGGGAGGGCCGGTGTGCCGGTCGGCCCTCGGGGTGGATGGAGTCGTTCAGTGCTTCGTCGGATCGAGTGCTTCCGCGCACGTGGTCAGGTCTCGGTGCAGGCGTGCTGCGTTGCCGGCGGGCAGGGCCGCGATCATCCGGCCTTCGACCTCGGCGACGAGGTGACTGGCCCGCGCGAGCAGGCAGGTGCCCTCGTCGGTGAGCCGAGTCGGTAAGGCCCGCCCGTGCGGTGCGGCGGACGGACGTTCCAGGAGACCGCGATCCTCCAGACCTTGCAGCACCGTATGCATGGACTGGCGTGTGACGAACGCGCCGCGAGCCAGCTCCGCGGCGGACAGGCCCGGTCGCTGACCCAGCAGTTCGAGGCACGCGTATTGCGGCACGCTCAGGCCCAACGGCCGCAGGGCGGTGTCCATGGCGCCGCGCAAGGCGGCGGCGGCCTGTTTGAGGACATAACCCACGGACGAATCGAGGTCCACCTGCTCTTGCGACATGTCAGGATTCTGACATATCCTTCTATGTCAGAACCCTGACATAGAAGGAGAAAGCTCATGTCTACTGTGACCGGACCCGACTTCATCGCCCTGCAGGTGCGTGATGTGGATGCGGCGGCCGAGTTCTACGAGACGCATCTCGGATTGCGCCGCGCTCCGGCGAGCCCGCCCGGTGCGGTCGTATTCGACACGGCCCCGGTGTCTTTCGCGGTGCGGACGCCGCTGCCGGGCGTCGATCTCGATGCCGTCGCGCCGCGCCCGGGTGCCGGTGTCGCACTGTGGCTGCACGCCGGCGACGCGCAGCACATGCACGATCATCTGGCCGCGGCCGGAGTCTCGATCCTCGCCGCACCCGTCGACGGCCCCTTCGGGCGAACCTTCACCTTCGCCGATCCCGACGGATATGCCGTCACCATTCACGACCGCGCCTGAGGTTGGTGACATCCCGAGGGCTCCGCGGTCGACGATCGGATGGCGGCAACAGGTGTAGTCGAGGCTGAGGCGCTGTGCGCAAGCGCTCCGACGTTGTCCGCGTCGCCGAGGTGTTCGGGTGGGCGGAGGCTCCGGTCGCCGCCGAAGCTGTGATCGGTCAAGTGCGCTGGGGTGGAACAAGATTCGATGCCCGCCCGGGCTCGGTGGCTCGGTCGATCCGTTCGGCCAAATCGGCGTAGTCGACCGGGATGGTCGTGTCGACGACGACGAGCGGGACGAGTCCCAAGGGTGTCGCCTGGTCCGCCCAGAGGTCCCAATGCGTGCTCAGGCGCTCGTTGTCGTGGAAGAAGTCGGCGCGGCGCCGCCGCGTGTAGCGGGCCCTCGCCACCGCCGCCGGCACGTCGCACCAGACTTCGACGGCCCGGTCCGCGCCTACCTTCTCGATACCGGCGCGGGCGAATTCCCGGTCGCGCGGTGCGAACCACCAGGAATCGATGACGACCGAGGTGGGACTGGTTCGCGCCAGTGACCAGACCGCGTCCATCGCCACGCCGCCCAGATCCGGGAGATCGGCGGGGGCGTCGACGCAGGCTGCCAGCGCCTCCTTGACCGTGTCCTTCGAGAGGAATCGGGCGCCCAGGACTCGCGCCAGCGCCTGTCCGACGGTCGATTTGCCGGCGCCCGGAAGACCGTTCACCAGCACGAGAAGTCTGCCCACCCGTCCCATCATGACGTGCGCGGACGAGGTGCAGCCCGGATGTGGTGGGGTGAGTGTCGATCGGGCCGACCGCTCGGTATTATTCGAATATGTGTTCGAGTGCCGGTAGGGGTGTGTCGTCGGAGGGGACGGGCGATGGGTTCTCCGGCCGGGCGCCGCGACGGCTTCCGGACGGCGTTCCGCGGACCGAGGGGACCGAACCGCAGCTGCAGTATCCGAACGAGGCCGGCTATTACTACCGGGTGCTCGTGCAGCCGCCGAAACCGGTGTGGGTGCGGTTGGACGCGATTCTCATCCGGGATCCGGGCACGCCCCGGCACGTCAACGGGGCGGGGCTGGATATGACGGGGGAGCGGCCGGGGACGTTGACGCACTGGGTGCCCTCGTTCAGCGGCGAATGGCTGGGCCGGGTGAATTTCTCGGTCTGTTACGCGGACGGGCGGGCGCCGCTGCATCTCACCGACCAGTTGGTGCCCGCCTACGCGCTACGCCCACGCGCGGCCGCCGACGATCCGCGCCGACCACCGCCGGGCCGGCCGAAAACGTCCTCGCGTATCGAGAGACAGGCGGGCGACGCGGACGGTCGTTGAACCGGGGCGCGCCGCCTGCCGCGCCTCACCGGCTCAGTCCGTCACATACCCGTTGAGCGTCTTGCGCAGGTCGTCGAGGATCGCCCGCGCGGCGGTGAGCCCGGAACCGTGCCAGAGGTCGTCCTCGACGGCGAAATCGCGCTTGTCGGAGACGGCGCCGAGCGCTTTCCAGTCGTCGCCCTTCATCACTGATTCGCCGTGGCTTTTACCGTCGGGGCCGTCGAACATCAGATAGATGATGTCGCCCTCGATCTTGTTGCGGTCGCTTTCGGTGGCGAGGCTGTCCACCGTGAACGAGCGATCGCGCTGGGCGCCGGGGCGCTGCACGCCCGCGTCGGTGAGTACCTGTCCCGCGAACGTGTCGGTGCCCTGGACCTGAATATCCTTGGGAGAGAAGCGGATCACCGACGCCTGCGACAGGTTGGCGGCGATCGAGGCCCCGGTTTCGCGGGCGTCGGTGCGGTAGTCCGCGAGCGCCTTCGCGCCGGCCGATCCGCGTCCCAGAGCCTCGGCGTAAGCGGTGAAATCGTCCTGCCAGCCTCGATGGTCGACCAGCACGGTCGGGGCGATCCCGCGCAGTGCGGCGAGATCCCCGTCACCCGCGGCGCCGAGAATCAGATCCGGTTGCAGCGCGGAGATTTTGGCCGTGTCCACCGCCCCCGAGGACCCCACGCTCGGGATCTTCAGGACGCCGGTGCCCAGATAGTTCGGCTGCGGCGCCGGTCCGGCCGCGGTGGTCGCGCCGACGACCCGCTCCCACAGGCCCACCGCGCAGACCGCGTCCAGCGCGGCGGTATCCAGCACGACAATGCGTTTCGGATCCGCGGGCACCTGGGTTCCCGCCACCGTGTGGGTGCCCGAGGTCTGGTCGGGGGCGCTGGGCAGGGCGCAGGCGTGGGTGGTGTCGCGCTCGATGCCGACCACGCTCGCGCCGGCGATATTGGTGGTGGTCCGGACGATCGAACTCGACGCGTCGTCGCCCCCGGTGCCGCAGCCGGTGACCAGGAGGGCCACGGCGCCCGCGGCCGCACCGCCGAGCGCGAGCCGGCGCGCACTGGTGCGCTTGCGGGTCTTGGGCTTTCGGGTGGAGACGCGTTCGCTCACCGGCATGCAGCGTAGGGTACATGCGCCCACGTGCAGGATGATTGCGGCACCGTCCGCGCGGCGAATACGACACAGAGTAGGACCCCGTCGGACGCCTGCGACGCCACGGTTTACGATGCCTCTAGCGCAAGCCACCGTCGTTTCGTCATGCGCCGGAACGCACGAGCGTGCGAAACGAGCAGAAGGCACACCTTCAGGAGGATCAGTGACTGCTGTAGAGCCCCAGCCAGTCCCCAAGCTGGAAGCGACACGGCCGTATCCGGCACGACTGGGCCCGAAGGGTTCGTTCATCTACAAGGCCGTCACCACCACGGACCCGAAGGTCCTCGGTGTGATGTACCTGGTGACCGCGATGTCGTTCTTCATGATCGGCGGTCTGATGGCCCTGCTGATGCGTGGTGAGCTCGCTCGTCCGGGTCTGCAGTTCCTGTCGCCGGAGCAGTTCAACCAGCTGTTCACCATGCACGGCACGATCATGCTGCTGTTCTATGCGACCGCGATCGTGTTCGGCTTCGCCAACATCGTGCTGCCGCTGCAGATCGGTGCGCCCGACGTCGCCTTCCCGCGTCTGAACGCGTTCAGCTACTGGCTGTACCTGTTCGGCGCGACCATGGCCACCGCGGGTTTCATCACCCCCGGTGGCGCCGCCGACTTCGGCTGGACCGCCTACACCCCGCTGTCGGACATCGTGCACTCCCCGGGTGTCGGCGCCGACCTGTGGATTCTGGGTCTGGCCGTCTCCGGTCTAGGCACCATCCTCGGTGGTGTCAACATGCTGACCACCGTCGTCTGCCTGCGCTGCCCGGGTATGACCCTGTTCCGGATGCCGATCTTCACCTGGAACATCGCCGTCACCAGCGTCCTCGTGCTGCTGGCCTTCCCGCTGCTGACCGCCGCGCTGATGGCGCTGGCCTACGACCGTCACCTGGGCGGCCACATCTACGACCCGGCCACCGGCGGTTCGCTGCTCTACCAGCACCTGTTCTGGTACTTCGGCCACCCCGAGGTGTACATCATCGCGCTGCCGTTCTTCGGCATCGTGTCCGAGATCTTCCCGGTCTTCAGCCGTAAGCCGATCTTCGGTTACACCACCCTGGTCTACGCGACCCTGGGCATCGCCGCGCTGTCGATCGCGGTGTGGGCGCACCACATGTACGCCACCGGTGCGGTGCTGCTGCCGTACTTCTCGTTCATGACCTTCCTGATCGCGGTTCCGACCGGTGTGAAGTTCTTCAACTGGATCGGCACGATGTGGAAGGGGCAGTTGACCTTCGAATCACCGATGTTGTTCTCGGTCGGCTTCCTGGTCACGTTCCTCTTCGGTGGTCTGTCGGGCGTCATCCTGGCCAGCCCGCCGCTGGACTTCCACGTGTCCGACACCTACTTCGTGGTCGCGCACTTCCACTACGTGCTCTTCGGCACCATCGTGTTCGCCACCTTCGCCGGTATCTACTTCTGGTTCCCGAAGATGACCGGCCGCATGCTGGACGAGCGCCTGGGCAAGTGGCACTTCTGGGCGACCATGGTCGGCTTCCACACCACCTTCCTGGTGCAGCACTGGCTGGGTAACGAGGGCATGCCGCGTCGGTACGCGGACTACCTGCCGACCGACGGTTTCACCACCCTGAACACGATCTCCACGATCGGCGCCTTCATCCTCGGTGCCTCGACGCTGCCGTTCATCTGGAACGTCTTCAAGAGCTACCGCTACGGCGAGGTCGTGACCGTGGACGATCCGTGGGGCTACGGCAACTCGCTGGAGTGGGCTACCACCTGCCCGCCGCCGCGGCACAACTTCTACGAGCTGCCGCGGATCCGCTCCGAGCGTCCGGCGTTCGAGCTGCACTACCCGCACATGGTGGAGCGCATGCGGGCCGAGGCGCACGTGGGCTGGGGCTCGAAGTCCCATCACGTGGCCGAGCTCGAGAAGGTGTCGAGCTAGTACCCCGCATCGAGTAGCGAAGTCCCGGCGCGGCGGCCGTCCAGTGCGACGGCCGCCGCGTTCGGCGTTTCGGGGGTGCCACGCCGGGCCGGAGGGCGTGGTGGTGCCTCCGGTGACCGGCGCGCGCCGGTGGCCGCACCCGACCTGAGAGAATGTTCGCTGGCCGCCGGCGGACCGCGATCGCCGGCGCGAGGAGCTGTGACGAAGAGATGGAGTTGCGCGTGGGCACGTCCGAGTCCGATCGTGGCACCGCCACCGAGACGACGGTGCTGATCACGGTCACCGGACCCGATAAACCGGGCGTGACCTCGGTGCTGCTGGCGGCGCTGTCCCGGCACGGCGTGAGCCTGCTGGACGTGGAGCAGGTCGTGATCCGGGGCCGGCTGACCCTCGGTGTGCTGGTTACGAGTCCGGGCGATCCGGAGGACCTGCAGGATCAGCTCGAGGACGCGATGGCGACGGTCGGCATGCAGGTCGATGTCGAGATCGGCGCCAACTCGGTCTCCGGGGCGCCGCTGTCCACGCACGCGGTGGTGGTGCTCGGCAGCCCGGTGACCGCTCGCGCGTTCAGCACGATCGCCCGCACGCTGGCCGCGCAGGAGGTCAACATCGACTCCATCCGCGGCATCGCCGACTACCCGGTGACCGGCCTCGAATTGATGGTCACCGCACCGGCGACCGAGGACCCGCTGGCCGAGACCCGCCTGCGCACGGCGCTGGCCGAGGTCGCCGCGAAGGAGAAGGTCGATGTCGCCGTCGAGCGCGCGGGGCTGGCCCGGCGGGCCAAGCGGCTCATCGTGTTCGACGTCGACTCCACCCTCATCCAGGGTGAGGTGATCGAGATGCTCGCCGCGCACGCCGGTGTCGAGGAGGAGGTCCGCAAGGTCACCGAGGCCGCGATGCGCGGGGAGATCGACTTCGCCGAATCGCTGCGCCAGCGCGTCGCCACCCTCACCGGGCTGGACGAGACGGTGATCGATCAGGTCGCCGAGCGGATCGAACTGACCCCCGGCGCGCGGACCACCATTCGCACCCTGCGCCGGCTCGGATTCCGCTGCGGCGTGGTCTCGGGCGGCTTCCGGCAGGTCATCGAACCGCTGGCGCACGAGCTGGAATTGGATTTCGTGCACGCCAACACCCTCGAGGTGGTCGACGGCAAGCTCACCGGTCAGGTCATCGGCGAGATCGTCGACCGGCCCGGAAAGGCGGTGGCGCTGCGGCGTTTCGCGGCCGAGGCCGGTGTGCCGATGGAACAGACCGTCGCGGTCGGCGACGGCGCCAACGACATCGACATGCTCAACGCGGCCGGCCTGGGTATCGCCTTCCAGGCCAAGCCCGCACTGCGAGAGGTCGCCGACACCGCGCTGTCGCACCCGTTCCTGGACGCGGTGTTGTTCATCCTCGGTGTCACCCGCGACGAGGTCGAGGCCGCGGACGCCCGCGACGGTCTGCTGCGCCGGGTACCGCTGAGCTGATGACCGAACCCGAGCTCGACGCGCCCGGCCCCGGCGCCGCACCGCCGCTCGTGCTGGATTCCGGTTTCCGCGCCCGGCATGCGGAGCTGGCGCTCGGCTACGGTGGCGGCGGCGATCCGGACGATCCCGCGCAGGTGCAGGCGATGCAGATGGTCCTGCACATTCCGAAAGCCGAACCGCCGCTGCGCAGTGCGGTGCTGGAGGCGGCCGCGGCTGCGGCCGTCGCGCTGTGCCTGGATCCACGCGTCGGCCCGGGCGGGGAGTGGGAGTCGCGCTATCTCGCGTGGAAGCGGTCGCGGATCCGGAAGGTGGCGCGGCGAGCTCGGGGTGCGCAGTGGATCTCGGCCGGCCATGTCGAGGGCATCACGATCGACGTGGGCGGCGCCCAGGCCCGCGCCCTGGTGCCGGGCCCGGTGGGCGAGGTCGACCCGCGCATCCGCAAACTGCAGATCGGCGGCACCGACCTCGAACACGACGAACCCGGCCCGCCGGACCCGGAATCGCCTGTGCTGTGGGTGAATTCGGCTCTCGGGATGACCGTCGGCAAGGCGGCGGCGCAGGTCGGTCACGCGAGCATGTTGCTGGCCGGTGCGCTCCCGGTGGAACAGGCCTTCGCCTGGGCCCGGCGTGAATTCCGCTGCGCGGTCCGTGACGCGGAGCCGGATCACTGGGCCCGGCTGTGCGCCCGGGTGAACGGCGGCGCCGGGCCGGAGAGGATCGCCGCGGTCCGGGATGCCGGATTCACCGAAGTGGCGCCGGGTTCGATGACGGTGATCGCGGTGGCACCGTAGGGTGCTCAAACGTGCGGAATCTCACTGCGGCAATGGCCGATTCGGATCGTGAGGGAGCGGGAGGCCGACTATGACGGATAGCGTGCACACCGACCACGTTGGCAACGGATCGAGCGCGTCGGCAAAGATGGAGCTCGTGCCGCAACCGGATCCCGATCTGCTCATCGACTTCAACGAGGTGACCGTCCGGCGGTCGGGCCACACGCTGGTGGGTCCCGTCACCTGGCAGGTGGAGCTCGACGAACGCTGGGTCGTGCTCGGCCCCAACGGCGCCGGGAAGACGTCGCTGCTGCGGATGGCCGCGGCCGAGCTGTATCCGACCTCGGGGTCGGCCACGCTGCTGGGCGAGGTGCTCGGAAAGACCGACATCAGCGAACTGCGCCCCCGCATCGGCCTATCGTCGGCCGCGGTGGCCAGCCGGATCCCGGTGGACGAGAAGGTGTCGGATCTGGTGGTGTCGGCGGGGTACGCCGTGATGGGCCGCTGGCGCGAGCGCTACGACGAGGTCGACACCGACCGCGCCGTCGACATCCTGGAAAGCCTGGGCGCCGAACACCTTTCCGACCGCGCCTACGGAACGCTGTCCGAGGGCGAACGCAAACGTGTCCTCATCGCCCGCGCCCTGATGACCGATCCCGAACTGCTGCTGCTCGACGAACCGGCCGCCGGGCTGGATCTGGGTGGCCGCGAGGAACTGGTCGAGCAACTGGGCGATCTGGCCGCCGACCCGGATGCTCCGGCGACCGTGCTGGTCACCCATCACGTCGAGGAGATTCCGCCCGGCTTCACCCACGCGCTGCTGCTCAACGAGGGCGATGTGATCGCCCAGGGCCTGCTCTCGGATGTGCTGACCGCGGAGAATCTCAGCGAGGCCTTCCGCCAGTCCATCGCCCTCGATCGCATCGACGGACGGTATTTCGCGCGGCGCTCGCAACGCTTCGGCCGCCACCGCGCCTGAACCTCGATCGCGCGGCGGGCCCCGGCGCCGCTTTCGCCACACCTGCTGCCGATCGGAACCGAGCGCGCGTTATGGTGCGATTGTGAGTGAATCTGTTGCGGAAACCCCGGCCCAGCCACCGGCGCCGAAGGACGCTTCGACCGTAGTGCTCGTGCGTGACGGCGCATCCGGTCCGGAGGTTTTCCTGCAACGACGGGTCAAGGCGATGGCCTTCGCGGCCGGCATGACGGTCTTTCCCGGCGGTGGTGTCGACCCCTCCGACGCCGATGCGGAAATCGGCTGGGCCGGCCCGGACCCGACGTGGTGGGGGCAGCGTTTCGGGGTCGATCGCGCTCGCGCGCAGGCGCTGGTGTGTGCCGCGGTCCGGGAGACCTTCGAGGAATGCGGTGTGCTGCTGGCGGGCCCGACCGCCGACACCGTGGTCTCCGACACCGTCGCCTACCGCAGCGCCCGGGAGAAGCTCGAGCGCCGCGAACTGTCGTTCGGCGATTTTTTGGCGAACGAGAATCTGATCCTGCGCGCGGATCTGCTGCGCCCGTGGGACAACTGGATCACCCCGGTGGTGGAACCGCGCCGTTACGACACCTACTTCTTCGTCGCGGTCCTGCCCGCGGGGCAGCGCGCCGACGGCGCGACCACCGAGGCGCACGACGTCGCGTGGCGGACCCCGGCGCAGGCGCTGGATCGCTGGCGGGCCGGCGAGGACGTCCTGCTGCCGCCGACCTGGACCCAGCTGAGCTCCATCGCCGAATTCGCCTCCACCGCAGAGATTCTCGCGGCCGACCGCGCGATCAGTCCGATCATGCCGATCTTCGAACCGGTCGACGGTCAGCCGATGCTGCAGTTCCCGAACAACACCCGCTATTTCGCCGATATGCCGGACGCGTCGCGGCTGCAGGGCTCGAAGCGAGACTGAGCCGGCGCGAACATCCCGACGTACGGTGCGTCCCGCCGCGCACAGTAGGCTCGCCGCCGTGGCCGAATTCGTGACCGTGGACCGTGTCGAGGCGGGAATCGCCGTACTGCGTTTCGCGCGGCCGCCGCTGAATCTCATCGATCTGCAGCTGGCGCTGGAACTCGCGGCGGCCGCCGACGCCCTCGCGGCGGACGACGAGGTGCGGGCCGTGATCGTCTACGGCGACGAGCGAATCTTCAGCGCGGGCGACGACGTCGACGAACTCGCGCGCTGGACGCCCGGGCAGGCCGGCGCCGTGGCCGCGGATCTGCAGCAGGCGCTGGGTTGTCTGGCCCGGATTCCGCAGCCGACGATCGCCGCGATCACCGGGTACGCGGTCGGTGCGGGACTCGAGCTCGCTCTGGGCGCCGACCGCCGGTTGATCGGTGACAACGTGAAACTGGGCTTGCCGCAGATCCGGGCGGGCCTGATCCCGGTGGCGGGCATCCGTCGGCTGGGGCTGCTCGTGGGCCCGGGCCCGGCCAAGGATCTGGTGTACACCGGCCGCTATGTCGATGCCGAGGAGGCGGCGGCGATCGGGCTGGTCGACGAGGTGGTCGCCCCCGACGACGTCTTCGGTGCGGCGCTGCGGTGGGCGCGGCAGTTCACCAGCGGTCCGGCCCGCGCGCTGGCCGCCGCGAAACGGGTCTTCGAGGCCGGTCCGCACGGCCTCGACCGCGCCCGCGCCGAGTGGGCGGAGCTGTTCGAAACAGAAGACCGCAGCGTAGGAACACGTTCTTATTCGGCGTCCGGTCCGGGCGCCGCGGAATTCCTGGGCCGCTGACCCACTCCGCATGATCACTCGATACGCTGTGCGACCATGACCGCACGTCTTGACGACCCCGCGCCGAACCCGCACGCCACCGAGGCCGAGGTCCAGGCCGCGCTCACCGACAACAAGCTTGCGCAGGTCCTCTACCACGACTGGGAGGCGGAGACCTACGACGACAAATGGTCCATCTCCTACGACGAGCGGTGCATCGAGTACGCGCGCGGTCGCTTCGACGCCGTCGCCCCGAATGCGCCGCTGCCGTACGAGCGAGCCCTCGAACTCGGTTGCGGCACCGGCTTCTTCCTGTTGAATCTGATGCAGGCCGGAGTGGCGAAAACCGGTTCGGTGACCGACCTGTCGCCGGGCATGGTCAAGGTGGCCACCCGCAACGCGCAGAACCTGGGGCTGGATGTCGACGGCCGCGTCGCCGACGCCGAGACCATCCCCTACGAGGACGACACCTTCGATCTGGTCGTGGGACATGCTGTGCTGCATCACATTCCGGACGTGGAGCAGGCGCTGCGGGAATGCCTGCGGGTGCTGAAGCCGGGCGGCCGCTTCGTCTTCGCCGGTGAGCCGACCACCATCGGCAACTTCTACGCCCGCAAACTGGGCCAGATCACCTGGAAGGTCACCACCGAGGTGACCAAGCTGCCGTTCCTGTCCGACTGGCGGCGACCGCAGGCCGAACTGGACGAGTCGTCGCGGGCCGCGGCCCTGGAGGCCGTCGTCGACCTGCACACCTTCGATCCCTCCGAACTCGAGCAGATCGCCCGCAGCGCGGGCGCCGTGCAGGTGCACGCCGAGACCGAGGAATTCGCCGCCGCGCTGTGGGGCTGGCCGGTGCGCACCTTCGAGGCCGCGGTGCCGGAGGAGAAGCTGACCTGGCGCTACCGGATGGCCCAGTACAAGGCGTGGCTCGGTCTGAGCAAGCTCGACGAGAAGGTGCTGCGCCACGTGGTGCCGCGCCAGTTCTTCTACAACGCCATGATCACCGGCGTGAAGCCGGGTGCCGCCGGAAAGTAGTGGGCGGCAGGCTGTTTCGCACCGGCCGGGGCCGCGCTGATGGGATATTCGTTCACCTCGCGAGACGTCGACTATCTGGACAGTGCGGCCGGCCGGGACGCGCTGTCCGCGGTCGGAGAACGCGCGCTGACTCCCGCGACGATGCTGCGGGATCTGGATACTCTGCGGCGTGACTACGGCGACCGCACGGCCGCACTGGTGGAGACCGTGCGGCTGCGCCGGCGCGCGGCGGCCAAACTCGACGAGGCGGCCGGGTGGCTGTTCACCGACGACGCCCTGCAACAGGCGACGCCGAGTCTCGTGGCGCGGCATCGGGCCCGGCGGCTGGCGGGGCGTCCGGTGCACGACGTCACGTGCTCGGTCGGCGCGGAACTGGCCGCGCTGCGGCGCGAATGCCCGGCGGTGCTGGGCAGCGATCTGGACCGGGTGCGGCTGGCGATGGCCGCGCACAATCTGGCCGACGCGCCGAATGTCGCTCTGCTGCAGGCCGATGCGCTGCGGCCGTGCAGTACCGGCACCGTGGTGATCGCCGATCCGGCGCGGCGCGAGGGAGGCCGGCGTACCCACGATCCGGATCGGCTGCAACCACCGTTACAGCGGCTGCTGGCCGTCCATCGTGACCGGGATCTGGTCGTGAAATGCGCTCCCGGACTGGATTTCGACCGTTTCGCACTGCGCCGGCCGGATACGCAACCCTTGCCCGCGCGAACGGACCGGACGGCGGCCGACGGCTACGCGGGGCTCTCCTGGGACGGTGAGGTCGAGGTGGTCTCCCTCGACGGCGCCGTACGCGAAGCCTGCCTGTGGTCACGCGGGCTCACCGAAGCCGGGGTGACCAGGCGGGCGACGGTATTGCGTAGCGACGGTTCGTCGTGGTCGCTGACCGATGCCGAGCCCGACGACCTTCCCGAACGGGAGCCCGGGACCTGGCTCGTCGACCCGGACGGCGCGGTAGTCCGGGCCGGTCTGGTCCGCCATTACGCCGCGAGATACGGCCTGTGGCAACTGGATCCGCGCATCGCCTACCTCACCGGCGACATCGTGCCGCCGGGGGTGCGCGGGTTTCGCATTCTGGATCGGCTGGAATTCCGGGAGAAGGCGCTGCGCGCCGAATTGCACCGCCGCGACTGCGGTCCGCTCGAGATCCTGATCCGCGGCGTCGACGTCGACCCCGATGCGCTGCGCCGCCGGATCAAACCGCGGGGCAGTACCCCCCACACCGTGGTGATCACCCGGATCGGCCGGACCGCGACGGCATTCGTCTGCGAAACCCCGCCGGCCCGGTGAGCGGGAAGATCAGCGGTCCGGTGTGAAGGCGAACAGTTCGCCGATCCGGGTGCCGACCACGACCTGACCGTCGGGCCCGATCGCGGTGGACACCGTCGTGCCCTGCGCGCCCGGCAGCGGGGCGGAGGCGATCGTCTTACCCGACTTCGTGTCGAAGGTCAGCAGGTGCAGCGCCTCGCCCATCGGCACCACCACGTAGCCGGTGTCGCCGGCGGTCTGCACCGGGCGGCCGCGCAGCGTGAGATCCTTGCGCTCCCAGGCGATATCGACGCGGTCGCCGGTGTCGCGCAACGCCATCAGATGTCCGTCGTCGCCGGCCGGAATCAGCAGGCCGTCGAGCAGGGAGATGCCGCCGCGCGGAGCGAAGCCCAGCGGCTGCGTCCACTTCGTGTGGCCGTCGGCGGTGTCGACGGCGAGCAGCCGTCCGCTGTTGTCACCCACGTACAGCGTCTTCCCGTCCGCCGACAGCGCCGGGCTCGTGGCGCTGCCGTCGGTGAGGATGTCGACGCTCCAGTCCTGGGTGACCTTCTTGTCGGCGTAGTGCAGCGCCACCAGGGACGCCGCAGGGGCGCCCGTGCGCCAGGCGGTCAGATAGAAGCGGCCCGAATTCGGGTCGAGCGCAGACACGTTCGCCACCGCGCACTGCGGACCGCCGACGGCGCAGTCGTCGATGCCCTGCCCGTCCGGCGGGCGCGTGACATTCGGGTGGGCGAGGAAGTCGGGGTCGCCCAGCACCTGATAGGTCGACACCTCGCGGTCGCCGGTCTGGCGGTCCAGGACGTCGACCTGACCGGATTGCGACACCGACAACACGGTGCCGTTGTGGGTGAACTGCACCGAGACCGGAACGCCGGCAACGGGAGTGCGCCAGCGCGGTTGCCCCAGCGGGTTGAACGAGAACACCGCGCCGTCGTCACCCACGTACACATTGCTCGCCCCGTCGACTGCCGAGGCCGCCGCGACGGCATCCGGTCCCAGCGCATTGCAGAAACGCTTGCGCCCGGTGGGCATCTGGAAGGAGAAGATCATGCCGGTGGTCCCCGGCTTGCCGACACAGTCGGTGGTGGTGCGGGAGGTGACGAACAACTGGCCGTCCGGGCCGATCGTGGTCGCGTTCGCCAGCGGGCCGCCGATCGGCCGCGACCAGCTCAGACTCAGATGGCGGGCGCCGGTGACCGAACTCGCGCCGCTGTTGCGGGCGTCGTGGAACGCCGACTGCCAGCCCTTGCCGGAGCCGACCTTGATGTCGTCGACGGTGCTGCTGCCGCATCCGGTCAGCATCAGTAGGCCCAGGGTGCCCACCGCCGCGATCACGCGCCTCGGGGCGCCTCCCCGAATCACCGAGTGGCGCAAGATCGTCGGGTGGTGTCCGCCGCGGTCGTGCTCGCTGCGCTCGGGTCGCCGGCTGCCGCTTCGCACCTGCTGGACTCCCATCTGTTCGTAACGGGCCTGCACGAGACTAGAACATTCACCGCCGTGACAGCGTGCTGGGTGAGAATGCGACCGGCCCCCCGGCCGCCGGGGAGTGGCGGCGACCCGATTTCCCGGGGCGCAAGCGCGCGTCCGCGGTGCGAAAGTACGCTGGTACCTCGATCAGGTGACCACCGAGGTAACCGTCGCCCGAGGAAAGGGAGCTGGCCCGTGACGAGCATGTGGGGCGCACCGTTGCGTTCGCGTTGGCGGGGTTCGCGCCGCCGGGATCCGGAGCAGGCGCGCTTTCTGACCGTGGCGTCGCTGCGCTGGGTGCTCGCCAATCGGGCGTACACGCCGTGGTACCTGGTGCGGTACTACCGGCTGTTCAAATTCCGGCTGGCGAATCCGCATATCGTGCTGCGCGGCATGGTCTTCCTGGGCCGCAATGTGGAGATCCACGCCACCCCGGAGCTCGGCCGCATGGAGATCGGCAAATGGGTGCACATCGGCGACGGCAACGCGCTGCGCTGCCACGAGGGTTCGCTGCGCATCGGCGACAAGGTGGTTTTCGGTAAGGACAACGTCGTCAACACCTATCTCGATATCGAGATCGGCGAGTCGACCCTGGTCGCGGACTGGTGCTACATCTGCGACTTCGACCATCGGATGGACGATGTGACGATGCCGATCAAGGATCAGGGCATCGTGAAGAGTCCGGTCCGCATCGGCCCCGACACCTGGATCGCGGCCAAGGTGACCGTGCTGCGCGAGACCCGGGTGGGCCGCGGCTGCGTGCTCGGCGCCCATGCCGTGGTGAAGGGTGAGATCCCCGACTTCAGTATCGCCGTCGGCGCTCCGGCCCGGGTGGTCAAGAACCGCAAGAAGGCCTGGGACGACGCCGCCGAGGAGCGGGCCCGGCATGCCGCCGCCCTGGCCGATATCGAACGCAAGAAGGCGGGAGTCGGCGCCGGATCGGACTGATCCGGCGAACCTGCGGCGCGGTCGTACTCGAAGCCCTATCGACTCGGCAGCGTGCGGGGCAGGCCGAACCACGGCAACACGGTGCTCTCGAATCGGGCCAGGGCGCTGATGCGCTCACCGGCGAGCGACAGTACGTACAGTCCGGTCCCGTGACTGCTGCCGTCCGTGCCGCGCAGGTAGGCGCCGAACGCCGGTTGGCCGTTGGCCCGCGTCGGAACCAGGTCGAATCGCCGCCCGGCGGCGAAGATGTCGGCGCAGAAGCGCCCGGCGACCGCACGCCCCACGTATTCGAACGGGATCGGCGGCATCGAGATGAAGACGTCGTCGGTCAGCAGTCGCACGAGCGCGTCCACATCGGCCGATTCCCACGCGTGCGCGAATCTCGCCACGATGGCCTCCTCGTCCGCCGATCCCGGGGCCGGTGATCGGCCGGTCGGGCGGCGGCGCTCGAGTGCCGCGCGGGCCCGGGCGAGGGCACTGTTGACCGAGTCGGCGGTGGTGTCGAGCATCCGGGCGGTCTCGGTCGCGCGGAATCCGAGGACATCGCGCAGCACGAGGACGGCGACCTGCCGCGGCGGCAGCAGTTGCAGTGCCGTCAGGAATGCCAGCGAGACGGACTCGCGCTGCTCGTAGCGTGCCTCCGGGCCGGGAGGCGCCTGCTCGAGCAGTGCGTCGGGGCAGGGCTGCAACCACACGACCTCGCCGAGCCGGGAGGGCTCCGGTGGTTCCACATCGGGCACGTCCCACTCCTTCGCCCGGCGCCGGCCCGCGGCCCGGCGCGCGTTCAGGCACCGGTTGGTGGCGATCCGATACAGCCAGGTGCGCAACGAGGAGCGCTCCTGAAATGCGCCGATGCCCTGCCACGCGGCCAGAAGCGTGTCCTGCAGGGCGTCCTCGGCATCCTGGAACGAGCCGAGCATCCGATAGCAGTGCACCTGTAACTCAGCCCGGTACGGCCCGGTCAAGGCCCGAAACGCCGCACCGTCCCCGGCGCGCGCCGCGGCCATCAGGTCGCCCGTCGCCACCACGTCACCCTCTTCGTCTGTCATGACACACCTCCACCGAATATGGACACCGCGGCGGCGGTGAAAGTGTCGGTCCGGACGCGACCATTTCCGCCGATGCGGCGGTGTCTGTCTCTGTGGCAGTTCGCCACCTACGAGAGGAGCACCGCCATGGGAAAGATTGTCGTCTTCGAGAATGTGTCGCTCGATGGAGTGACCCAGGATCCGACGGGTGAGGAGGGTTTCAGCACCGCGGATTGGCGTGCGGCGCTGTCGCCGGAAGACCGCGCGGAATGGGCCCGGCTGATTCACGAGGATGTGCTGGACGCGCAGGCACTGCTGTTGGGCAGGCGCAGTTACGAATACTTCGCCGCCCGGTATCCGCGGCGCACCGGCGCGACCGCGGACCGGATGAACGGTATGCCGAAATACGTTGTGTCCGCGGCGCTGTCGGATCCCGAGTGGAACAACACGACCGTGCTGCGGGGCGACCTCACCGAGCAGGTGTCGAAGTTGAGGTATCTGCTCGACGGTGAGATCCGGGTCTACGCGAGCACCGAACTGGTCCATGCCCTCCTGGCGAGTGGCCTGGTCGACGAGCTGCGATTGGCCGTGTTCCCGGTGGTGGTGGGCGCCGGCAGTCGCCTCTTCGAGCACGGGGACGACGCGCTGCCGGTGACACCGCGGCCCCTGCGTCTCACCGGTATCCGGACGGTGGGCGCGGGGCTGGCCCACCTCACCTACGCCGTCGAGCGCGCCTCGTCCGCGGAGTCGAATCGAGGGCTTCGGTGTCGGTGGCGCCGGGTAGCCTTCCGCTCATGAACCGGTATGCGGCCTGGTTGCGGGGAATCATGCCCAGCAACCCGAATATGCGCAACGAGAAGGTGCGGGCGGTCTTCGAGGGACTCGGCTACGAGGGCGTCGGGTCGGTGCTGGCGAGCGGGAACATCGTCTTCGGCAGCACCGAAACCGATATCACCGCAATGGAATCGCGTATTCAGGCGGCGTTGCAGGCCGAGCTGGGCATCGCCGGCGGCACCATCATCCGCAGCCGCGAGGAAGTGCAGAAACTGGTCGATTCGGATCCCTTTCCCGGCCTCACGCACTGCCGCGGCACCTACCTCACCGCGACGTTCGTGAAGGACCGCGCGGGCTCCGCGCCGCCCGAACTCCCCGGCGACCTGGCGTCGGCCGTGCGGATCGTGCGCTTCGACGAACCGGCGCGGGCCCTGCTGGCGGTCATCGACAACTCCGTCGCGGGGACTCCCAATCACATGGCGTGGCTGGAGACCGTCTACGGCAAGGACATCACTACCCGCACCTGGCTCACCGTCCAAAAAGTGCTCGCCAAGCTGTAGTTTTTCCTTCCTGAGCTCTTGACTGGAGAAAAATCAGGAGGAAACTAGGTGATACACCGGAACACCGGAAATCACCACGTAGTCGGACGAGACGTCGAACGACTCACGAGATGGTTTCCAGGATCTGGCCAGGCCCCCGGCAAGCCAGTCGAATATCCAGAACAATCAGCGACGACTGAAGTTCAGGTATCGATGGAGACTACCGGGGACTGCTCTGTCCGGGGGTCTTCGGCCGAATGTCTTTCACCCGAGAGTCATTGCCGCGCGGACCTGTTCGGGATCGAGCGCGCTGCCCGGCAGGGGATGGGCGGCCTCGGCGCGTAAGCCGTCGAGCAGGACCGTCAGATGCCGGCGCCACGCCTCGGGTGCGAGGTCGCGCACGCCGTCGGTCGCCCGCACCACCGACCACAGCAGCAGACCGAGATCGGTTTCGGTGATGTCGCTACGCAGCCGCCCGGCCTCCTGCGCCCGGGCCACCAGTTGCCGGAACAGGGTGTGGCCCTGATGTTTCGCCACCTCGATCGGACTGTCGGCGGGCAGCGAGTACACGCAGATATCGGTGAAGCCGCGATCGTTCGCCTGCCACTGCGCCAGCTTCGTCAGATGGTCGACCAGGCCCGTCCAGGGGTCGTGCGCTCGCAGTGCCTCCTCCGCGCTGCGGCCCGACTCCACGACCAACTCGAGGAGCGCGTCGTCGATCAGTGCTTCCCGGGTGGGGAAGTGGTTGTAGAGCGTGCCGATGCTGACTCCGGCGTCGCGCGCGATCTGATTCAGCGAGGCGTCGAGGCCCTCGGCCGTGAACCGCCGCCGGGCCGCCGCGGCGATCTTGTCCCGATTGTCCCGGGCGTCACGACGCCGCGGTCGCGCGCCGGCGGTCGTATCCGCGGTACTCGCCACCTTCTCGGCCATGGCCTCACCCTAACAACTTGAAAACCCACTCGACTTGACCTTAACTTGAGAGGGCATTCAAATTGAGTGCCCTCTCAAGTTATGGAGGTTGGGTCATGCCACATCTGGCAGTGTTCGGTGCCGGTCCCGCGCTCGGATTGTCGGCAGCGCTGCGTTTCGGGCGTGCGGGCTATTCGGTGACGGTGATCGCGCGCAACCCCGAGACGCTCGAACGGTTGCGGACGCGGCTCTCGGCCGAGGGGATAGAGGTGGATGTGCTGCTCGCCGACCTCGCCGACGACGCCCGGGTCGACCACGCACTCGCCGAACTGCAGGCGGCGCACGGGCTTCCGGACGTGGTGATCTACAGCCCGGGTGATGTGAGCCGGCTACCGGTGGATGCGTTGTCGCTGGACGCGGACACCTTGCGCAGCTGGTTGCCGATCAACCTGACCACGCCGGTGCGCATCATGCACGCGCTGGTGCCCGCGATGGCGGCCCGCGGCTCCGGCGCCGTCCTCATCGCTCAGGGGGGATCGGTGCGCGCACCGCAGGCGGCGCTGGCCAGTTCGAGCGTGCCGCAGTCGGCCCTGCTCAACTATCTGCACTCGATCGACCAGCAGGTGCGTACGAGCGGCGTGCGGGTGGGCGCTCTGCTCATCAGCCGCCTCATCGAAAACAGTGCGGCACAACAGCTGTTCGATGCCGGCCGCTTCGCCACGGTGGAACCCGACGACATTCGGCGCGTACATCCCGATGCCCTCGCCGAGGACCTGTTCACCATGGCCACCACCGACGCGGAAGTCGAGCGGGCGGCCTGAGACTCCGACGCCGCGCGTTCCGGCCCGCATCGTTGTCGCGGGCCGGAAGGTGGAACTTCGGTGGGAATGACGCTAAGCCGCTTGCCGGTTCTCGGGAACCGTCTTCGCCCGCGGCTTGTCGCTCTCGTCGAAGCCCGGGCGGCCCGTGCCGATGAACGCCACCAGCCAGGACAGGACCGCGACGAAGCGGTTGCGGAAGCCGACCAGGTAGAACAGGTGGACGGCGAGCCAGGTGGCCCAGGCGATGGTGCCGGTGAACTTGACGCGGTCGTTGATCTTGGTGACCGCGCTGAACCGGCTGATCACCGCCATCGAGCCCTTGTCCCAGTACACGAACGGGGTGCCGGGCTGCTTCTTGCGACGGATGATGTCGGCGACGTGGCGGCCTTCCTGCATGGCCGTCGGTGACTGGCCCGGATAGCCGTTCAGCGAGGTCATATCGCCGATGGCGTAGATATCGGCGTGCCCGCCCACCGTGCAGTCCGGGTTGATGAGAAGCCGTCCGGCGCGGTCGGTTTCGCAGCCGGTGACCTCGGCCAGCAGCGTGGCGAATCCGCCGGCCGCCACACCCGCCGACCACACCACGGTCTCGGCGCCGATACCGCGCTCGACACCGTCCTTGGTCTTCACGGTCACCTTGCCGGCCTCGATATCGGTGACGAAGGTGTCCAGCAGGACCTCGACGCCGTTGCGGCTCAACGATGTGCGCGCGTACTCCGACAGGCTGCCGCCGAACGGTGGCAGCACCGCGCCGGCGCCCTCGACCAGGGTTACCGAGATCTCCTGGTGGTAGTGGCGTTTCGCGAGCTCCTTGAGCTGGCCGGCGACCTCGACGCCGGTCGGGCCCGCGCCGACGACCACGAAGCTCAGCAGCCGTTCACGAGTTTCCGGATCGGCCTTCGCCGCCTCGGCGAACACGCGCTCGATCTGCGCCCGCAGCAGCGTGGCATCGTCGATGGTCTTGAGCGAGAACGTCTTCTCCGCGAAATCGTCGCGGCCGAAATACGATTGGGTGGCCCCGGTGGCCGCGATCAGCGAGCCGTAGCGAATCTTGCGCGGGCCCTGCTCGGTGTCGTAGGTGAGTACGGCGGCATCGGCGTCGATATCGACGACCTTGCCCAGTCGTACATCCGAGCCCTTGTGCCTGCGCAGGATCTGCGCGATCGGCGGGGCGATATCGGCGGACGGGAGCACACCCGTCGCTACCTGATAGAGCAGCGGCTGGAACAGGTGTTCCGGCGTCGCCGAGATGAGCACGTAATTGATTCCCGATTTGCTGAGCTGCTTCGCGGCGGCGAGCCCGCCGAACCCCGAACCCACGATGACCACATCGGTGGTTTCGATTCCCGCATCCACGTGTTGCATGACAGCCTCCTTCTGTCATGAGTAAACGCGATTCATAGGCTGGATGTTTCGGGGGTCAGGGCGCATAATATTGATGACTCTTATCTAGATCATTCATGAATGGAGATCTTGATGGAACTGCGTCAGCTCACCTACTTCGTCGCGGTGTGCGAGGAGTTGAGCTTCAGTCGCGCCGCTGTGCGCTGCTTCATATCGCAATCGGCTATCAGTCATCAAATCGCGCGGCTCGAACATGATCTTGGTGTTCAGCTCTTCGAACGCTCCACACGCTCCGTTGTTCCGACTGAGGCAACTATTCGGCTACTTCCCCTTGCGAAACAAATGCTGAGCCTCGAATCCGCTATTCGCGCAGCTGTACGCGACTCGGGGCCACGCATTCGCCTGGCGGCGAACATGTCTTTCGCAACAAGATCGCTATCCGCGATAGCCGGAGCACGCGAAGCGCATCCGGGTGCCGAAATCGAGTTCGTCATCAAGCCTTTCCGGCAGCGCATCGCCGCGGTCGCGGATGGCGACTGTGATCTCGCTCTCATCAGAGGCAGTGTCGAACAGCCCGGTCTCACGGTCGACCAGCTGTGGGTGGAGGACCTCGTGATCGCCGCCTCCACCGCCCACCCGCTGGCCGGCCGCGGTGATGTGACATTGGCCGAGTTGGGGAAATATCCGCTGCTGCTGCCCCCGGAGGCGGAACAGGTGCTTCTGCACAACGTTGTCCGGCACGCGTTCGCCGAACTGCCGACCCGGCCCAGCTACGGTCCGCCGATTCCCCCGGATCACACCGCGACGATGGAATTGATCAACCGGCCGGACGCCTGGACCATCCTGTATGCCGACAGTGCCACCGAAGGCATCGCCACCCTGAAACTCGCGGGCCGGCCGCTGCGCATTCCGGTGTCGGCCGTGCTCCGCAGCGATATCCGGCGCTCACCGATCCTGACCACCCTGCTGGCCGCCCTGCACAGCTCCTGATATGAACAACGCCGCACCGGAGGCCGGTGCGGCGTTGCTCGGGTCGGAAACGTTCAGGATCGCGGTTCGAGCCGGTGGAACAGGAATTCCACCAGCGTGATCAGCGAGCGCAGGCAGGTGCCGCGGTCACGGGCGTCCAGCGCGGTGAGCGGGGTGCCCGGCTCCAGATCGAGCGCATCGCGGATCTCGCTGAGCGGGAAGCGATGCGCACCGTCGAACTCGTTGATGGCCACGGAATACGGCACGCCGCGTTCCTCGAGGATGGACAGCACCTCGTCCGCCTTGTCGATGCGGCGGGTATCGACCAGCACCAGCGCACCGAGTGCGCCGTTGGCCAGCTCCTCCCACAACGGCAGGAATCGGCGCTGCCCCGGCGTACCGAACAGATACAGCGCCAGTTGCGGATTGAGCGTGATGCGCCCGAAATCCATGGCCACCGTGGTGGTCTGCTTGCCCGGGAGTCCGGCCATATCGTCGATACCGACGCTGGCCTCGGTAATGGTCTCTTCCGTGCGCAGCGGACGGATCTCCGAGACGCTGCTGACGAACGTGGTCTTACCGACGCCGAAATTGCCTGCTACCAATAGCTTCACCGAGCGCGTGACCGTTTCCGGCACATAGTCGACCGTGCGGTCGGTCACAGCGGCGGGTCGTTCGGACAGGGCAGTCGGGCGCTCAGACGGCGAGAGCGCGGAGCCCATTCAGTACCTCCTCGAGCAGGGCGACCTCCGGCACATAGTCCGCCGGGGTCGGGTTGACCAGATGGCCGCTGTCGAGCAGGTCCGATACCACGATCTTCACTACCGAGGGCGGCAGGTCGAGATATGCGGCCACCTCGGCGAGCGACAGTGCAGCGTGCCGACTACAGACGTTCAAAACCCGGCGCGCGTCCGGACTGGCACCGGGCGTCGGATCCTGTGCTGCCACAACAAGTGTCACCAGGTCGACCGAACGACTCGCACGGGTACGTCCGCCCGTGCGTACGTAGGCACGGACCAGGTCGGGATCGCGCCGGTGCTTGCTCATGCCCGATCGCTACCGGGCCTGTGGCGGGGCAGGCTGCCGAGTTCGCGGCCGACTCTGACGGCGAGTTCGTTCATCCGGTGCGCGACCATGCTGACGTCGACGTCGGGCATGGTCGAGACGCCGATCAGGGCGCCCTCACCGGCTGCGGTGATGAAGATCATGCCCTCGTCGTACTCGGTCATGTTCTGCCGCACCGTATTCGCGGGGCCACAGAATTCGCTGAGGGCCTTGCCCAGGGATCTGAGGCCCGAGGCCGCAGCGGCGAAGCGTTCGGCGTCGTCGAGGGAGATGGCGCCGACGTGGGCGATGCGCAGGCCGTCTTCGGACAGTAGTACGGCGAATCGGACGCCGGGAACGGTCAGATCCTCGAGCATCCACGACAGCTTGTTGTCGCCGTCGGTCACAGTGGTGCCGGGTGTGGCCATCAGGATGTCATCCCTTCGGAGTTGTCATGTGCGGCTGCACGTCCGCTGGTGGAACCGGTCTGCCAGGCTTCGGCGATATCGACACGGGGCAGACCCGTATCGGTATGCGGCTGTCCGGTATCGGTGCGGGGCCCGCGGGCGGAGGCGGGCAACGCCACGCTGCGCCGCCGCCGGCGCGGCAGCCCGCCCGGCGTGATCTCGTGCACCGTGGACGACTGACCGGTCGGTGTCGGGTCCGCGGCCGGCAACGGTTCGGCCTCGGCGACCGGGGCGGCCGGCGCCGGGGCGAGGCTCACCGGGGCGGGGCTCACCGGTGCGGGGGCAGCATTGCCGCTCGCGACCGCGGCGGGTGCCGCGGCGACCTCGATCGGTGTGGAAATCGGTGGAGCTGTGACGCTTTCGAGGTTGTCGGGCCGGGCGGCCAGCAGTCCCTCGGGTACGTAGACCATCGCGCGCATACCACCGTAGATATTGGGGCCGTCGATGTACACGGTGAAGCCGTAGCGGCGGGCCAGCGCGGCGATGCCCGGGAAACCCACCCGCGGGGTCGGGCCCAGCTGATGGATGTCGACGGTGCGCTCGCCGGCGAGGACCTGGCGGGCCTCTTCCATCTGTTCGGGGTTCATCCGCACACCGGCGTCGTCGATGATCACCGTCAGGCCGTGGTGGCCCTCCTGGAAGGTGACGTCCACGAACGAGGTCGGCGGCGAGTACCGCAGCGCGTTGTCCAGCAGCGTGGCCAGCGTGTGCACCAGCGGTTCGACCGCACGGCTGATGATCACGCGGTCGAGCTGCTGCGGCCGGATCCGGGTGAAGTCGCGGACGCGGCCGATCGCGCCGCCGACGATGTCGGTCAGCGACTGCTGCGGCCAGCGGCGGCCGGGCAGACCACCGCAGACGATCACGTACGACTGCGCCTGGCGGATCATCTGCTGGACGCTGTGGTCGATGCGGATCAGCGTCTCGTAGACGTCGTCACCGCGGTGCTGGCGCAGCGCGGCGCTCACCACCTGGCCGACGTCGGCGCCCAGGCTGACCACGGAGGTACCGAACGCGCGCACCGCGGCGCTGGTCGCCTCGCGGGAGGCGTTCTCGACCTGTTCGCGGATACTGGCCTCGGTGGCGGAGATCGCCTGCTGCTTCTCGTATTCCAGCTCATGGCTGGTGCGTTCATGGGTTTCGGCGGCCACTCGGTGCAGGTCGTCGGCGTAACGCTCGGTCAGCCGCTGCAGCAGCTGGGCGAAGCGAGAACCGCCGCGGTCGATGGCGGGCAATTCGACCGTCGATTCGGCGCGGCGCACCGAGTCGGCCACCAAACCCATTGTGGTGCTCGTGAAATGTTCGAGCTCGTCCTCGTGGGCGCGCAATTCCGCCTCGGCACTGCGGGCGCGGGCGCGCTGCTGCGACGCGTAATACGCGGCATACAGAGCTCCCGCGATCGTCAGTATCAGAATTGCGGCGAGGATCCACGAAAGAGTCACGGCGGTAGCTTGATTCATCAGTTCCCTCGGTGCCGGATTTCCGGCCGCTTCGTCCTTCCCTACTCGACGACCGCGAACGACGCGGCCGGGATAACACTCAGGTCGGACGGCGGGAACGCGGCAGGCAGGATGATACTGCACCTAACCTGAATGGGACCTCGAAGCGCTTACCGGACAGGCGAATTCACCATCGACCTACCGGTGGAGGATCCCGATCGGCCCCAGCACCCGACGACAGCAAAGATAGCAGCAATTCCGGGTGGCAGCGACCGATTCGTTATCTACGGCTCGGTAGGGAATATGTTCATCGCCGGTGTTTCGGACTCGGCGGGTTCACCGGGCCTCGATTCACCTCGAAAGACGCCGCGACGGCGTGCAGTGCGGTGGCGACGGCGAGGTGTAACCGCAGGTCTTCGGGTGCGTGATCATCGACGGCCCAGGATATTTCCTCCATTGCCCGCAGAAACGCCCAGCGCCACGCTCGTCCGGGGTCGACGCCGGTGGCCGCGGCCGTGGCGGCGACCATTCGTTTCGCGTGCTCGGCGGTCGGCAAGCGCTGAATCCGAATCATGATCAGGAAGCCGACGTCGAATGCGGCCTCGCCGAGACACGGTTTCGGATCGATCAGCAGCCACGGCTCCCGCTCGGCGGCAACGATATTGCCCAGGTGGGTATCCCGATTGACGACGACCAGCGGTTCCTGCGGCCGGGACAGTTCGGCGCAGTGAGCCGTCGCGGCGTCCAGGAGGGTGGACGGAACGGCGTGGACCAGTTCGGGTTTCGGCTGTTCGAAGCGGACCGTCCAGTCGGCGATCACGGCGGAAACGCTGGGAATGTCCGGATAGCCGTCGGGAAGCGCGACCGGAGGGCGGCGCAGACGCCGATACAAGCGGCAGGCCCGATCGACCTTGTCCGCGTGTTCCGGCAAACCTTCCAGACTGGGGAATCCGGGCTGTGCCAGCAGTGGCGTACCCGGCCGCGCCCACTCGAGCAGCAGGGCGCCGCTGCCGGGGTCGTAGTCGTACAGGCGGACCGCTCCGTCGCCGTCGTAGCAGTACAGTCCGGCCGCCTCGCCCACGTTCTCCTCGTCGACCACCGGAATCTTCAGCACCGCCACCGAATCGTCGGCGCGGCGGACGGGAGCGGCACAGGAATGGGTGCCACCGGCGAACGCGGAGCCGAGCGGCGTCAGTTGCCAGAGCGCGCACAGGGTCTCGACGCGCTCGGGAAGTTCGGCGAGCCAGGTCCGTCCGCGCGCGCCGAAGACCGTGCTCACGGTCTCGACGACCTCGGGTGGGAGCGTGATCGGCGGTCCGGTCGGAGTCGGCACCGCCTCAGCCTTGCCGAGCGCGGCGGGGGAGCGCAAGCGGATTACCGCCTGCCCGTAAGGGTTCCGGATGATGTTCCCCGGCGCGTGGCGAGGGTCGCCTCTAGGCTTGGCCCGTGGGAAACGAGCACGTGCGGGCCTCGGACGCGGACCGGGAGGAGATCGTCGAGCGATTGCGCTCGGCGATGAACGAGGGGCGATTGAATCTCGCCGAATTCGACGACCGGGTCCAGCAGGTCTATGCCGCGCGCACCTACGGGGAGTTGTCGCCGATCCTGTCGGATCTGCCGGCGGTGCGGGAGCGGCCGGGCGCCGCCGGGGCCGGGCGGGTACCGCCCTGGGTGCTGATCATGTGGACGCCGTGGGTCTTCGTCAACATCCTGTGCGTCGTGATCTGGCTGGCCACCGGCGCCGGATACTTCTGGCCGTTCTGGGTCGAGGTGCCGTGGGGGCTCGCGCTGTGCATACCGACCGTCATCGGCATCACCGTCGGCGGGAACCGGACGCCGCGTCCGCCGGACTGACTCCGCGAACACAGACGGCTCGCCGAACCGATACCGCGAGGTACCGATTCGGCGAGCCGTACTCCCTGCAGGGGTCTCGATCAGCCCTTGTGGGTCTTGACCGCCTCGGTCAGCTGCGGCGCGACGTTGAACAGGTCGCCCACGATGCCGTAGTCGCTGATCTCGAAGATCGGCGCCTCTTCGTCCTTGTTGACGGCGACGATGGTCTTCGAGGTCTGCATGCCGGCGCGGTGCTGGATCGCGCCCGAAATGCCAAGCGCCACATACAGCTGCGGCGACACGGTCTTACCGGTCTGGCCGACCTGGAACTGGCCCGGGTAGTAGCCCGAGTCGACGGCGGCACGCGAGGCGCCGACCGCGGCACCCAGCGCGTCGGCCAACGGCTCGACGACCTTGTGGAAGTTGTCCTCGCTGCCGACGCCGCGGCCACCGGAGACCACGATGGTGGCCTCGGTGAGTTCCGGACGGTCGCCACCGGCGACGGGCTCGCGGGAGGTCACCTTGGTGACGCCCTCTTCCTGAGCCGGAACCTCGACGGTCACCTTCTCGCCGGCGCCGGCCTGCGGGGCCGCCTCGATCGCGCCCGGGCGCACCGAGATCACCGGCACGTCGCCGGTGGCCTTGGCGTCCACGGTGAACGCGCCACCGAAGATCGAGTGCACGGCGGTGCCGTCGGACTTGACGTCGATGACGTCGACCAGCAGGCCCGAGCCGATGCGGGCGGCCAGGCGACCCGACACCTCCTTGCCCTCGGCGGACGCGGCGACCAGCACGGCGGCCGGCGACGCCGACTCGACCAGACCGGCCAGCACGTCGACCTTCGGGGTGACCAGGAAGCCCTCGACGTCGTCGGACTCGGCGACGTAGATCTTCTCGGCACCGGCCGAGGTCAGCGCGTCGGCCAGCTTGTCGGCGGTACCGGGCGCACCCAGCACGACCGCGGCCGGGGTGCCCAGCGTGCGGGCGGCGGTGAGGAGTTCGGTGGTGACCTTCTTGGGGGCACCTTCGGCGTGCTCGACGAGCACGAGTACTTCTGCCATGTTGCTTCTCCTGAAGTCTGTGGTGATTGCGCTCGGTGGGCTCAGATGACCTTCTGGCCGATGAGGTACTGCGCGACCTGGTTGCCGCCCTCGCCCTCGTCGACGACCTTCTCGCCCGCGGTGCGCGGCGGCTTCGGGGTGACACCGGAGACTGCGGTGCCGGCATTGCCCACGCCGACGGTCGACGGGTCGATGCCCAGGTCGGCCAGCGTGAACGTCTGCACTTCCTTCTTCTTCGCGGCCATGATGCCCTTGAAGGAGGGGAAGCGGGGTTCGTTGATCTTCTCGGTGACCGAGACGATGGCGGGCAGGTTCGCCTCGAGCTTGAACACGCCCTCGTCGGTCTCGCGCTCGCCGGAGATCTTGTCGCCGTCGACGGTCAGCTTGCGCAGGTGGGTGAGCTGCGGGATGCCCAGGTACTCGGCGATGATGGCCGGCACGGCGCCGGCGCGGCCGTCGGTGGCCTCGTTACCGGCGATGACGAGCTCGATGCCTTCGATCTGGCCCAGCGCACCGGCGAGCACCCACGCGGTCTGCACGGCGTCGGAGCCGTGGATGGCGTCGTCCTTGACGTGGATGGCCTTGTCGGCACCCATGGACAGCGCCTTGCGGATGGCCTCGGTGGCACGCTCGGGACCCATGGCGAGAACGGTGACCTCGCCGCCCTGGGCTTCCTTGATCAGCAGAGCCTCTTCGACGGCACGCTCGTTGATCTCGTCCAGGATCGCGTCGGCGGCCTCCCGGTCGAGGGTGTAGTCACCATCGCTGAGCTTGCGCTCGGACCAGGTGTCGGGAACCTGCTTGATCAGTACGACGATGTTCGGCATTGGTCTTCGTCGACCTCCTGTTCTGGTGGCACGTGAGGTGGGGTCGCACGATCGGGTGGCCGTACGTCCACATGAAAAGCTCCGTCACATCTAAAGCTCCGTCCGGGAGATTACCCTACATTAAGTTACTCACGGGTAACTTAGGGTGTGATGTTCTCCATGGCCGGTCCGGGCGCCGGTGTGATACAGGCAACCGCTAACGTCGATCCAATGAGTGAGGCTGTCGTCTCCCCGGTGAGCGGGGAGTCTGCCGGGGTGGAGTCGCTGCCACTGACCGGCGAACGGACCGTGCCGGGTATCGCGGAGGAGAACTACTGGTTCCGCCGACACGAGATCGTCTACGCGCGCCTGCTCGAACGCTGCGGCGGGGCAACGGTTCTGGAGGCGGGTTCCGGCGAGGGCTACGGCGCGAACATGATCGCCGACGTCGCCACCCGGGTGATCGGGCTGGACTACGACACCAGCGCGGTGGAACACGTGCGCGCGGCCTATCCCCGGGTCGAGATGATCCAGGGCAATCTCGCCGAACTGCCGCTCGACGACGCCTCGGTCGATGTGGTGGTGAACTTCCAGGTCATCGAACATCTCTGGGATCAGGGTCAATTCCTGCGTGAATGCCTGCGGGTGCTGCGTCCCGGCGGGCAGCTGCTGATCAGCACGCCGAACCGGATCACCTTCTCGCCCGGGCGCGATACGCCGCTGAACCCCTTCCACACTCGCGAGCTGAACGCCGCCGAACTCGCGGAACTGCTGGAGCAGGCCGGATTCCGCGTCGACGTGATGGCCGGTATCCACCACGGCCCGGCGCTGGTCGCCCTAGACGAACAGTGGGGCGGCTCGTTCATCGACGCGCAGATCGAACGGGCGCTGGCCGGTGAGCCCTGGCCCGCCGAACTCACCGCGGCGGTGGCCGGGGTGCGCACCGACGATTTCGAGCTGCGCCCGGCGCCCGGTCCGGTCGTCCCGGCGTGGGATCCGGATATCGATGCCAGCCTCGATCTGGTCGCCATCGCGGTGAAGCCGTGAGCGATTCGCGGGCGGTGCCGGGCCGGTTCAGCCTGGTCCTGCATTCCCATCTGCCCTGGCTGGTGCACCACGGCCGCTGGCCGGTGGGTGAGGAATGGCTGTATCAATCGTGGGCGGCGTCCTATCTGCCCGTTGCCCGGGTATTGAGAACCCTTGCCGCGGAAGGACGTTCGCACCTGATCAGCTTCGGCATCACGCCGGTGCTGGCCGCGCAGCTCGACGATCCGCACGCGCTCGCGGCCATGCACCACTGGCTGGGGAACTGGCAGATGCGTGCCGACGAGGCATCGATGGCCGGCAAGCGCGAACTGGGCGGCTACGAACACGCACTGGCCGTCGAGGCGCTCGCCGACTTCGAGCAGCGGTGGCGGCACGGCGGCTCGCCGGTGTGGCGGGAACTGATCGATGCCGAGGCGATCGAGCTGCTGGGCGGTCCGCTGGCGCATCCGTTCCAGCCGCTGCTCGATTCACGCCTGCGCGACTTCCAGTTGCGCGAAGGTCTGGCCGATGCGCGGCATCGCTGGGGACACACCCCGGCGGGGATCTGGGCGCCGGAATGTGGCTTCACTCCGGGGATGGAACAGGGCTATGCCGCGGCGGGTGTGACGCATTTCATGGTCGACGGTCCGGCGCTGCGCGGCGACACCACCCTCGGCCGGCCCGTGTGGGACAGCGATGTGGTCGCGTTCGGACGGGATCTGCAGGTCAGCTATCGGGTGTGGTCGCCGAAATCGGGCTATCCGGGCCAGGCCCACTACCGCGACTTCCACCACTACGACCACGAGACCGGCCTCAAGCCGGCGCGCGTCACCGGCAAGCAGGTCGCCGGTCCGGACAAGGCGCCCTATGATCCCGCGGCCGCCGCGGCGGCGATCGAACGCGATGTCGCCGATTTCGTGGCGACCGTGCGCGAGCGGCTGATCACCGAATCCGAGCGGATCGGCCGGCCGGCGCTGGTGGTGGCGGCCTTCGACACCGAACTGTTCGGCCACTGGTGGCACGAGGGGCCGCAGTGGCTGGAACAGGTGCTGCGCGCCCTGCCCGAGGCCGGCGTCACCGTCGGCACCCTGGCCGATGCCCGGGCGGACGGATTCGTCGGCGCACCGGTCGAGCTGGCCGATTCGTCGTGGGGGTCGGGGAAGGACTGGCGGGTGTGGGCCGGCGATCAGGTCCGCGACCTGGTCGACCTCAATGCCGAGATCGTGCGCGCGGCCCTGGACACGCTGGACAAGATGGCCGCGCAGTCCGACGGTCTGCGGGATCCGGTCGCCGATCAGCTGCTGCGCGAGGCGATTCTGGCGGTGTCCAGCGACTGGGCGTTCATGGTCAGCAAGGACTCGGCGGCCGGATACGCCCGCGATCGCGCGCATCAGCACGCGCACGCCGTCCGCGAGATCGCCGCGGCCGTCACCGCGGGCCAACTCGCCAAAGCACGGCAGTTGGCGGCAGGATGGTACGCGGCCGACGGATTCTTCCCCGCTCTCGACGCGCGACGACTCGACGCACGCGGTACGGACATCCCCGCAGTCGGTCACCGCTCGGCGGGAGCAACAGAAGGACCGGCATGAAGATCTTGATGGTGTCGTGGGAGTACCCACCGGTAGTTGTCGGTGGGCTCGGCCGGCACGTCCATCATCTGGCCGTCGAACTGGCGGCCGCCGGTCACGAGGTCGTCGTTCTGGCGCGCCGGCCGATGGGCACCGACGCCACGACCCATCCCACGCACACCTTCATCGAGGAACGGGTGCTGGTGGTCGCGGTCGCCGAGGATCCGCCCGCCTTCGACTTCGGCGAGGACATGCTCGCCTGGACCCTGGCCATGGGGCACGCGATGGTCCGCGCCGGTATCGCGCTGAGCAAACCGGGTATCGCCGAGGGCTGGACGCCGGATGTGGTGCACGCCCACGACTGGCTGGTCGCGCATTCAGCGATCGCCCTGGCCGAGTACTACGACGTGCCGCTGGTCTCCACCATCCACGCCACCGAGGCGGGCCGGCACAGCGGCTGGGTTTCGGGCCGGGTCAACAAGCAGGTCCATTCGGTCGAATGGTGGCTGGCTCGCGAATCCGACGCCCTCATCACCTGTTCGGCCTCGATGCAGGACGAGGTGGAAAAACTCTACGGTCCCGAACTGGTGCCGGTGACGGTGATCCGCAACGGAATCGACGTGGGGGCCTGGACATTTCGCGATCGGGCGCCGCGGTCGGGCCCGCCGCGACTGCTGTACGTGGGCCGCCTCGAATACGAGAAGGGCGTCCAGGACGCCATCGCCGCGCTGCCGCGGATCCGGCGCGCGCATCCGGGCGCCACGCTGACCATCGCGGGTGTGGGCACGCAGTTCGAATGGTTGCGCGAGCGCGCACGGGTACACCGGGTAGCGCGGGCGGTGAATTTCGCCGGGCGCCTGGACCACGCGGAACTGCTGGGCTGGCTGCACGGCGCCGACGCGATCGTGCTGCCCAGTCGCTACGAGCCCTTCGGCATCGTCGCCCTGGAGGCCGCGGCGGCCGGAACGCCGCTGGTGACCTCCACCGCGGGCGGGCTCGGTGAGCTGGTGATCGACGGCGTCACCGGGGCCTCGTTCGAACCGGCGGATGTGACCGGACTGGTCGAGGCGGTGACGGCCGTCCTCGACGATCCGATCGCGGCCCAGCAGCGCGCCTACGCGGCCCACGATCGGCTGACCGCCGATTTCGCCTGGGATGTGGTGGCGGCGGAGACCATTCAGGTCTATCAGGCCGCCAAGCGCCGGGTCCGCAATCCGCTGGGCCGCCCGGTGATCACCGAACGTCCACTGCCGGAACGGGATCCGAACAACCCGTTGTGATCGGCCGGGTCGCGGCGGCAGCCGCCGGGGGGCGAGGGCAGAATTTTCGGTATGGCTGTTCCGACGACTCGACTGCTGGTGCTGGCCCTGGTGCGGCTGCTGCAACCCGTGCACGGTTACGACGTGCGGCGTGAGCTGCTGTCCTGGCATGCCGACGAGTGGGCCAACGTCAAACCCGGCTCGGTCTACGGTGCGCTGAACACCCTGCAGCGCGACGGGCTCATCGCCGTCGAGGGCGTGGGCCAGGACGGCGCGCGACCGGAACGGACCTCGTATCGGCTGACGTCGGAGGGGGAGAAGGTGCTCGCCGATCTGATCCGGGAGGGTCTGTGGTCGGCCGAGCAGCCGAAACATCCGTATCACGCCGCGGTGGCGTTGTTCCCGTTCGCGCCGCGCGGCGATGTGATCGCGGCGTTGCGCAGCCGCATCCTGAAGTTCGAGGCCGATCTGGGCTACTTCGAGCGGGAAGAGCAGCGGATCCTGTCCGGCAGCGGCGATCCGACCGAAACCGAGCCGTATCACGTGGCCGACGCCGTGGCGCTGGCCGCCGCCCATACCCGCGCGGACCTGGAGTGGTCGCGAAAAACCTTGCAGCGCATCGAGAACGGCGAGCTGGATGTCTGGGCGTCGGCACCGTACACCCTCTTCGAGCATCCGCAGGGCGACGTCGGAGCCGCAGTTGATCAAGACTGAATAGTAAAGCTTGACTATTTGAGCCGTCCTTCCTACCGTGAGCGGTATGGAAACGATGGTTACCGTTCGTGACCGCACCCGCACCTCGGCGATCCGAGTGCGGGGGCTGGCACGGACCTTCACGACGAAAACAGGACCGGTGCAGGCCGTGAACGGCTTGGACTTCGAGGTCCGCGAAGGCGAGATCGTGGGGTTACTGGGTCCCAACGGCGCCGGTAAGACCACCACCCTGCGGATGATCGCGACGCTGCTCGCGCCGACCGCGGGCGAGGCGCAGATCGCCGACGCCGATCTGCGCCGGGCCCCGCGCGAGGTGCGCGCTCGCATCGGGTACGTCGCCCAGGGCGGCATGACCAACGACGAAGAACTGGTGATCGACCAATTGGTCCTGCAGGCAAGGCTTTTCGGCCTGAGCAAGGCCGAGGCGGCGGCGAGTGCCGAACATCTGCTGCGGACGCTGGAACTCGACGGACTCGGCCGTCGCCGCTGCCGCGAACTGTCCGGCGGGCAGCGCCGCCGGGTCGATATCGCACTCGGCCTGGTGCATCGGCCGCGGCTGGTCTACCTGGACGAGCCGACCACCGGACTGGACCCGCAGAGCCGCGCGAACCTCTGGGACCACGTGCGGCGGTTGCGGTCCGAGGGCACGACGATCGTGCTCACCACGCACTACCTGGAGGAAGCCGACGCGCTGTGCGACCGGATCTTGGTCATGGATCACGGCGGCATCGTCGCCTCCGGTACGCCGGACGAGCTGAAACAGCGGATCTCCGGCGATGTGATCAGCCTCGACATCGCCGACGCGCAAGCGGATCTCGCGATCGAGATCGCCGATTCGGTGCTGGAGTTGCGCTCGAAACTGCGTGCCGACGGACTGGTGCATCTGACGGTGGCGCGCGGCGATGCCGCCGTGGTGCCGCTGCTGCGCGCACTGGACGAGCACGGCATCGTGCCCGGTGCGCTGACCGTGAAACGACCGAGCCTCGACGACGTGTTCCTCACCGTCACCGGGCGTTCGCTGCGGGAGGAAAAATGAGCTTTCCGCGGGAGACCGGACTGGTGTTCTGGTCGCAACTGCGCACCCAGCTGCGCAATCCGGTGTGGGTGATCATCGGATTGAGTCAGCCCGTGCTGTACCTGGTGCTGTTCGGTCCGCTGGTGAAGGCGATCGCACCCGCGCTGGGCGCCGATACCGACCCCTGGAAGGTGCTGACGCCGGCACTGGTGATTCAGGTCGGGCTGTTCGGGTCCATGTTCGCGGGGTTCGCGATGGTGCAGGAACTGCGGGCCGGCGTGATCGAACGCCAGCGCGTCACCCCGGCCAATCGGGGCGCGCTGCTGGTGGGCAGGGTGCTCAAGGATATGGTCGTGCTGATCGTGCAGGCGCTGGTCCTGGTCGCGGTCGCGATGGGGGCATTCTCCTTGCGCCCCAACGTTTTCGGGCTGATCGCCTCGGTGCTGCTGATCTCGGTGATGGCGGCCGGGCTGGCCTCGGGGTCCTATGCGCTGGCGCTGTGGGCGCGTTCGGAGGACACCCTGGCATCGGTGCTGAACAGTGTCTCGGTGCCGCTGATGCTGCTGTCGGGCATCCTGCTGCCGATGAGTCTGGCGCCGCACTGGCTGCGGATCGTCGCCGACATCAATCCGTTCCAGCACACCGTCGAGGCCGCGCGGGCGCTGTTCCGCGGTGACTTCGGGGTGACCGAGGTCTATCTCGGTACCGGCCTGACGGTGGCGGTCGCCGTCGCGCTGATGGTGGTCGGCGCTCGCAGCTTCGCCCGCGAGAACGCCTGAACCGCTACTCTGCTCACTGCCGCCGCGCCGGTGCTCCGGCGCGGCGGTTTCGCCGCGCGTGGGCCAACTCGGGGGAACGACGCAGTGAACGTTCGGTGTGACGGGGATCTCGTTCACCGGACTGGCATTCGCTCGACACTCGAACGTCGCCGCCTCGCCGAATCGGACTGGCTTCATCGACACCATGACGCCAACGTCCGTGCTGAACCCGACCCGCACGACAGGCCCAGGGGTGGCGGCGCCACAGTACTCCCTGGTTGTGTCCTCCGATCTCGACCATCGCCGCGCCGCGCAGCGGCTGCGCTACCGGGTGTTCGCCGGCGAACCCGGATTCGACATTCCCTTCAGTGCCGAGGGCCTGGACGCCGACCGGTTCGACGAGCACTGCGACCATCTGCTGGTCCGCGACGAGGCATCCGGCGACTTCGTCGGCTGCTATCGGATGCTGCCGCCGGACAAGGTGCGCGCGGCCGGCGGCTACTACACGGCGACCGAATTCGATCTGAGCGCCATGGATCCCGAGGGGCGCCGGATCGTCGAAATGGGCCGCGCCTGTGTGGTTCCGGACCATCGCAACGGCTCGGTGCTGACGCTGATGTGGGCCGGAATCCTGCACTACATCCAGCTCACCGGCTACGACTGGGTGATGGGCTGCGTCTCGGTGCCGATGCGCGACACCCCCGCCGATCCGCCCGGGGCCAACGTGGCCGCGGTCCGGGATCTGTTGCTGAGCAAGCACGCCGGCGATCCGGCTCGCCGCGTGCGCCCCTACCGCCCGGTCGTGGTCGACGGCCGCGGCCTCGACGAACTGGCCGCCCCGGCCCGGCCGAAACTTCCCCCGCTGCTGCGCGGTTATCTGCGCCTGGGCGCCGAGATCTGCGGTGAACCGGCCCATGACCCGGATTTCGGCGTCGCGGATTTCGTCGCCCTCCTCGGCTTGGAAACCATCAACACCCGCTACCTGGAACGGCTGCAGAGCGCCGCGGGAGCCATGGACGCTCGTGCGGCGGAAGGCACAGACGCCCGCGCATCGGAAGCCGATGCCGCGCGGGCCCGCGATACCGGCGGAGGAACACGATGACCGAGACAACGGATTTGCGAAGCGACGCGGCTGTTCTCGAACCCGCCACGTCCACATCCAGTGAACGAGCCGCGGCGACAGCGGCCGATGCGCCGGCGGTCCACGCGTGGATGCCCGCGAGTCCGTGTGGGGCCGGCTGTGTGGCGGCGCCGGACACCGCGGGTGCGGTGCGAAGTGCGGTGCGGCTGCTGGGCGTGGTGGGGTTGCTGGTGGCGTTTCCCGTGGTCAACGTGGCGACTCCGCCCGCCCGCCGGACGGGGCTGCATCGGCGGTATGCACGGGCGGCATTGCGTTGCTGCGGAATCGGATTGCGGATCGTCGACGAACGCGGTGGCGCTACGGCGGATTCCGGACGCGGTCTGCTGGTAGTGGCCGGGCACGTCGGATGGGCCGACGTGCTGGCGTTGGCGGCGGTCTCGCCGATGGGCTTCGTGGCCCGCGGTGATCTGGTGTCGTGGCCGGTGCTGGGGCAGCTGGCCCGGCTCATGCGCGTGATCCCGATCGATCGGGAGCGGTTGCGGCAGTTGCCCGAGGTGATCGCGGCGATGTCGGCGCGGCTGGCGGCGGGGGAGCGGGTCGCCATGTTCCCCGAGGGCACCACCTGGTGTGGCCGGGCCCACGGCCGGCTACGCCCCGCCCTGTTCCAGGCCGCGGTCGACACCGCCACGCCGGTGCAGCCGATCCGGCTGCGCTATCTGGACCACACCGGCGAGACGTCGACGGTCCCCGGCTTCGTCGGCGTCGATACCTTCCTCGACTCGGCCCGCCGCGTCCTGCGCGCCAAGGGTGTCGTCGCCGAACTCGTCCTGCTGCCGATCGAGGGACCGGGCAGTGACCGCCATGACCTGGCCGAGCGCTGCGATCGCGCCATTCGCGGCCGTACCGAAGTGCGCATCGACGCCCACGTGACGGCCATCGGCACCGGCCCGACCCGTGAGATCGTCGTCTCCGACGCGGTCTCCTGACCGCACCGAGAGATCGACCGGCGCTCAGTCGTGCGGGATGAGGCGGTGGGCGGTCAGGACGATGTGGTCGACGCGACTGCGCAGGGCGGTGTTCTCGCCGTTGAGCCGGCGGAACTCGTGCACGAACTGCGCGGCCAGATCCCGCAGCTTGGTGTTGGTCTCCTGGGAACGCCAGCTCAGCACGCGGAACGCCTGTTCGGGGCTGATGCCGTAGGCCAGCGTCAGCGCACCTTTGGCCTGTTCGATCACCGCGCGCGACTCGATCACCTCGGGTAGCACCTCCGAGAGGGCATCGTTGCGCTCCTCGGCGATGGTCTCGGTGACGTCGACGAAATATCCGCTGGCCCCGACCACCGTGCCGTCGTCGCCGGTGAGCTGTTCGCCGACGACGATGATCTCGTGGGTGTCGCCGCCGGTGTCGACGATGCGGTGCTGACCGCAGATCGGCTCGCCGGTTTTCACCGAGACCGCGATGCTGGCCGCCAGTTCCTCCCGGTCGTCCGGGTGTTTGTGCGACATGAGCAGTTCGGTGGTGGGTTCGGTGTCGGCGCTCGGATATCCGTACATCTGCGCCGCTTCGTCCGACCATTCCCAGCGTTGATCGTCGAACCAGAATCGGAACCAGCCGACATGATCGCAGGGCTGTGTGCCGAGCGCGCTCGTCAAGGGGGCGAGCGGCGCGATGCGCGGCGACTGTTCCGTACTCACCCTCACAGTATCCGCTGTGTTGTGGTCGAGTGTTACACCAGGTCGGGAGGGATGTGACGTGCCCCGCGCGCGTTATCTGTTTGATATGAGGGTTTCGGGGCATCTTGTCGTCGGTACACAGGACATCCAACTCGAGAGGACCGGGACAGTCGTGGTTGCGTTGCTCATGGTGATCGGCTCGGTATCACTGATCGTCATCGCGGTGCATGCGGCGGTGGTCGCGGTATGGACGGCGAAATTGCGCGTTCGGCGCACCGCTGCCGCCCTGCGCGGGGCGGCGCCTCTCGTCGCGAAAACTGTTGTACATCAGCCTCTTCTCCGGCCTCGTGCCGGTGCCGACGCGACGTCCTGATCGTGGCCTGCCCCCCGGTGCGCGCAGCGTGTTCGGGCGGGGTCCGATAGGATCGGCAAGCCTCACGGTCGAAAAACGGGCCGCTGAGCAAGTCGGCGTGCGCTCGGGCCGCCACTTCGTTTGATCGGAGGCAGCATTGTCGAAGCGTGCCGTCCCAGGCACGGTTGCTGTTCCCTCGTCGCGGTCCGATGTAGCCGTTGCGCTGCGGGCCGACACCGTGCGCATTCGTCGCATCGACGGCGCTCCGCGCCCCCACACGGTCGCGGTGACGGAACAGACCCCGCGGTTTCGCGATGTATCCAGCCGTTCCGCGGGCCACTCGTCCGAGGGTCCGAATTCCGCATCCGTTCGAGACGAGAGCAGCGGCTCCACCGTGCGGCCACCCCTCGACGGCGTCACGCCGCTGGGTACCGGGTCGCCGCTCGGGCAGACGATCCTGCTGGTCGAAGACGACCCGGGTGATGCCCTGCTGGTCGAGGAACTCGTCGCCGACGGGGCGCCCGGCGTGCGCCTGGAACATGTGCGCTCGCTCGCCGAAGCGGGCGCGTGGCTGGCCGCGGGCCTGCCCGACTGCGTGCTGCTCGATCTGAATCTGCCCGATTCCCATGGCCTGGACGCGCTCGCGCGGTTGCGGGAATACACCGATCAGGTCGCGGTCGTGGTGATGACCGGTCTGGACGAGGAACAGACCGGGCTGGCCGCGATGGCGGCCGGCGCGCAGGACTATCTGGTGAAGGGCCGGGTCGAGCCAGAGTGGTTCGGCCGGGCTGTGCGGTATGCGATCCAGCGCAAACAGGCCGAGCGCACCACCGCGGCCCTGCGCGCGAGCACCATGCGCGCCCAGGAGAACGCGCGCCTGGAACGCGGGCTGCTCCCCAAGCCGCTGTTGCGCGGTGCGCCGATAGTCGATGTGGTCTCGCGGTATCGCCCCGGTCGCGCGCATTCGCTGCTCGGCGGCGATTTCTACGACGTCGTCCAGGAGGACGACGGTACGGTGCACGCGCTGATCGGCGATGTGGCCGGCCATGGCCCGGACGAGGCCGCGATCGGCGTGGGCCTGCGATTGGCTTGGCGCACACTGGTATTCAGCGGAATCACCGGACCTCGCCAGCTGCAACTGCTGGAGGAGGTGCTGGTCGCCGAGCGCACCGGCCCGCAGACGTTCGCCACGCTCACTACGCTCTACGCCCCGCCGGGTCGAGGCGCGGTCGAGGTGATCCGGGCCGGTCACCCCGGCATGCTCGTCCATTCGCCGACCGGTACCGAATGGCTGGAGGTGCCGGGCGGACCGGCCCTGGGCTTCATGCCGGGGCGCGCGGACTGGCCGGTCACCGAGGTGACCGTTCCCGCCGGTACCGGGTTGGTGCTGTTCACCGACGGCCTGTTCGAGGTGCGCACCGGCACGGGTAACTGGCTCGGTGAGGACGGCCTGCTGGCGATGGCTAAGGGCGTGTCGGTCGAACAGCCCGCACGCTATCTCGATGAATTGCTGGGTCAGGTCGAATCCGCGGCCGCCCCGGCCGGAGGACTCGACGACGATCTGGCGATCGTCTATCTGCGCTGGCACGGGGGTGAGTGGGTCCGGTGAACGACGTCCGACACCGTGAGGGGATCGTCGGCCGGCTCACCGCACAGATGTGGTTTCAGCTGGTCCTCGCCCTGATGCTCGTGGTGGTGATCGCCGGTGCGATCGCCGCCGCGCAGATGATCTCCCGCACCGACTCCATCGAAGACCGGCTGCTCGATCGCGCCCAGCCCGCCGCGACCGAGGCCTATCGGCTCCAGGCCGCCCTGATCAACCAGGAAACCGGCCTGCGCGGCTACGCCATCTCGGCCGACGAGCAGTTCCTGCAGCCCTACAACCGGGGCGTCACCGACGAGGCCGCCGCCGCGGGGCGCTTGCGTGAGGTGGCCGCCGGCCACACCACGCTGCTCGGCGATCTGGACGCCGTCGAGGCTGCCGCTCAGCGCTGGCGTACCGAATACGTGCAGCCGATGATCGCGGCGGCGGGCAAGGTGTCGCCGGCCGAATCCGCCGCCATGGTCACGCGGGGCAAGGCCCTGTTCGACGAGATCCGCGCGAAGTTCGCCACGCAGAACGCGGACTCGGCGGCCGCGATCGCCCAGGACCGCCACGACCTCGACAACGCGCGTTCCCTGCGCGACGGTGTGCTGATCGCGGTGGTCGTCCTCATCCTGCTCACCGGCCTGGCGCTGACCGTGCTGATCCGGCGGCTGGTCGCCCGGCCGCTCGACGAGCTCACCGAGGCGTCCCGGCGGGTTTCGGCAGGCGAATTCGATCATCACATCGAGGCGCACGGACCGGCCGACCTGGCGACCGTCGCCGAGGCGGTGGAGGAGATGCGCGTGCGCATCGTCTCCGAACTGGGGTCCTCGCGCGCACAGGAGGACCTGCTCGCGCGGCAGGCCGACGATCTGGATCGCCAGACGGTGCAGCTGCGCCGCTCCAATGCCGAACTGGAGCAGTTCGCCTACGTCGCCTCCCACGACCTGCAGGAACCGCTGCGCAAGGTCGCCGCGTTCTGTCAGCTGCTGGAGAAACGCTACGGCGATCAGCTCGACGAGCGGGCCAAACAGTACATCGACTACGCCGTCGACGGCGCCAAGCGGATGCAGCGGCTGATCAACGATCTGCTGACCTTCTCGCGCGTGGGCCGGGTGATCGAGGGCAACGAGATGGTGGCACTGGACGGCGCCCTGGATTCGGCATTGGACAACCTGTCCGGCGCGATCGAGGAATCCGGCGCGGTGATCGAGCGTCCGGAGCGGATGCCCGAGGTCGCGGGCCAGCCGACCCTGCTCACCATGTTGTGGCAGAACCTCATCGGCAATGCCGTGAAATTCCGCACCCCCGGCACCGCGCCGGTGGTGCGCATCGAGTGCGAGCCGGGCGATGAGCCCGACGAATGGCGATTCTCGGTGTCCGACAACGGGATCGGCATCGCGCCGGAATTTGCGGACAAGGTCTTCGTGATCTTCCAGCGCCTGCACAATCGGGAGGACTACGGCGGCACCGGGATCGGCCTGGCGCTGTGCAAGAAGATCGTCGAATACCACGGCGGGGACCTGTGGATCGACACCGAGTACACCGGCGGCGCCCGGTTCCGCTTCACCCTGGCGACCGAGGCCGCCGCCCCCGCACTGATCGAACCCGTATCCGAAGGAGCCGACGCATGACCGCACCGGTGAGCCAGCCCATCGACATCCTGCTCGTGGAGGACGACCCCGGCGACGAGCTGATGACGCGGGAGGCGTTCGAGGACAACAAGATCGGCAATACGCTGCACGTCGCCCGCGACGGCCAGGAGGCGCTCGACTTCCTCTACCGGCAGGGGGAATTCGCGCAGGCGCCGCGGCCCGATCTGATTCTGCTCGATCTGAACCTGCCGAAATACGACGGCCGCCAAGTTCTGGAAAAGATCAAATCCGATCCCGACCTCAGCCATATTCCGGTGGTGGTGCTCACCACCTCGGCGGCCGAAGAGGACATTCTGCGCAGTTATCGGCTGCACGCCAACGCCTATGTGACCAAACCGGTCGACCTGGATCAATTCATCGCCGCGATCAAGCACATCGACGAATTCTTCGTTCAGGTCGTCCGGTTGCCACGTCAGCGATGAAGCCGACGGCGAGAAACGCGCCGGACGGGCGCCGGATCAGGCCGAGGTGGTCTGCTCCGGCGCGGCCAGCGCGTCCGCGACGGTCGGGAACAGCCGCAGCAACGCGTCCAGCGAGGTCACCTCGATCGGGCGCCGCACCGCGGGCGACGCGACCACCCGCAGGCTCCCCGTCGCGGTGGACTGGGAACTGGCGAGCAGCACACTCAGCCCGGCCGACCCGAGGAAACCGACCTCGGTCATGTCCAGCACCACGGCGGTGGGCTCGTCCTGCAACGCCTGGTCGAGGGCCGATTGCAGCTCCGGCGCGGAGTTCATGTCCACCTCACCGGCCACGGTCACGACCACGGCCGAACCTTCCGTGCGCTGCTCGACGCGCAGCAGCGGCGACACCCGTTCGCCGCTCATCGCGCCGATCCCAGCGCGAGGCGATTCGTACCGCATTTCGCCACTTCGATACCTCCGGCGTATTCCGATCTGCGCCGCTGTCCGCGGCGTGGCGACGATTCGCCGCTGACCAACATACCCGTTTCGGCGCGATCGGAACGGGGGCCTGCACCGCGATCGGCGGGCGTCGGGCGGGCGCTCGCGTACGCTGTGAAATCGTTTCGCGGCACGATATTTGGGAGCAACGAATGGGCATGGTCGAGAAAGTGTCCCCGGACGCGGGGACCACTGCGGTCGGATTCCAGGTACCGGCCGATGCGGCGCAATTGATGATGGTCCGGGCGTTGACCGAAACCGTCGCTCTGGTCGCGGATTTCGGTATCGACGAGGCCACCGATATCCGTCTGGCCGTCGACGAGGTGGTCAGCGCGCTGATCGTGGACGCGGCCGCCGAGTCGGTGATCGATTGCACATTCAGCGCGACCGATACCACCATGGACGTGCGCGTATCCGCTGTCACCACGACCGCGGGCGGCCCGGACACCAACAGCTTCGGCTGGCATATCGTCTCGACGCTGACCCAGTGGGTGAAGACCGAGAGTTCGGACTACGACGCATCCGTGGGCGGGCACCCGACCGTCGTCGAGTTCCGCTGGGCACGTGGCGGAACCGATGTCGACTGAGAACGGTTCGGGCACCACGCGCCATCCCGACGGCTACGACGACGTCGCGCCGCTGTTCGTCGAGCTCGCCGCCCTCCCCGAGGACGATCCGGAACACGACCGGCTGCGCGAACGAATCATCAACCGGTGTCTGCCGCTGGCCGAGCACATCGCGCGCAAGTTCAGCGGGCGCGGCGAGAACTTCGAGGATCTCCTGCAGATCGCCCGGGTCGGCCTGGTCGCGGCCGTCGACCGGTTCGATCCCACGCAGGGGTCGCCGTTCCTCGCCTTCGCGGTGCCGACGGTGATGGGCGAGGTGCGCCGCCACTTCCGCGATCACACCTGGGCCCTGCGCGTGCCCCGGCGGATCAAGGAGATCCAGACCGCGCTGGGACCGACCGTGGAGACGTTGTCGCAACAGCTGGGCCGGATGCCGCGGGCGCGGGAGATCGCCGAGGAGATGGACGCCGACCTGGGCGAGGTGACGCAGGCGCTGATCGCCCGCAACGCCTACCAGACCCAATCGCTGGACACGCCGACCTCGGAGGACGACAGCCGCGGGAATGCGATCCTCGACACGCTGGGCGACGTGGATCCGACTTTCGGCGCGATCGACGACACTCTGACGGTGAAGCCGCTCATCGATGCGCTGCCGGAGAAGGAGCGGTACGTGCTGACCATGCGTTTCTTCGGCGGAATGACGCAGGAACAGATCGCGCGGGAACTCGGGTGTTCGCAGATGCAGGTGTCGCGGATCCTGACCAGAACGCTCAAACAGCTGCGCGAGAAGGCGCTGCGCGACTGAGGTAGGCCGACGGCGCCGCATGGCGCGCGGGAAAGGGGGTATCGCGGATGCCGAGGAGATCATCGAGTGGAGATCATCGGTTGCGATCGGAATGAGGACATGAGCGGATTTCCAGATCCCCCGGGCGACCCCGCCCCAGGGCCCGCGCTGCGCGAGCCGCACCCGCTACGGGTGGCCCCCTTCGAGGCGAATTTCCCGTCGCAGGCCGACCGGATCGCCGAGGTGCGTCACGATCTGCGGGCCTGGCTCGAGCGCGGGGGAATCGGCTCGGAACAGATCTACGATCTGTTGCTGGCGGTGGACGAGGCGTGCACGAATGCCGTGGAGCACGGTTACCGCGAGGGCGCCGGCATGGTGGGGCTGCGTGCGGAGATCAGCGGGCCGGACCTGTACCTGACCATCGTCGACCACGGCAGCTGGGAACCCCGTCCCGAGGTTCCGGATCCTGTGCGCGGGCGGGGACTGTCGATCATGCGGGCCCTGGTGCGCGATGTCGAGATCACCACCGGCGCCGACGGCACCCGTGTGGTGATGCGGACCGAAATCGTCTCGGCGCCAACGGGTTCCGAGTCGACCGCGGGACACGACCGGGGGTAGTCCGTTAATCCGCGCGGGGAGCGGGTATGCGGTAGGCAGCAGGCGGGCGAGGCGCGGGCCGCGGCGGGATTTTTCGGGCCCCCACCGGGGTTGTACCGGTGCGAGACTTGGGGCGGGGACCCGATTCGAAGGAGGAAGCGTGACCGATACGCGCACGGCGATTCTGGCAGGCGGATGCTTCTGGGGTATGGAGGAGCTGATCCGCAAGCAGCCGGGTGTGATTTCCACGCGCGTCGGATACACCGGCGGGCGCAACGATCACCCCACCTACCGCAACCATCCCGGGCATGCCGAGGCCGTGGAGATCGTCTACGACCCCGCGCGCACCGATTACCGGGCCCTGCTCGAGTTCTTCTTCCAGATCCACGATCCGTCGACGAAGGATCGCCAGGGCAACGATGTCGGCAGCAGCTATCGGTCCGCGATCTTCTACCTCGACGACGAGCAGAAGGCGGTCGCGCTGGACACGATCGCCGATGTGGACGCCTCCGGGCTGTGGCCGGGCAAGGTGGTCACCGAGGTGACCCCGGCGTCCGATTTCTGGGAGGCCGAGCCGGAGCATCAGGACTACCTGCAGCGTTATCCGAACGGCTACACCTGCCACTTCCCCCGGCCGGGCTGGAAGCTGCCCAAGCGCGCCGCGACCCCGCAGTAGGCCGGCATGTCGGACCGCACTCGTCGCTCACGTATCGGCAATCCGCTCTCGGCCCTGGGACGCGCGATCGCGCGCATCCCGTGGGTGATGCGTACCGGCCCGGTCGTCATCGTGCTGGAACGCGTCATCCGCCGGCTCACCGGCGGCCGGCACGGCGTGCTCGACCTGGCGGGCCTGCCGTCGATGGAGTTGACGGTGCGCGGACGTAAATCCGGCTTGCCGCGGACGGTGTCGCTGTTGTACGTACCGGACGGGCCCGAGCGGTATCTGCTGATCGGGTCCAACTGGGGGCGGCCGGAACATCCGTCCTGGTCGGCGAATCTGGCCGCCGCCTCCGACGCCGAAATCCACAGTGGCGGTAGGCGAATCAAGGTGCGGGTCCGGCACCTGAGCGGAGCCGAGCGCGAGGACGCCTGGGCCCGCGCGGTGGCCTATTGGCCCGGATACACCATGGAACAGCGTCTGGCGGGCGCGCGCCGGTTCCGGGTCTTCGAATTGACGCCCATCTGAGCCGAGTTCGACGGTGCGCACCGGCCGGTTTCGCTCCCGCGGCGAGCCGGCCTGCTGGACAATGGGGCCGAGCCGACGATGTGCGGCCCGGCCCCAGGCACCGCCGGAACGCACGGTGCGGACCGAGCGGCGACGGGTGAGATGCGGATGCGATCAGGACAGGACAGCGCTCTGCTGCGGCGACGTGCGGCATTGGAACGGCAGTGGGCGCGCTGGGTTCCGGTGCGCGAGGCGCCCGAAACCGATGCGGCGCAACCCCGGGCCGATGTGGCGCAGTCCTGGGTGCGATCCCGAGCGTTCGTCGACCCCGCCACCGACTGCGCGCCCGCGGTAGCCGGGGACGTCGCGTCGAAATGGGCCGATTCGCCACTGCGCGCTCCCATCGCCGAACTCTCCGATCAGCTGCACAGCATCACCCACGACGCCGGATTCGTCGCCGCCGTCACCGACGAAGCGGGAACCATTCTGTGGTCCGACGGTGGTCAGGTGATGCGACGGCGTGCCGAGCGGGTCGGCTTCACCCCCGGCGGTCGCTGGGACGAGAACCACATGGGCACCAACGCGCTGTCGCTGGCATTGCACACCGGCCGCCCCAGCAGTGTGTTCTCCGCCGAACATCTGGTCGAGGCGCTGCACGGCTGGGTCTGCTACTGCGCGCCGATCCGCGCGGCCGACGGCCGGCAACTCGGCGTGCTGGATCTGTCCACCACCTGGGATCGCTCGCATCCGCTGGCCATGTCGACGGTGTTGTCGCTGACTGCGGCCGTGGAAGCGAAACTACAAGGCGGCGTGGCGAATACGGCCGCCGGGGTGCGCCTGGAATGTCTCGGCGCCGCCGCGCTGACCAGGGGTGGGCGGCCGCTGCGGCTGCGCCGGCGGTTGCTCGAAATCCTCACTTTGCTGGCCCTCGAACCCGACGGCTACACGCCGGAACGGTTGCAGCTGGCCGTCTATGGCGACCGGCCCACCGGTTCCAGCACGCTCAAGGCCGACGTCTCGCATCTGCGCCGCGCCACCGGCGGCGATATCAGTAATCGGGTCTATCGGCTGACCACACCGGTCTCCTGCGATGCGACCGAAATGCTCGCCGCCCTGGCCGCCGGAGACACCGCCACTGCCGTGCGGCTGTATCGCGGCCCGCTGCTGCCGGGATCGCAGACACCGGGCATCGTCGAATGGCGCGAACACCTCGAGGTGGGCATCCGCACTGCGGTCCTGTCGGCCGGCGAGGCCGAATACGCCCTGGACTACGGCGCGAAAGCGCCCGGTGACATCGCGATCCACGAACACGCGCTGCGGCTGCTGCCCGTCCGCGACGCGCGCCGCGCGGTGGCCGCCGCGCGTCTGCACAGCGCACTGCGGAGCTGATCGGTCACTGCGGAGCTGATCGGACACTGCGGAGCTGACCGGCGCTGCGAAGCTGATCGCGACGCGCCCGCCGCATTCAACCTTGTGCCAACCCTCGCGGCTCATAGTGGTCCACATCACGGCGAGCCCTGTCGTGATGCGACCCTTCGTGACTCATCGAGGAGCACCCGTCATGATCTACGCCAAGCCCGGCGCCGAAGGCAGCATCGTCTCCTACGCCGACCGCTACGACAACTTCATCGGTGGCGAATGGACGGCACCGGTCGAGGGCAGATACTTCGAAAATCCGTCCCCGGTCGACGGGGAAACCTTTTGCGAGGTGGCCCGATCCTCGGCCGCCGACGTGGAATCGGCGTTGGATGCCGCGCACGGCGCCGCCGACGCGTGGGGTGCGACCTCGGCCGCCGACCGCGCCAACATCCTGAACAAGATCGCCGACCGGATCGAGGCGAATCTCGACCAGCTGGCCGTGGCCGAAACCTGGGACAACGGCAAGCCGGTGCGCGAAACCCTGGCCGCCGACCTGCCGCTGGCCGTGGACCACTTCCGCTACTTCGCCGGCGCCATCCGCGCCCAGGAGGGCGGCGTCAGCGAGATCGATGCCGACACCATCGCCTACCACTTCCACGAGCCGCTGGGTGTGGTCGGTCAGATCATCCCGTGGAACTTCCCGATCCTGATGGCGACCTGGAAGCTGGCGCCGGCGCTGGCCGCGGGAAACGCGGTGGTGCTCAAGCCCGCCGAGCAGACCCCGGCCTCCATCATGAAGGTGGTCGAGCTGATCGCCGATCTGCTTCCGCCGGGAGTTCTCAACGTGGTCAACGGTTTCGGCGTCGAGACCGGTAAGCCGCTGGCGTCGAGCCCGCGGGTGGCGAAGGTGGCATTCACCGGTGAGACGACCACCGGGCGGCTGATCATGCAGTACGCCAGCGAGAACATCATCCCGGTCACCCTCGAGCTGGGCGGCAAGAGCCCCAACATCTTCCTGCCCGATGTGATGGCCGCCGACGACGCGTTCCTGGACAAGGCGGTCGAGGGCTTCGTGATGTTCGCGCTGAACCAGGGGGAGGTGTGCACCTGCCCGTCGCGCGCGCTGATCCACTCCTCCATCTACGACGAGTTCATGGCGCGCTGCCTGGAGCGGACCAAGGCGATCGTCAGCGGCAATCCGCTCGACAGCGAGACCATGATCGGCGCGCAGGCCAGCAACGACCAGTACGAAAAGATCCTGTCCTACATCGACATCGGCCGCAAAGAGGGCGCCGAGGTGCTCACCGGCGGCAGCCAGCGCAAGGTCGACGGCTTGCCGAACGGCTTCTACGTCGAGCCGACGGTGCTCAAGGGCACCAATGACATGCGGGTGTTCCAGGAGGAGATCTTCGGCCCGGTCGTCGCGGTGACCACCTTCGATTCGACCGAGGAGGCGCTCGCGATCGCCAACGACACCCTCTACGGGCTCGGCGCGGGCGTGTGGAGCCGCGACGGCAACACCGCCTACCGCCTGGGCCGCGGCATCAAGGCCGGCCGGGTGTGGACCAACTGCTACCACGCCTACCCGGCGCATGCGGCCTTCGGCGGCTACAAGAAGTCCGGTATCGGCCGCGAGAACCACCGCATGATGCTCGATCACTACCAGCAGACCAAGAACCTGCTGGTGAGTTACTCGCCGAACAAACTCGGCTTCTTCTGATGGGTACCCGCGTCGACCTGACCGAGGCCGCGCAGACGTTGCTGGACAATCTGATTCGTCAGCACGGGCCGGTGATGTTCCATCAGTCCGGCGGGTGTTGCGACGGCAGCGCGCCGATGTGCTTCCCGCGCGGGGAATTCCGGGTGGGCGCCTCGGATGTGCTGCTCGGCCGGGTCGGCGCCGATACCCCGTTCTGGATGAGCGCCGATCAGTACGAGTACTGGAAGCACACCTATCTGACCGTCGACGTGGTGCCCGGGCGGGGGAGCGGATTCTCGCTCGAAGCCCCCGAGGGGGTGCGGTTCCTGATCCGGTCTCGGCTGCTCACCGACGCCGAAGTGGCCGAACTCGAGTCCGGACCGCCGCCGCTCACCGGGGCGGACGCGGTGAGTTGACGAATGCCGCCGGCGAGGCGGATCCGTTGGGCCCACACGGTCCGCAGATCCGCCTCGCCGCGGTGCGTGCGGCGTATTCTGGCCGGGATCGTCCGCCAGTATCCGTATCGAGGTGCCGCTCCACAACAGTGCCCGGCCCGCGGCATCGGTGACGAGAGGGGCCGCATGTCGGCGCGTACGGCATTGTTCATCACCTGCGTCAACGACGTCATGTATCCGGGAACCGGCCGGGCGGCGGTGGCGTTGCTGCGCCGGCTCGGCGTCGAGGTCGACTTCCCGATGGCCCAGAGTTGTTGCGGCCAAATGCATGCCAACACCGGTTATCGGGCCGACACCGCGAAGATGGCCCGGCATTTCGTCTCGGTGTTCGGTGACTACGACCGCATCGTGGTGCCGTCGGCCTCGTGCGGCGCGGCGCCCGGCGAGTTCTACCGGGTGGTGGCCGAGCAGGTCGGCGACGCCGCGCTGGCCCGCGATGCCGAGGCGCTGCTCCCCAGAATCCGGGAGTTGACCGAATTCCTCACCGACGACCTGGGTGTCGTCGATGTGGGCGCCTATTTCCCGCATCGGGTGACCTACCATCCGACCTGCCATTCGCTGCGCGTGCAGCGCATCGGCGACCGCCCGTATCGCTTGTTGCGCGCGGTGGCCGGACTGGATCTGGTCGATCTGCCCGCGGCCGACGAATGCTGTGGATTCGGCGGCACCTTCTCGGTGAAGAATGCCGCCGCCTCCGGCGCGATGAACGCCGACAAAGCCGCGCACGTACGCGAGACGGGCGCGAGTGTGGTAACCGCCGTGGACAATTCGTGCCTGATGAACATCGGCGGGCGCCTCGCCGCCGACGCGACCCCGGTGCGCGATCTGCATCTGGTGGAAATCCTGGCGCGCACGAAGGCCGACGGGCCGATGCCCGGGCTGCCGGTGGTCGCGGGAGCCCGCTCGTGAGTACGAGTTTCGTGGGGTGGCCGCCGTTCCCGCAGGCCGCGCGGACCGCGACCGCGGACGACCAACTGCGCGCCAACGTGCACCGTGCCACCCACACCATCCGCGCCAAGCGCGACGCCCTGGTGGCCGAACGACCGGACTGGCAGGAACTGCGCACCTCCGCGGCCGCGGTCAAGGACGATGTGCTGCGCCGTCTCGACATCTATCTGGAGCGACTGGCCGATGCGGTGGAAGGTGCCGGGGGAGTGGTGCATTGGGCGACCGATGCCGCCGAGGCCAACGCCGTCGTCACCGCATTGGTCCGGGCGACCGGCGAGAAGGAGATCGTCAAGGCCAAATCCATGCTGTCGGAGGAGATCGGCCTGGACGAGGCGCTGGCGGCGGCGGGAATCGACACCCGCGAAACCGATCTCGCCGAGATCATCCTGCAACTGGGCGACGATCTGCCCTCCCATATCGTGGTGCCGTCGATGCATCTGAACCGCAGCCAGATTCGCGACATCTTCCGCCGCGAGATGGGCAAGCACGGCCGTCCCGCGCCGGATGATCTGACCGATGATCCGCAGGCACTCGCCGATGCGTCCCGGCTGCATCTGCGGGAGAAGTTCCTGCGCGCGAAGGTCGGCATCACCGGCGCGAATTTCCTTGTCGCCGAGAGCGGAACGGTGGTGATGGTGGAGTCGGAGGGCAATGGGCGGATGTGCCTGACCCTGCCGGAGACGCTGATCACGGTGGCCGGCATCGAGAAGGTGATTCCGAGCTGGCGCGATCTGGAGATCTATCTGGAGTTGCTGGCCCGCAGCGCGACCGGGGAGCGGATGTCGCCGTATGTGTCGACCTGGACCGGCGTCACCGCCCAGGACGGTCCGTCGGCCTTTCACCTGGTTCTGGTGGACAACGGCCGAACCCGCGCGCTGCGCGACGAACTCGGGCGGGAAGCGTTGCGCTGCATCCGCTGTGGCGCGTGTATGAATATCTGCCCGGTCTACGAACGCACCGGGGGACAGGCCTACGGTTCGGTGTATCCGGGGCCGATCGGCGCCATCCTCAACCCGTTGCTGAAGGGCGCCGACGATCCGCAGACCGCCTCGCTGCCGTACGCGTCGGCGCTGTGCGGGGCCTGCGACGACGTCTGCCCGGTCCGCATCGATATCACTGGGAATCTGCTGGCCCTGCGCCACCAGGTCGCCGAGGGTGAGGCGGCGGTGAAGCATCGGGTCGAGCGGGCGGCCTTCGACGCGATGGCGGGATTCATGAGCCATCCGGCGCTGTGGGGCGCGGCCGTGCGCTCGGCGGCGCGCATCGGCGTGGCGGTCCCGAAGCGGCATCTGCCCGGCCCGCTGGGCGGGTGGACCGACAGCCGGCGGGTACCCGACATCCCCGCCGAATCGTTTCGCCGCTGGTGGGCACGCACCGACGGGGGCCGCACGTGAGTGCGCGTGAGACGATTCTGCGACGCGTCCGCGAGGCCATCGGCGAACCGGCGGACGCGGTCACCGTGCCGCGCGACTATCTGCGGACCGCGCCGGGAGTGGACCCCGACGATCGCGCCGCGATTCTGGAGCTGTTCGAACAACGACTGGAACGCTATGGCGCACAGGTGCATCGGACCACCCTGGCGGGGGTCGCCGCGGCCGTGGACCGGGAACTGCGAAACGCGTCGGCGCGGGTGGTGCTGACGCCGCCCGGACTGCCGGACATCTGGACGGCCCTGTGGGCGGACCGCTCCGAGCACCGCGTCGTGACCGACGATCCGCCGCTGACGACGCTCGAACTGGACGAGGTCGACGCGGTGGTGACCACCTGCGCCGCCGCGATCGCGCAATCGGGCACGATCGTCCTCGACGGCGACGCCGGACAGGGCCGCCGCGCGCCCACCCTCGTCCCGGACTGTCACGTGTGCGTGGTCCACGCCGATCAGGTGAAAACCGCACTGCCGGAGGTCGTTCCGCGTCTCGACCCGCGCCGGCCGACCACCTGGATCAGCGGTCCGTCGGCCACCGTGGATATCGAGATGACCCGTGTGCAGGGTGTGCACGGGCCCAGGCGGTTGATCGTGATCCTGGTCGAGTGAGAGCGGGGAAGCGAGATCGGCCGCGCGGTGAAGGAGGTGCCCGGTGAGGGCCGAGATGACGGGGACGGGTGAGCTGGCGGCGCGGATCGTGCGGGCCGCGGAGGACGCGGGCGGGCGCCGGTACCTGGTCGGGGTCACCGGACCGCCGGGAGCCGGAAAGTCCACGCTGGCACAGGGTTTGGCCGATGGGGTGCGCGGCCTCGGAGTACCCGCCGAGGTGGCGGGGATGGACGGATTTCATCGGAGCTCGGCAGAGCTGCGCGACTCCGGCGCGCTCGGCCGCAAAGGGCAGCCCGACACCTTCGATGTGGCGTCGTTCGTCGCGCGGCTTCGGAGGCTGCGCGACAGCGCGATCGGCGTGCCGGTGCCGTGGCCGGTCTACGACCGGGCCCGCCACGACCCGATCCCCGATGCGGTGACCTTCGCCGGCGAACGGGTCGCGATCGTGGAAGGAAACTACCTTCTGCTGGATCGGCCGGGATGGCAGCAGGTGCGGGAGTATCTCGACGAGGTCTGGTACCTCGATGCCGAGGAATCGGTCATCGAGCGGCGCCTGCTGCGCCGGCATCGGCGCGGCGGTAAATCACCGGATCGCGCACTGGCCATGGTCGCCGGCAGCGACCTGCCGAATGCCCGTCTCATCGCGCGGACCGCGGACCGAGCCGATCTCGTGCTGCGCGCGGTCCCCGGCGGCTACCGTATCCGTCCGGTTCGGTGAGCCTGTCCGGCGTGCGTCTGACCGGCTGATTCGTTCGTGCGACTCGATGAGCGTGTCCAGCGCACCGCAGCCGGTCACCTCAGTCGGCCAACTCGCCGAGCCGGTCGCCCCATGCGCGAGTGCCGAAGAACCGGCACGACAGGGTGGCGACCGCGGCGGCTCGGGTGAGCGCGTCGACGAAGTCGTGGCCGCGCGAGTGGTACGCGCAGAACGCGCCGTGCAGGACGTCCCCGGCGCCGAGCGTATCCGCGCCGTCGACGTCAGCCACCGCGATCTCGCCCCGGACACCGTTGGCGGAGTAGATGATCGGTTGCTGCCCGCGCGTGACGGCGACCGCCTGGACCCCGGTCCGGTGCAGGTGGTCGAACACGTCCTGGGAGCCCGGTGGCGCGAACGAGGCCGAGCAGATGGCGATGTCGACCAGCGGCAGCAACTGCGCATGTTCCGCCTTCCAGCGCCCCCCGTCGAGCACCACGGGAATTCCCGCGTCGCGCGCCACCCGCGCGATCCCGAGGGCCAGTTCGATGTGATGCCCGTCGAGGAGCACGACCGGTGCCTCCCGGACGAGGGTCGCGAACTCGTCGTCGAACGACGCCTCGATACCCGAACCATCCAGCGAGACAACGGTTCTCGTCCCGGCACCGGCCGCGACGACGATGGACGAGATCGGCGGCGGGTCGGTACGCCGCGCCGTGGTGTCGACGAGTTCGACGCCGTGGGAGCGCAGATCGTCGCGGATCAGCGCGGTGAGCGGATGCTGCCCGACGGCGGTGAGCAGCCGGGCGCCGCCGGTCAGTATCGCGCAGGTCACCGCGGCATTGGCGGCCGGTCCACCGGCGCCCAGAAACTGTTCGCGCGCAAGGGTTTTGGTGTCCTCGGCGGGATAGGCGTCGACGGCGTAGGAGAGGTCGACGGTGGTGAGGCCGACGAACAGCGGGGCCCCTCCCGCCAGCCGATCGACGTCGGTGGTTCGCATCGCCGGACATGATCCCTTCGGCCTGTGGTGTCTCGTATCGAGACGAAACAGCGTGATTGTCTCACGAGCGCCGCCGCCTGCTGCGTCATCCGGACGCCGCGCCGACCGCGACGGTCCGTCCCACGCCGTCCACCGCCTTGCGCATCCGGGATTCGGAATAGGACACCCGTCGCCCCGGGTTGTCGCGAACGAAGACCCGACTCGCGAAAGGACCATCGATGCCGACCATGACGCGTACCGAACGGGAGAAGTTCCTCGCCGAACTGCACGTGGGGGTGATCGCCGTGGAGCGGCCCGATCGGGCGCCGCTGGCGGTGCCGATCTGGTACGGCTACGAGCCGGGCGGCGACGTAGTGGTGTGGACCGACGCCGGGACGGTGAAGGAGAAGCTCATCCGGGCGGCTGGGCGGTTCTCGATCACCGCGCAGGTGGAACAGCCGCCGTACCGGTACGTCACGGCGGAGGGCTCGGTCACCTCGATCGATGCGGCGTCGCCCGAGGTCGCCCGCGCGATCGCGGTGCGCTATCTGGGACCGGAGGAAGGCGCGGAATTCGCCGAGCAGAACCTCGGTCCGGATTCGGTGGTGATTCGCATGCGCCCCGAGCGGTGGTTGAGCACCGACTACTCCAAGCAGTAGCGCGCCGAACGCAGGGAGCAGTGGGGGTCCGCACTAGCCTGGGAGTTGCCAGGCCGGTGTGAACGATCGCGACCCCAGCTGCTCGACCGAGAGGAAAAGCGCTATGAAGGCTCTGCAGTACGTCACCGTCGGTGCCGAACCGGAAGTCCGCGAGATTCCCACTCCCGAGCCCGGGCCGGGTGAGGTGCTGCTGAAGGTCACCGCGGCCGGGGTCTGCCATTCCGACGATTTCGTGATGTCGCTGCCCGCGGAAGCCTTCACCTATCCGCTGCCGCTGACGCTCGGACACGAGGGCGCCGGGACGGTGGCCGCGCTGGGCGACGGTGTGCGCGGCCTGGATCTGGGCACCAGCGTGGTGGTGTACGGACCGTGGGGCTGCGGCACCTGCTGGTTCTGCGCGCAGGGTCTGGAGAACTACTGTTCCCGCGCGGCCGAACTGGGCATCTACCCGCCCGGCCTGGGGGCGCCGGGAGCCATCGCCGACTACCTGATCGTCGATTCGTCCCGCCATCTCGTTCCGATCGGGGATCTGGATCCGGTGGCGACCGTTCCGCTCACCGATGCCGGTCTCACCCCGTATCACGCGATCAAGCGGTCGCTGTCGAAGTTGCGTCCCGGGTCCTGGGCCGTCGTCATCGGCAGCGGCGGACTGGGCCATGTGGCAATCCAATTGCTGCGCCACCTGTCCCCGGCACGCGTCGTCGCGCTGGACGTCAGCGACGAGAAACTGGAATTCGCGAAATCGGTCGGCGCCCACGAGGCGGTGCTGTCGAATGCCCAGGCCGCCGACAACGTCCGCAAGATCACCGGCGCGGCGGGAGCGAGCCTGGTGCTCGATTTCGTCGGATATCAGCCGACCATCGATATCGCGATGGCCGTCGCCGGCGTGGATTCCGATGTGACCATCGTCGGTATCGGCGACGGAAAGTCCGCGGCGCGCATCGGTTTCGGCGTCAGCCCGTACGAGGCGACGGCCACCGCCCCGTATTGGGGTGCGCGCAGTGAACTGATCGAATTGATCGATCTGGCGCACGAGGGTGTCCTCGACATCGCCGTCGAACGGTTCACACTCGACGACGCGCCCGAGGCGTATCGCCGGCTCGCGGCGGGCACCCTGCGCGGCCGCGCCGTCATCGTGCCCTGATCAGGCTTCGGCCACACGCCGGCCGCCGGTCTCAGACGGCCAGCGCCGACTTGTTGTACTCCGCGAGCAGCCCCGCCGCGTAATCGCGCCGGTCGTTGGTCGAGAGGCCCGCGCTCTTCTCGTAGTATCTGTCGAAGGACTCGGCCACTGTCCGGGCGTCGTTGGGGTTGGCGGTCACGGCGTTGTTCGCCTGCTGATAATTGCCACCGCGCAGTTCCTGAACCATGTAATCGAGATGGGTATGCCAGTCGCCGATATTCTCACCGGGCCGTTTCGCGAAGGCCTGGAGGCCGGACAGTCGGTCGAAACGCCACTGGAACAGGCCCTTTGCTGATCCGTTGTCGCCGGTGGCGGACACGTCGAATCCCGACTCGAACTTCGCGTTGGCGACGATGCCGGCCGCCTGCGCCGGCGTGAAGTGGTAGGTGTCGATGAGGTACTTCATCATCGCCATCGCGGTGGGCTTCTCCGTGGTCGGAATGATCGCGGTGCCCATGGAACCTGACTGGCCGCTCCAGGGGGTGCTCCCGTTGTACGCCGATGGTGTGGCTCCCGCGGAGGGACCTGAACTGGGCGCCACGGCCGGTACCGGATTCCCCGTGGATGAGGGCGGGGCGTCACCCTTGATCTTCAGCGCCGCGGCCGCGGCCTTGTCCGAGACGCCGTGCACTTTGTCGTAGGTCGTACCGACGCACTCCCACACGCCTTTGAACAAGCCGTCGATGATCTCCCTGGGTAGTTCCTGGTGGGAGGTGCCGTCCTCGTCCTTCACCGTCCGCACGGATTTGAAGGAGGCGTCGATCTTCGTGTTGAGCTCTCCCACCGCGGTATCGACGGCCCCGTAGGCCTCGGTCACGGCATCGCCGATGCCCGCGGTGTGCACCACGATGCCTGCGTCCTTGCGGTGGATGCTGGACGTCGCCTCGAGCATCTGGCTCTTGCGATCGCTGTACTTGTCGATCATCGCCGACTCGTCCTCGGGGTCGGCGATTCCCTTACCGCGCAGGAGCACCCGCAGGTCGGGAGCCTTCGACGGCGTGCCCGAACCGAGCAGCCGGACCTGTTCCTGGATGACCCCTTCCGCGGCGTCGAAGAGCCCTTTCAAGCCCGCCGGCGCACAGTCCGGGAGCTCGTGCAGATCACCCAGTCGGCTGGTGCCATCGGAGCTCATCGGGGCCTCGCTCTCAACCAGGCAAAGTCGACACGCGTCGGTTACCGGACTTCCCGGAGCGGGACGGGGATCGTCGATCCTCGGCCACACATGTTTCGTGTGCGCCGCCGACACCGACCCGGTGGTGCCCGCCGACATCACTGCCGGAAGCATAAGCGTGGCGTCGGAAGGCTCTACTCCCGTTGCTGGGAAGAGAAGTGCGCCGCCCCTACTCCGTCGCGCACTTGGACCATTTGTTGAACGGTCCCGATACCCCGTAGTTGTCCTGGGCGCTGCTGACGGCCTTGGATTCGGCCTCTTCCGCGGTGGTTCCCCAGGTGGAGGCCCAGCCGTTGTTCTGGCCGACGACCACCGCGACGCACGCGTTGCGCGCCCACGCCGCCGGCTGTGCGCAACCGGGGCAACGGGTTTGGACCTGGTTGGTGGCATCGTCGGAGCTGACCGTGCTGCGCGCCCAGGTCACCTTGCCGGTGTCGACGTCGTAGCCCGCGGCGATCCAGACATCGGCCGGGGTGGCCGGGGGTGGCGGGGGAGCGTTGCGGGTGGTCTCGCGGGTCGTGGGTGCGGTCGAGGTCGAATACGTCGGCGAGGGGCGGGTGGTCGTCGACTGCTGGGCGGCAGCGTCGGTATCGCTGTTCTTGTTGTGGTTGTGCACCACGATCACCGCGACGACCGCGCCCAGCACGAGGACCGCCGCGACCACTGCCGCGACGATCGCCAGCACCTTTCCGCCACCCGAATTCTGCTGCGGCGCACCAGGATACGGGTAGGGCTGGGCTCCGTACTGCGGGTCCGGATACGGCTGCGCATACGGTTGCGCGCCCGGATATCCGCCTTCGGGATAGCCGCCCGGCGGATATGCCTGCCCGTACATCGGGGGCTGATTCGGATCGCCCGGATACGGCACTCCGGCGGGATATCCCTGTCCCGCATGGACGGTGGGCTCCTCGGACCCGGGCGGCGGGCCCGGTTGCCCGCCGGGATACGCCTGGGTCGGCGGCGCCTGCTGCCCGGGGTAGGCCTGGGTCGGCGGGGCGGGCTGTCCCGGATAGGCCTGGGTGGGCGGAGCCGGTTGCTGTGGCACGGGGCCGCCGTGCTGCGCGCCGGGATCCGGCACGCCACCGGGGTAGGCCCGGGTCGGCGGCGCCGGGGGCGGGCCCGGCTCACCGGACGGCGGCTGCTGCGGGGAATCCGGGCGATCGTCGGTGGCCATCGCCTACCGCGCCCGGCTCGTCGAAATGCGCTGTGTCGTGGTCGGTATCGACATCGACCGTGCCCCCGTCCCTGCTGTGAATCGTATCGGCGAGCCACTGTAGCGCATACCCATGACGTCGAGATTGCCCGAAATAGCATTCTCGAATTTAGAGAGCAATGTTGCCGTCGCCATTATTCTGAGAAGTCGGAGCCTGAGACCGGGGACGCCCGAGAGGACAGCATCGTGACCGTGCACGCCGACGACCACAGACAGCCGCGCTACGACTTCGATCGCCATGCGCCGCAGTACCGCGACAACTTCGACGCGATCACCACCGACATGCACCGGCAGTGCCCGCTGGCCTGGTCGCCGACCTACGGCGGGCACTGGGTGGCGGCCGGCAGCCGGGAGGTGTTCAGCCTCGCGCGGTCGGAAAACGTGTCGAGCGACCACGATCCGAACGGGGAGCGCCGCGGCTATCGCGGCATCACCATTCCGTTCCCCGAGACCGGGAACGCCATCCGCAACGGCATCCTCGAAATGGATCCGCCCGAACAGCGGCTGTGGCGCCAGGCGCTCAATCCGTATCTGTCGCCGGCCGCGGTGCAGCGCTGGGTGCCGTTCGTCGACGAGGTGGTCCGGGCGAGCCTCGACGATCGGATCGAGAGCGGACGGATCGATTTCGTCGACGATCTGGCCAATATCGTGCCCGCCGTCCTCACCCTGGCGATGCTGGGCATACCGCTGCGTAAATGGCAGCTGTACTGCGAACCCGCGCACGCCTCGGTCTACACCCCGCCCAATTCCCCCGATATCGAACGGGTTCGGCGACAGCACGAGGCGATGGGGCTGGACCTGCTGATCAACCTCACACAAGTGCGGGAGAATCCGCGTCCGGGAATTATCGAGGCGCTGACGCGGCTCGAGATCGACGGGACCGCGCCGCCGGATATCGAACTGCTGGGCATGCTGGGCCTGCTGATCGGTGGCGGCTTCGACACCACCACCGCGCTGACCGCCCATGCGCTGGAATGGCTCTCGGAGCATCCGGATCAGCGGGCGACCCTGAGCACCGAACGCGAGTTGCTGTTGAACTCGGCGACCGAGGAGTTTCTCCGCTACTTCACTCCCGCACCAGGCGACGGCCGTACCATCGCCGCGGATTGCGAATACGCGGGCATCCGGCTCGTGGAGGGGGAGCGGCTGTGGCTGTCGTGGGCGATGGCCAATCGCGATCCGGAATCGTTCCCGGATCCCGACACTCTCGATCTGGATCGGAAAGGTAACCGGCATTTCAGCTTCGGCCTGGGTGTGCACCGCTGTATCGGATCCAATGTGGCGCGCACGGTATTCAAGCGCATGCTGGTCGCGGTGCTCGATCGGCTGCCGGATTTCCGGTGTGATCCCGGCGGCGCGGTGCATTACGACACGATCGGCGTGATCCAGGGCATGCGCCACCTACCGGCGACGTTCACACCCGGCCGTCGGCTGGGACCGGGGCTCGACGAAACCTTGGAGACCTTGCAACGGCTCTGCGATGAGAATCGCCTGGCCGAACCGGTCACCGTCCGGCGCGACGGCGCCGGCCTCTGAGCGCGGAAGGCGCTGCGGCCGAGCCCGTTTCATCACCCGAACCGCTGCTGCACACACGCCCGCCCCGTAGCGGGACGGGCGTCGCTCGCGCTCGCTACCGGATGATCTGCCCGCCGTCGACGTTGAGGATGTGCCCGGTGACCCACGCCGCGTCGTCGGACAGCAGATACAGGCACGCACCCACCAGATCCTGCGGGGTGCCGATCCGCTTGAGCGGCAGGCGATTCACCATGTCGTTCACGATCGAGCCGGGGGTGACGGTCTGCGTCGCCTCGGTGTTGATCGGTCCCGGCGCGATGGCGTTGATCCGGATGTTGGATCCGCCGAGTTCGACCGCCAGCTGCTGGGTGAGGCTGTTGACTCCGGCCTTGGCGAGACCGTAGAAGTTCGAATACACCCATGCGGCGGTGGAGGACTGGTTCACGATGGACCCGCCGCCGCCCTTCGACATGTGCTGCCACACCGCGCGGGTCATGTTCAGCGCGCCGTCGAGGTTCACGCTCATGAACTTCTTGTAGTAGTCCCACGGCACCGTCAGCAGCAGGTCCAGCTTCATCCCGCCGTAGATGGCGGCGTTGTTGACCAGGTGGTTGATCGCGCCGAATTCGTTCTGCGTGTAGTCGGCCAGGGCGGTGACCGATTCCGGATCGGAGACGTCGACGGGATGGAAGACCGCGGTGCCGCCGCCGCTGCCGATCTCCTCGGCGACCTGTTTTCCCTTGTCCGCGTTGAGATCCGCGACGACGACGGTGGCGCCCTCGCCGGCCAGTGCCTTCGCGTATTCGGCGCCGATGCCCTGCGCCGCGCCGGTGACGATCGCGACGCGATCGGTGAAACGAGCCATGAGTTGTCTTCTCCTGTCGATGATTCGCGACGAGGTCGCGTGCTGTCTATTTCTGCGCGGTGGCGATCAGCTTGGTCTCGAGGTACTCCTCGAATCCGGCGACACCGAGTTCGCGGCCGATGCCGGACTGCTTGTAGCCGCCGAACGGGGCGTCGGCGCTGTACCAGATGCCGCCGTTGACGCCGAGCGTTCCGGTCCGAACACCGTTGACCACGTGGTCGATTCGCGCCCGGTCGGTGCCCCACACCTCGCCCGAGAGCCCGTAGGGCGATTCGTTGGCCAGCCGGATGGCGTCGTCGTCGCCGTCGTGCGGGATCACCACGAGCACGGGGCCGAAGATCTCCTCCTGGGCCACGGTCGAGGTGTTGGACACGCCGCTGATCAGGGTGGGTTCGATGAAGTACCCGCGCTCGCGATCGGGACTGCCCCCGCCGGTGACGATCGTGCCGCCCTCGGCGCGAGCGATATCGATGTAGCGCCGCACGCGGTCGCGCTGCCGCGCCGAGATGACGGGTCCGCAGACGGTACCCGGCTCGTTCGGATCACCCGGGACGATGCCGCGCATCGACTTCGCCGCCGCCGCGACCGCGGTGTCGTACTGCTCGCGCGGGACGAGCAGGCGGGTGGTGAGCGCGCAGCCCTGGCCGGCGTGGACGCAGACGGTGAAGCCCGCGTAGCTCGCCGCGGCGGCCACATCGGTGTCGTCCAGGACGATGAAGGCCGACTTGCCGCCGAGTTCGAGGAACACCTTCTTCAGGCTCTGCGCCGCGCCGGCCATGATGGTCCGGCCCGTCTGCGTCGACCCGGTGAACGAGATCATGTCCACCCGGGGATCGGTGAGCAGCTGGGCGCCCAGCTGGTGGTCGTCGGAGGTGACGATATTGATCACGCCGGCCGGAATGTCGGTCTGTTCGGCGATCACCGTGCCGACCAGCGCGGCGACCCACGGGGTGTCGGGAGCCGGTTTGAGCACCACCGTGCACCCGGCCGCCAGGGCCGGACCGAGCTTGGCGAAGTTGATCTGATGCGGGAAGTTCCACGGCGTGATGGCGCCGACCACGCCGATCGCCTCCCGGCGCAGCGTGCGCGCCGTGGGAATTCCCATCGGCTTCGCGACGCCGAGATCGCTGACCCACTCGTAACTTTCGGCCAGATCGGCGAAATAGCCCAGATCGCCGATCGGGCCCTCCAGTTGCGGGCCGCTGGTCAGCATGCGCGGGGCGCCCACCTCGGCGATGGTGATCTCGCGCAGTTCCTCGATGTTGTCGCGCAGCGCGTCGCGCAGTTGCCGCAGGCAGCGGGCCCGGAACGCGTGATCGCGCGACCATTCGGTGGTGTCGAAGGCCGCGCGGGCGGCGGCGATGGCCGCGTCCATATCGGCGGCGTCGGCATTGGCGGCCTGGCCGAGAACTTCCTCGGTCGCCGGATTGACCGTCGCGAATACCCCCGCGCCGCCGGCGACCAGTTTGCCGTCGATCAGAAGCCGGGATCCCTCGCCAGGGGGGAGCAGTTTCGTCATTCGCCTCTCCGATAGGGCTGTCTGGACACCTGTACGGAATATAGTTTGGACGGAGCTGTGAATACAAGAACGTGTTGCAGAGTGATCGAATCGTGAGAGGCGGTACCGGCGATGACCGGAGATGCGGCGGTGGCCGGCAAGGCGGCGATCGTGGTGGGCGGCGGTAGCGGTATCGGCCGGGCCGTCGCCGTCGAACTGGCGCGTCAGGGCGCGGGCGTGGTGGTCAATTCCCGGGCCGAGGCGGCGGTGGAGGCGGTGGTGGACGAGATTCGCGCGGCGGGCGGTCGCGCCGTCGCGGTCGCGGGCTCGGCCGCGGACGAAACGATCGCGGACGCGCTGGTGAGCCGGTGCGTCGAAAGTTTCGGTGCCGTCGATGTTCTCGTCAACTGTGCCGGAATCGCCGAACCGGCGCACTCCTCGATTCTCGACATCTCGACCGCGGACTGGCGCGCCCAGCTGGATTCGCACCTCACCACGGTGTTCAACACCTGTCGCGCGGTGGCGCCGCTGATGGTGGCTCGCGGCGCGGGTTCGATCGTCAACACCGGCTCGTTCGCCTATCTGGGTGACTATGGCGGCACCGGCTATCCGGCCGGAAAAGGCGCGGTCGCGAGCCTGACGCTGGCCATGGCCGCGGAGCTGAAAGAGCACGGTATCCGGGTGAACGCGATCTGTCCGGGGGCCAGGACGCGGCTGTCCACCGGACCGGAATACGAGGCGAAGATCGCCGAGTTGCGCGAGCGCGGCCTGCTCGACGAGTTCACCGCGCAGTCGTCACTGGACGCGCCGCCGCCGCATTACGCCGCTGCTCTGTATGTCTATCTCGCCTCCGGCCTCGCTACCGCGACGGGTCAGATCTTCGTTGCCGCAGGCGGTTTCGTCGGTCGCTTCGCCCGGCCGAAACTCGAGTCGATCGGTTATCGCGACCATGCCGATACTCCGCCGTGGTCGGTGGCCGAACTGCAGCCGCTCCTCGGCGACGGGGCGTGAGGAGGATGGCGGCGCTCGCCTGCCCGAGGCGGTGCGCCCACCCTGCCGAGGGCGCTCGCCCATTGTCCGGATTACGGTCCGGTGGTAGCGTCCAGACACATGTCCAGTCCTGTGTCTCGGTTGGCGGTGTGCGGATGAGGCTCGATGTGAACGCGTTATATTTCGAGAGGTGGGTGTGATGACTGTGGCATCTGCGCGACCGGTCGTATTCGATCCCTACGATTACGGATTCCACGAGGATCCGTATCCGGTCTATCGGCGACTGCGCACGGAGGCGCCGCTGTACTACAACCCGGACCTGGACTTCTGGGCGCTCTCGCGCCACGCCGACGTGACCGCCGCGTTCCGCGACGCCGCCCGCCTGTCCAGCGCCAACGGCGTCTCCCTGGATCCGGCCGCGTGGGGCCCGCACGCGCACAAGACCATGTCGTTCCTCGCCATGGACGATCCGCGTCACCTGCGCATGCGCCAGCTGGTCAACAAGGGCTTCACCCCGCGCCGGATCGCCGGCATGGGGGACCGGATCCGGGAACTGACGCTGCAACACCTCGAACCGGCGCTCGAGCAGGGCAGTTTCGACTGGATCGAGGACTTCGCGGGCAAACTGCCCATGGACGTCATCTCCGACATGATGGGCGTGCCGGAACCCGATCGCGCGGAGATCCGCCGGATGGCCGATCTGGTGGTGCACCGCGAGGAGGGCGTGCTCGACGTGCCGGAGGCGGCCATCGAGGCCTCGCTGAATCTGGTCGTCTACTACTCCGACATGGTCGCCCAGCGTCGCCGCAGCCGCACCGAGGATCTGACCTCGGCGCTGCTCGACGCTGAGATCGACGGCGACAAACTCACCGACGACGAGATCATCGGCTTCATGTTCCTGATGGTCGTGGCCGGTAACGAGACCACCACCAAACTGCTCGGCAACGCGCTGTACTGGGCCGGCCGCAATCCCGAACAGTTCGCCAAGGTGGTAGCCGACGGCGATCTGGTGCCGGACTGGGTCGAAGAGACGCTGCGCTACGACAATTCGAGCCAGATGGTGGCGCGCTCCTCGGTCGTCGACGTGCCGTTCGAACACGGGGTGATCCCCGCCGGTTCGAAGGTGGTGCTACTCATCGGCTCCGCCAACCGCGACGACGCGGTCTTCACCGACGGGGATCGCTACGACATCGAACGCACCGACAAGAGCGCGCTGGCCAGTTTCGGCGGCGGTGTGCACTTCTGCCTGGGTGCGCACCTTGCCCGCTTGGAGACCGTGGTCGCGTTGCGCGAGTTCGCCTCCCGCGTCCGGGAGTACGCGATCGACGAGTCCGCCATGGAGCGGGTGCATTCGACCAATGTCCGGGGGTTCGCGAAACTCCCTGTCACCGTGGAGGTTTCGTAATATGCCGCGTTTCGATCCGCATCCGGATGTGCGACCGGTCCTCATCGCGGGGGCGTCGTCGGGAATCGGCGCCGCGACCGCGATCATGCTGGCCGAGGCCGGATTCCCGGTGGCGCTCGGTGCGCGCCGAGTGGAAACATGCCGTGAGCTCGCCGACAAGATCACCGCCAACGGCGGCACGGCCTTCGCGGGCTCGCTCGATGTCACCGCCGACGCGTCGGTCGACGCCTTCGTCACCGCCGCGGAGGAGGCGCTCGGCCCCATCGAGGTCGCGGTATCCGGCGCCGGTGACATCGAATTCGGGTTGGCCTACGAGATGGACCCGCAGACCTTCCTGAAACAGGTCGACGTCCATCTGGTGGGTGCGCAGCGGCTGGCCCACCGCATCCTGCCCGGCATGATCTCCCGGCGCCGCGGCGATTTCGTCTTCATCGGCTCCGACTGTGCCGACCAGGTCCGCCCCCGCAACGGCGCCTACAACGCCGCCAAGACCGGACTCGAGGCGATGGCCCGGCAGCTGCGAATGGAGTTGGAGGGCACCGGCGTTCGCGCCTCGATCGTCCGGCCGGGCGCGACCCAGACCGGCATGGGAATGAACGCCGCACCCGATCAGGTCGGACCGCTGCTCGACGACTGGGTGAAGTGGGGCTTCGCCCGCCACCCCTTCTTCCTGCGGGCCTCCGACCTCGCCGCCGCGATCGCCGCGGTGGTCAACACACCGCGCGGCGCGCATCTGGTGCTGGTCGAGGTCCAGCCGGAAGCCCCGCTGCGGGAACCGGACTCACCGAAGCAGGGGCAGGGCTGATGCGTATCGAGGTGGATCTGGACCTGTGTCAGGGCCACGCGATGTGTCAGGCCGAGGCGCCGGACTACTTCGACGTGCCCAAACACGGCAAGGTCGAAATCGTGCGCGCGGAGGTGGACGAGGTCGATCGCGCCGACGTCGAGAACGCGGTGCGCTACTGCCCGACTCAGGCCCTGTCGATCGTGCGGGATCAGTGATGGGCGCGATCAAGGTGATTCAGTGGGCGACCGGCGGCGTCGGGCGGGCGGCGATCGAGGGCATTCTCGATCATCCGGAGCTCGAACTCGCCGGCGCCTGGGTGCACAGCCCCGACAAGCACGGCGTCGACCTCGGCACACTCGTGGGTCGCGACCCGATCGGCGTCACGGCCACCACCGATGCCGAGGCGCTGCTGGCCCTCGACGCCGACTGTGTCGTCTACAGCCCGGTCTTCGCCGACACCTCGGTGCTGCGCGCGATCCTGCGTTCGGGCAAGAACGTGGTGACTCCGCTGGGCTGGTTCTATCCCCGGCAGCGCGACCGCGAGAAATTCGACGCGGTCTGCGCCGAGGGCGCAGTCACATTGCACGGCACCGGAATTCATCCCGGCGGACTCACCGAACGCCTGCCGCTGGTGGTCTCGGCGCTGTCGGGTTCGGTGACCGGGGTCCGTGCCGAGGAGTTCTCCGATATCCGCACCTACGGCGCCCCGGATGTGGTGCGGCACTGGATGATGTTCGGCGCCGATCCGGAGAAGGCCAGGGAAAGTACCGTCGCGGCGATGCTGGCCGGCGGCTACAGCCAGTCGGTGTGGATGCTCGCCGACGAACTGGGCTTCGACCTGGATCCCGATATCCGCACCACTCACGACATCGCGGTCGCCACCGCGCCGATCGACTCACCGATCGGCATCATCGAGCCGGGACAGGTTGCGGCCCAGCACTTCCGGTGGGAGGGCACGGTCGACGGCGAACCGGTGATCACGGCGGCGGTCAACTGGTTCATGGGTGAGCGGGACTTCGACCCGGCGTGGAGCTTCGGGCCGAACGGGCAGCGGTTCGAGGTCGAGGTGCGCGGTGACCCCGGGTGTGTCCTGACCCTGTCCGGGCTGCACGCCCACGACCCGGCCGAAGGGGCCCGGCGCAATCCTTCGATCGTCGCCACGGCGCTGAACTGTGTAAATGCGATCCCCGATGTCGTCTCGGCCGCTCCGGGTGTGCGGACCTATCTCGATCTGCCACTGCCGGCGGGGCGGGCCGCGCCGCATTTGCATCGCGACCGGAGAACCGAGGTGAGCGGATGAACGAACACCGCCGTTGAATTCCCGGGTGCCACTTGGGTTTTCACCGACCGAACAGTGCGACACAGACGAATAGCGTTGGGCGATGCGCGGCCGGACGATCGGGAAATCCCGTCGATCGGGCTGTATTTCGCATGCTCGAAATAGTTTTGTCATAACTTCTGTTTTTCCGGAATGCGCGCGTCCGCAGCCCTTTTCCGCTGCAGTGCAACGTGTTCTAATCAAGGAAGAACACGTTTCGAAAAAATCCATGATTCGCAGTGCAGCGGACACGAGGAGGAACTGTGGCTGCTCCGTCGATACCGGCCGGATTCGATTTCACCGACCCGGAACTGTGGGCCGCGAGAAGTCCGGTCGCCGAATTCGCGGAATTGCGGCGTACCGCGCCGGTCTGGTGGAACGCCCAGAGCGAGGAGCAGGCCTACCCGTTCGAGGACGGCGGCTACTGGGTGGTGAGCCGCCACGAGGACATCAAGGAGATCTCCCGCCGCTCGGACGTCTTCTCCTCGGAGAGGAAAGGATCCATCATCCGGTTGCCCGGATTCGCGACGCCGGAGCAGTTGTCGGTCACCAGTGCGCTGCTGGTGAACATGGATCCGCCCAAGCACACCAAGATCCGCCGCATCATCTCGAAGGGCTTCACCCCGCGCGCGGTCGAGAGCCTGCGCGCGGCATTGACCGAGCGGGCCGAGCGAATCGTGCGCGCGGCCAAGGAATCCGGCGGCGGCGATTTCGTCGAACAGGTGGCATGTGAGTTGCCGCTGCAGGCCATCGCCGAACTACTGGGTGTCCCCCAGGACGATCGGCACAAGCTGTTCGACTGGTCGAATCAGATGCTCAATTACGACGACCCGGAGTACGGCGATTCCGCGGTCGCCTCGGCCGAAATTCTGGGCTACGCGTGGAATATGGCCGAGGCGCGCCGGACGGAACCGGCGGGCGATATCGTCAGCCAACTGGTCAGCGCCGATATCGACGGCGAGGCATTGGGTTCGGACGAATTCGGATTCTTCGTGATTCTGCTGGCGGTCGCCGGAAACGAGACCACCCGCAATGCGATCACGCACGGGATGAAGGCTTTCGTCGATCATCCGGAACAGTGGGAGCTGTACCGGCAGCAGCGCCCGCGCACCGCGGTCGACGAAATCGTGCGCTGGGCGACTCCGGTCACCGCGTTCCAGCGCACCGCGACCGAGGATGTGGAACTCGGCGGGCAGCTCATCAAGGCCGGCGAGCGGGTCGGATTGTTCTACAGCTCGGCCAATTTCGACGAGGCGGCCTTCGACAAGCCCTTCGACTTCGACGTGCTGCGCGACCCCAACCCGCATCTGGCCTTCGGTGGCACCGGCGCCCACTTCTGCGTCGGCGCCAACCTGGCCCGCCTGGAAATCGACCTGATGTTCAACGCCATCGCCGACGTCATGCCCGATCTGCACCAGATCGCCGACCCGCAGCGCCTGCGCTCGGGCTGGATCAACGGCATCAAACACTGGCAGGTCGAATACTCCTAGACCCGGGGAAAGGGTAGGGGACAACCGAGGGCTGCACGATCATTCGTGCGGCCCTCGGTCGTGTCATTGGCTCGCTCGACCCAACCGGCGATCCGAGCCAGGTCCGACCGGTGGTTCAGCCGTAGTGGCACACGTAGTGCAGCGTCTGCCCGACCTCGATGTCGAACGAGCTGTCGCCGGGTACGGAGAACGATTCGCCGCCGCGGTAGGTCGTCGGCTCGGTCTCGCCGGGCAGGGTCACGGCGCACTCACCCTCCACCAGCTCCATGATCTCCGGGGCGCCGGTGTTGAAGGTCAGGGTCGCGGGCTGGATCACGCCGACCGACTTCTTGGTGCCGTCGGGCAGCGTGAGGCTGTAGCTCACGCACTTGCCGTCGAAGTACACATTGGCCTTGGTGGCCAGGCTGACGTTCTCGAACTGCGACATGGTCTCTTTCCCGGAGATGAGGTGGAGCAGTAAGCCTACTGTCGCCACCTCCGCGCTCCGTTCGGGAGGTTCGGGACGCGGGTCTCGTGATCTGAACGTGATCCGCGATACAGAATCCCCAACTGTGTGCCAACACACAGTTTAGCGAGGATCTCCCGGTCGTCCGCGGGAAAGTGCGGTGCTCCTCCCCTGCATTCGAATGTGTGTTCGTTGCACCCATGATGCATGAGCGTTATCGTCTTGAGATATAACCGGCTCGCCCGAGTCGGTTATGTAATGCGAATCGCGCATTCGTGTCTCCCAATTGAAACCGTCGTCAGACACGGCCGCGCCTTCGGAGTGAAATCCGTCGGCGGACCGAACGCGGCAGGACGTACGCCTGACATATGTCGAGGCGCGGCACATCGCGGCGCCTGCGGTAGTTCGGCCGATCCATATCAAGTCATCCCCACAGCGCCTCGTGCAGAGGCGAATGCGTCGCGATCCCTTCGGGTCGCGCGCTGCCCGCCGCATGCCCGAGCCCGGCCGAACGGTCAAGAACAAGGAATCAGATCGCATGTCTTCGAAATCCGTGCGCCGCACGTCGGTGACCTCACTCGTTCGTACCGCCGGTGCTGTGGCAGCGGCCGCCGCCGCGGTCGCGGCCATCACCACCGCCGCGGGCGTCAGCGAGTCGGCCAAACCAGACGCGGTCGCGCTGCACGCGTTGTCGACCCCCGTCGTCCCGGCGGCACCGGCCGGAGCAGCTCCAGCGCCCGCTGCGGCGCCCGCTCCGGCGCCCGCTCCGGCGCCCCAGCCCATCGCCGCACCGGCGGCGTTGCCCGGTGCCGATCAGGCGCATGTCAGCGCCTGGCTCCCGCAGATCAACAATGCGATGGCGGCGGCGGGTATCGACGACACACCGCAGCGTGCTGCCGCTTTCCTCGCTCAGATCGGTCAGGAAACGGATGGTTTCGCCACCTTGACCGAATACAGCGACGGCAGCGACTACGACGGGCGCGCGGATCTCGGCAACACCCAGCCCGGTGACGGGCCCCGATACAAGGGGCGCGGTGCCCTCCAGCTCACCGGCCGGCACAATTACGAACTCGCCAGCCAGGCGCTGGGCGTCGACTTCGTCAACCACCCGGAGTTGGTCGCCGATCCGCAGTACGCGTTCGCCACGGCCGCGTGGTACTGGACCACCCACAACCTCAATGCCGTGGCGGACAACGCCCACCCCCGGGACCCGGCGAGCATCGATCCGGTTTCGCGGATCATCAACGGTGGTTCGAACGGCCGGGACGTCCGTCGCGATCACTTCATCCAGGTCTGCCAGGTACTGAAGTGCCCGTAGGCCCCCGGGTGGCGCCTTCATCATCAGTGTCCGCGTTTGATCCACTCCGGCAGGTGGGGCGCCTCGGCGCCGATGGTCGTGGAGTCGCCGTGGCCCGTCAGGACCGTGGTGTCCGCGGGCAGGTGCAGCAGTCGGGTGCGGATGGATTCGATGATCGTCGGGAAGCTCGAGAACGAGCGGCCGGTGGCGCCGGGACCGCCCTGGAAGAGGGTGTCGCCGGTGAAGACCGTCTTCTCCGAGGCGAGGTACAGGCTCACCGCGCCGGGGGAGTGGCCCGGTGTGTGCAGGACCTCGATCTCGCTGTCCGCCACCGGGATTCGCTCCCGATCGTGCAGCGGTTCATAGCGGGTGTCGGGGTAGAGCGCACTCCACAGCACCTCGTCGGCCGGATGCAGCCGGATCGGGGCCTTCAGCGCCGCGGCCAGTTCAGTGGCCACGTTGATGTGGTCGTTGTGGGCGTGGGTGCAGATGATGGCGCGCACCGTGCGATCGCCGACGGCCGTGATGATCGGCTCGGCCCGGTGGGCGGCGTCGATGACAACGGCCTCACGGTCGTCGCCGACGACCCAGACGTTGTTGTCGACATCCCAACTGCCGCCGTCCAATTCGAACTTTCCGGAGGTGACGACGCGGTCGATCCTCACAGCGTCACCACCGATCGCAGGACGTCGCCGTGGTGCATGGTGGTGAAGGCTTGTTCGACCTGGTCGAGGGCCACGCGCTCGCTGACGAATCGCTCCAGCGGCAACCGCCCCTGACGGTAGAGGTCGAGCAGCATCGGGAAGTCGCGTTCCGGCAGGCAGTCGCCGTACCAGGAGGATTTCAGCGAGCCGCCGTGTGAGAAGAAGTCGATGAGCGGCATCTCCAGCTTCATGTCCGGCGTCGGCACGCCGACCAGCACCACCGTGCCGGCCAGATCGCGCGCGTAGAAGGCCTGCTTCCAGGTTTCCGGCCGCCCGACCGCGTCGATCACCACGTCGGCGCCGAAACCGCCGGTCAATTCCTGCACCCGCTCGACCACGTCGTCCCCGGCCTCGAGGGTGTGCGTGGCACCGAGTTCCTTGGCCCACTCCAGCTTTCGCGGATCGCGGTCGATCGCGATGATGGTGGTGGCGCCCGCCAGCCGCGCCCCCGCGATGGCCGCGTCACCGACGCCGCCGCAGCCGATGACCGCGACCGAATCGCCGTAGCTCACGCCGCCGGTGTTGATCGCCGCCCCCAGCCCGGCCATCACCCCGCAGCCGAGCAGCCCGGCCACCGCGGGATCGGTCTCCGGGTCGATGACGGTGCACTGCCCCTCGTGCACCAGGGTCTTGTCGGCGAAGGCGCCGATGCCGAGGGCCGGGGTCAGTTCGGTGCCGTCGGCCAGCGTCATGGGCTTGCTCGCGTTGTGGGTGTCGAAGCAGTACCACGGCTTGCCGCGCTTGCAGGCGCGGCACTGGCCGCACACCGCGCGCCAGTTCAGCACCACGTGATCGCCGGGCTGGACGTGGGTGACGGCGTCACCGACGGTTTCCACCACGCCGGCCGCCTCGTGGCCGAGCAGGAAGGGGAATTCGTCGTTGATGCCGCCCTCGCGGTAGGTCAGATCGGTATGGCACACCCCGCAGGCCCGCACCCGCACCACCACGTCGTGCGGACCCGGATCGGGGATGACGATATCGACGATCTCGACCGGGGCGCCCACACTGCGGGCGATGACGCCGCGAACCTTCTGGGACATGGAATCTCCTTTACGCGTCGGGGGTGCCGGTTCACCTTACGGGTCAGTGTATGCCCGCACCGACCGCCTCGGACAGGTGTCCAGACGATAGTTCGGTTTCCGGGTCCCACGCTGGTGTGGTGCTGCCCGGGGCTGCGGCGGGGCACCCGGCGGTCATGAGGCGAACCGGCGGCGGAACTCCTCGCTCACCGCGCACCACAGTGCGTGGTAGTGCGGAAGAAGGGAATGTGCTTGCGCCAAACTCGGCGTGTCGATGAACACCACGCCGTGGCACGAGTACCGCACCACCCGGAAATTCGCGAAACATACGGTGCCGAGGCTTGTTTCGTAATCGGTGAAGTGCGTGATCTCCACCCGTTCGCGGTCGCAGACACGCCACCATGCGGAGGATGCCCCCAGTTTCGTCCGGAAGTGGCCGCTATTCGCGGTATCGGTCACGGTATTTCGCCTCTCCGGCGCGGTTTTCGCGCGCGATCCGGTCGATGATCGCGCGCACGGAATCGCGCGATTCGGGTTTGGAGATCTGCTCGGGCCAGAACACCGCGAGCACGATCACAGCGAGCGGAATACTGATGAGCAGAACGAATTCCCAGAACATCGACCTCACTCCCGACCCGAGTCCGGCACCAGGTGTTTCGCCTCGATCAGCCGCTGCTTCGCCTGCTGTTTCACCGGGCACACGCACAAAGCGCAGTCGATGTGCAATTGCATGATGATATGCGCGTAGGAGACGGTCATGATCGGCATTCGATCGTGGTTGAGCAGTCCCATGGTGGATACTTCCCCTGCGATGTGAAAGTGGTTGTCGGCGTTGAGGTTGCATCGACTCGGCCACGAGTTGTAGTCGAATAGTGGGGATTTCGGGTATCCGTTGCCGTACCGATTGTTTGAACTCGTCTACCAGCAACCTGTCCAGTGGGGACCTGTCCAGAAAACCGGGACACAATCGATAGGGGAGCTAACAACATGGGGTCAGGGAGCACACTCGCGCAACGAGCATTGGGGCGCGAACTGCGTCGGCTGCGAAACCTGAAGGGAATGGGACAATCCCAGGCCGCGCGTATCGCGGAAACGTCACATCAGACCATCGGCCGCATCGAAGAGGGGCAGACGACGAGAATCACGAGCCTCCAGGTGAACGCACTGTGCGACAGCTACGGGGCGAGCGACGAGGAGCGGCGCATCTGCCTGGATCTGGTGAAGGAGATACGGGCCTCGCGGGAGGGGAAGGTGACGGCCAGTTGGTGGAGGGCGTATGCGGACCAGATATCGACCGGGTTCAACCACTACTTGGCGCTGGAGGATGCGGCGGACCGGCTGACGATCTGGAAGACGACCATCGTGCCGGGATTGCTGCAGACGCCGGACTATCGCCGGGCTTTGGCGTGGGCTGAACATCCCGATCTTCCGGGGGAGCAACTGGAACGCCGGATCGAGTGGCAGACGCATCGGCAGGAGCGATTGGGCGATGCGAACGTGCGTATCACGGCCCTTCTGCACGAGGCCGTGCTGGCTGACCAGGTGGGAGGTGAGGCGGTGATCCGCGAACAGTTGAAGTTCTTCGTATCGCTGTCCGAGCGGCCGAATATCAGCATCCGTGTCGTCCCATTCACCGCATCGAGCGCTCTCGGTTCGTACGTCGGTTCGTTCACCTTGTTGGAGTTTCCAGACCTGATATCCGGGCTGGCTCAGCCTCCGATCGTGTACGTGGAGGGTTGGGCGGGTGACCTCTACCTGGAACGGGAGGCTGAGCTGCAGCGATATTTGCCAGCGCTTAGGGAGATTCGTCGTGTAGCGTTGACCGAAGGTGATTCCATAGCACTGATCAAGGAGCGCATGCCGTGAGCAACGACCTGTCCGGGGCTAAGTGGTTCAAGTCAAGCTTCTCGGGATCGACCAAGGACTGTGTCGAGGTGGCGTTCCTCGATGCTGGTGTCGGCGTTCGTGATTCGAAGAACCCGACCGGTCCCGCCCTGATCTTCACCCCCTCGGAGTGGTCCACGTTCACCGCGAGCGTAGAGCAGGGTGACTTCGACCAGGCATAGGAGCGTGCCATGAGCAACGATCTGTCCACGGCGAAGTGGTTCAAATCAAGCCGCTCGGGGGCGAGCAAGGAGTGCGTCGAGGTGGCGTTTCTCAATGACGGTGTGGGCGTTCGTGATTCGAAGAACCCGACCGGTCCCGCCCTGATCTTCACTCCTTCCGAATGGTCCGCGTTCACCGCAGGCGTTCGGCACGGCGACTTCGACCACGCCTGAGGTATCGCGTAACAGCCCCGAGAACCCCCGAAGGTCGATCCTTCGGGGGTTCTGCCGTCCGAAGCCTCTCTTGGCAGGAGGTATGACGCCGAGGGGTGCCCCGGCCGTCGATCTCATGGGACACTAATTGTTCAGCCTCCCAGCCTGTTTCGGCATCATCGACCAAGGAGCGTCTGTCATGAGCAACGACTTGTCCGGGGCGAAGTGGTTCAAGTCGAGCTTCTCGGGCGCGAGCAAGGACTGCGTCGAGGTTGCGTTCCTCAACGAGGGTGTGGGCGTTCGCGATTCGAAGAACCCCACCGGCCCGGCTCTGATCTTCACTCCCGCCGAATGGTCCTCCTTCACCACCAGCGTCCAGCGCGGCCGGTTCGATCGGGCGTAGCCACCTCCGCTCACTACGGTTCGGGAACCCCCGAAGTGCTTCTCTCCCTTGGGCTTCGGGAGTGCTTGCGTATTCGTCCGGCGGTGAGGGCGCACCGGGTGAGTGACGTTCGGTGGGGGGCCCGGACGTTGGTTTGCCTGAACTTTTCGTGCAAACCTCGCCCACATCGACGGAAACCCGCATATTTCCCCGAGGTTTGCACGAAAAGTTCACCCCCAACTGACACAACGCAATTCGAGTCGGGTCCGTTCTCAGCGGAGGTGCCGGTCGGCGAGGGCCCGAGCGGCGGCATCGGGCACGTAGGTCGCGCACGCGGTGATGAGAGCCCGGATCCCGTCAACGGTTTCGGCGGTCAGCGCGGCATGGCGCACCACGTCGAGTTCGTTGGCGACGGTGAGAAGTGCGAAGTCCGCGAGATCGGTGCCGGCTACGGCGACCACCTCGCCGGTGAAGCGGTCGGTGATCGGAAGTGGGGTGGCGCCGAGGTGGGGATAGGTCTCGGCCCGGTCGCACGCGCCGTAGCGGTAGACCAGAGCCTCCGCGTCGTGACCGATTGCCGCGCGCAGACGTGATCGCCGGTCGGGTGACAGCAGCGAGTGTGCGAAGCCGTCCGTCCCGTAGGTGGCGTGGGTGAGTGCGGCCAGCCGAACCCGGTTACCTCCGCCCAGGTCCGCGACCAGTTGCCGCACCCGCTCGAGATGATCGAGGAGATCCCCACCGGGATGCTCCACCCGGGCGGCGCCGAGTTCGCGCAGCAGCGCCAGCGCCGGCCACGGTGTCGTGCGATCCGCGATGGTCTGTGCCAACGCCTCCGGCTGATCGCGGGCGACGAGATGCCCGGCGCCCGGAATCCGGGTCACCATGGCATGCGGAGCCAGCTGGAGCAACCCGTCCGCCTCGACGTCGGTGAGCGATGAGACCCGATCGGCACGGATCAGAAGGATGGGGATATCCAGTTGTGCGGTGATCTGCCGCAGTCCCGGGACGTGGACCAGGACATCGTCGATGAAGTCCGGGTAGACATCCGACAGGCCACCGGCATCGAGAAAGCGCCGCACCCGGCCCGCATCGAGATTGGGCACCACATCCACCAGAACCAGCCCCGTGACCTTCGCCCGGGTACGCGGATCGCCCAGTGCCGCAACGGCGGCGAGCCCACCCAGTGAGGCACCGACGAGCACGCATCCGGGTTCCGCATCGACTATCGCGGCAATATCGCCCGCGCACTCGTCCAGCCTCCTGAGTGACCCGCCGCTGTCGCCGTGGCCGCGCTGATCGAAAGCGACACACCGTAATCCGTCCTCGACAAGTCGCTCCACGACGGGATCCCACACCTGCCGCCGCTCACCCCCGGCATGCAGCAAGACCACCGTCGGCCCATCGCCGACCTCGTCCCCGTACAGGTCTACATCGGGACGCGCAATATGCCGCGCTCGCACCACATCCATGGTCTACCCCCGTGCGATAGTCAGGCCGTTCACGATAGTGCCACGCTGTGAGCCCCGCCGATCCCGCGTCCGGCTGAACTTTTCGTGCAAACCTCGCCGCCGATGACGGAAATCGCCACATTTCGCCGCGGTTTGCACGATCAGTTCACCTCCGCACCTGTCCACAGGCGCCGACACGTTTACCCGCCACATCGGGGGTAGGACCTGGACATGACGACTACACCGCTGCTGACCCTGAACAATGGCGTCCGGATGCCCGCGATCGGGCTGGGGGTCTTCCAGACGCCGCCCGACGAGACGGCCGCGGCGGTCGATGCCGCGCTGGCGACCGGGTATCGGCATATCGACACCGCGGCGGCCTACGGGAACGAACGCGAGGTGGGGGAGGCGATCCGGGGCTCGGGCGTGGACCGTTCCGAGGTCTTCATCGAGACCAAGATCTGGATCAGCGACTTCGGTTACGACGCGACGTTGCACGCGTTCGACAAGAGTGCCGGCAAACTCGGTGTCGACCGGATCGATCTGCTGATCCTGCATCAGGCCCTGCCCTCGCGATTCGATCTCACCGTCGACGCCTACCGTGCGCTGGAGCAGTTGCTCGCCGACGGTCGCGTCCGTGCGATCGGGGTCAGCAACTTCATGCGCGAGCACCTCGAGAATCTGCTGAAGCAGACCTCCGTGGTCCCGGCGGTGAATCAGATCGAGGTGCATCCGTATTTCCGCCAGCCCGACGTCCTCGCCGCCGACGACGAGTACGGAATTCTCACCCAGGCCTGGTCGCCGATCGGTGGCATCACCTTCTACCGCGACAGCGGACACACCAGCACCCTCGACGACCCGGTCATCACCGCGATAGCCGAGGCGCACGCGAAGACGCCGGCCCAGGTGATGTTGCGCTGGGGCCTGCAACAGGGCCGCTCGGTCATCCCCAAATCGACACGGCCGCAACGCATCGCCGAGAACTTCGACGTCTTCGACTTCGACCTCACCGGTGCCGAGCTCGCGGCGATCGATGCCCTCGACACCGGACAGCGCGGCGGCCCCGAACCCGCCGACGTCACCCTGGAAACCTTCGGCATCGACATCCCGGAACCCTGACCGGCGGTCGCTCAGGCGCCGTAGCCGTCCGCGGCGACCTGGACGAACTCCGGAGCAGCGGGCTGCGCGCGGCCGGAGCGCAACCGCTGGGAGATCGACTGTTCTCGGCGAACGTCCCGCAGTGCCTGCTCGACGGATCGCCGAATGTCGCGCGCCTGTTTCCTGACTTCGAGCCGCCGGCACGCGACTATCACCGGCGCACCGGAATCTTTCCGATGATGCACACGATCGTCGTCCGCAGGGACCTGCTGTGCGAACGTCCGCGTCTCGCGCGCGAGGTATTTCGGCTCTTCTCCGCGGCGAGGGAATCGGCCGCCGAATATTACCGCCGCGAGCGCCGGGTCCATCAGGTCCGGACGATGGTTCCGTGGGCGAACGCAGTGGTCGAACACAACATCGCGCAGTTCGGCGACGACCCGTGGCCCTCTGGCATCGCGGCCAACCGCACCGCGCGCGACATTTCCTGCGCTATCACTTCGAGCGCGGGCTCTCCTCGCGGCGTCGGAAGGTCGAGGACGTCTTCGCGCCGGACCTGCAAGACAGCTGACGGTGGCGCAATGTGAGTAGCCGTTTCCGTCACGGTGTAGCGAATTGTTGCCGCGAAGGCTTGACGAACGGGTAGTTAGCGGAGCTAAGTTAACCGTGATGCGCGCTACAGTGGCGCGTGGGCGACGACTCGTCCGCCGGTTGACGACCCAGGGAGACCCACCCATGCCCGATGACGTGCAGAAGGCCGAGCGTAAACGGCGCCTCGCGGCGGCGATGGCCGACGACGAGATGCGCGCGGCCTGGCCGGATGCGGACGTCAGCGCCGCACTCGCGCGTCCCGGGCTGCGGCTGGCCGAACTGATCGACACGGTCATGACCGCGTACGCCGACCGTCCGGCCGTCGGGCAGCGGTCCGGTGAAATCGTCGTCGATGCCGAGGGGCGCCGGGTGTGGCGGCTGCTGCCGCGATTCGAGACGCTGAGCTATCGGCAGCTGTGGTCGCGCGCCGGTGCGCTGGCGAGTGCCTGGCAGGCGGCGGGGCTGCGGGCCGGGGATTTCGTGTGCACCGTCGGATTCGTCAGCAGCGATTACGTCACCGTCGACCTCGCGGGCGTGCGGCTCGGCACCGTGGCGGTGCCGCTGCAGGCCACTGCCGCTGTCGCGCAATGGCATTCGATCATCGCGGAGACCGAGGCGCGGGTGCTGGCCTGCAGCGCCGAACTGCTCGACGCCGCCGTCGAGGCCGCGCTCGCGAGTGTGACGATCGGGCAGCTGGTCGTCTTCGACAGCGCCGACGACGATGCCGAACGCGCGGCGGTCGCGGCGGCTCGCGCCCGGCTGGCCGAATCCGGTCGCGAGATCACGCTCGAATCGCTGCACGACCTCGTCGAGCACGGTCTCGCCCTCCCGGCCGTACCGCTCGCGGGCGTGCCCGGCGACGACCCGTTGTCGCTGCTCGTCTACACCTCCGGCAGCACCGGAACGCCCAAGGGCGCCATGTACACCGACCGTCTGGCCGCCGCCATGTGGTTGTACACCGGAAAGGCGCCGGTGCCCGCGATCACCCTCAACTATCTGCCGCTCAGCCATGTGGCCGGGCGCCTGCAACTGGGCGGCACGCTCGCCCGCGGGGGCACCGCCTACTTCACCGCACGCAGCGATATGTCGACGCTGTTCGAGGATCTGGAGCTGACCCGCCCCACCGAACTGGTTTTCGTGCCGCGCGTCTGCGAGATGCTGCTGCAACACCATCAGGGCGAGGTGGAGGCCCGGGTCGCGGCCGGCCGTGAGCGCGTCGTCGTCGAGGACGAGGTGAAAACCGCACTGCGCGAACGGCTTCTGGGTGGCCGCTTCCTCGGCGCGATGTGTGCCAGTGCGCCGCTGGTGCCGGAGATGCGCGCCTTCATGGAATCCGTCCTCGGCATCGGCCTGCACGACGGATACGGTTCCACCGAGGCCGGCGGCAGCGTCATCGTCGACAACGTGGTCCGGCGCCCACCGGTCCTGGACTACAAACTGGTCGACGTGCCCGAACTCGGCTACTTCGGCACCGACCGGCCGCATCCGCGCGGGGAACTGCTGCTCAAGACCACCACCATGTTCCCGGGCTACTTCAAACGCCCCGAGATCACGGCGGAGATGTTCGACGCGGACGGCTTCTACCGCACCGGTGACGTGGTCGCCGAACTCGGCCCCGACCATCTGGTCTACGTCGATCGCCGCAACAACGTGCTCAAGCTGTCGCAGGGCGAGTTCGTCACCGTGGCGAAGCTGGAATCGGTGTTCTCCACCAGTGCGCTGATCCGCCAGATCTTCGTCTACGGCAGCAGCGAACGCGCCTATCTGCTCGCGGTGATCGTGCCGTCCGAGGAGGCACTGACGCTCCCCGATCCCCGTGCGGCACTGGCCGAATCGCTGCAGCAGCTGGCGAAGGAGGCCGGGCTCGACAGTTACGAGATTCCGCGCGACTTCCTGCTCGAGACCGAACCGTTCACCCAGGACGACGGCCTGCTGTCGGGAATCGGAAAGTTGTTGCGGCCCAAGCTGAAGCAGCGCTACGGCGAGCGCCTGGAGCAGCTCTACGCCGAACTGTCGCGGGAACAGGCCGACGAACTGGCCGCACTGCGTCACGGCGCCGCGGACCGCCCCGTGCTGGAGACGGTCGGCCGGGCCGCGCGGGCCCTGCTGGGCTGCGCGAGCACCGATATCCGGCCCGAGGCGCATTTCACCGACCTCGGTGGCGATTCGCTGTCGGCGCTGTCGCTGTCGAATCTGCTGACCGAACTGTTCGGCGTGGAGGTGCCGGTGGGCACCATCGTCCATCCGGCGAATACGTTGCGGCGCTTGGCCGAATACATCGACGACGAACGGCACGAGGGCGGCCGCCGCCCCACGCTCGCCACCGTGCACGGGCCCGGCACCCGCGTACGGGCCGCGGATCTGACCCTCGACGCGTTCATCGACCACGAAACCCTCACCGCCGCCAAGTCTCTGCCGCCCGCGTCGAGCCCGCCGCGCACGGTGCTGCTGACCGGGGCCAACGGCTACCTCGGCCGGTTCCTGTGCCTGGAATGGCTGGACCGGCTCGACGCCTGCGACGGCACGCTGATCTGTGTGATCCGCGGCCGTGACGCCGAAGCCGCGCGGGCGCGCCTGGACGAGGCGTTCGACAGCGGGGATCCCGTTCTGCTGCAACGATATCGGGAGCTCGCGCAACGGCGGCTGACCGTCCTGCCGGGCGACATCGCCGAACCGAACTTCGGACTGGACGATGACCGGTGGCGCGAACTCACCGAAACCGTCGACCTGGTGGTGCACTCGGCGGCGCTGGTCAATCACGTCCTGCCCTACGACCAGCTGTTCGGGCCGAACGTGGTCGGTACGGCCGAGGTCGTCCGCCTGGCGATCACCGCGCGCCGCAAACCGGTGACCTATCTGTCCACCGTCGCGGTGGCCTCCCAGGTCGACCACTTCACCGAGGACGGCGATATTCGCGGGACCAGCCCCGAGCGGGTCATCGACGGCGGCTACGCCAACGGGTACGGCAACAGCAAATGGGCCGGTGAGGTGTTGCTGCGCGAGGCGCACGACCTGTGCGGGCTGCCGGTCGCGGTCTTCCGGTCGGACATGATCCTCGCGCACAGCGAATTCGCCGGGCAGTTCAATCTGCCCGATATGTTCACGCGGTTGCTGCTCAGCGTGCTCGCCACCGGTCTCGCGCCGGAATCGTTCTACCGCCCCGCCGCCGACGGGAGTCGCGCCCGCGCTCACTACGACGGCCTGCCCGCGGACTTCACCGCCGCCGCGATCACCGCGCTCGGTCCCGGCGCCGACGGCGGATTCGAGACCTTCGATGTGCTCAACCCGCACGACGACGGCATCGGCCTGGACACCTTCGTCGACTGGCTGGTCGACGACGGTCACCGCATCACGCGCATCACCGACTACGCCGACTGGCTGGGGCGGTTCGAGACCGCACTGCGCGCCCTGCCCGAACGGCAGCGGCGGCATTCGGTACTGCCGTTGCTGCACGCCTTCCGCCGCCCGGCCCCGGCCATCGCGGGATCGGCGCTGCCGGCCGAGCGGTTCCGAGCCGCGGTGCGTGCGGCGGGAACCGGCCCGGACGGCGACATCCCGCATCTGAGCCGGGAATTGATCGGCAAATACGTCCGGGATCTGACCGCGGCGGGTCTGCTGTGAAGATTGCCGAAACCGGACACGCCCGGGGCCTGCCGGGCGTACCGTTTTGCCCCACAGCGTTGGTCGGCGAAGGCGCCGAGGGCGACCGCGTCGCCCCGGAGCGCTCGCCGAGTGCGACAAGGAGGTCGATTCCGGTGCACCGACTCGAGAAGTCCGCTCTGTGGCGCTGTGTGCTGGACGGATTGTCCGCACTGGGTGCGGGATTCGGCGCGATGGTTCCGGTCTACCTGAACGAATGCCACGTCGACGACTACCACGACGCCGAAGCAGCGGAGGCCGAATGGGATTGGTCGATCCCGTACCAGTGGTTCGACCACGCCAACGGGTGAGCGTCCGCGCACGGTGGTCGCTTCGCAGCGAGGGGTCGGAGCGTGGCCGTGGCGGTTCCGCCGACTTCGCGTCCGGCGATCAGGTAGCCGGATCGGGCGCGGTGGCCAGGTAGTCGGCCCCGCCGACATAGACGGTGTGCCCGGGCTCGGTGTCGGCCGTGGTGGCATCGGCGATCGCGGTCGCGAACTCGTCGATCGTCGGCAGCGCGCCGTGCTCGGTCCGCGCCGCCACCGCGTCCGGATCGCGGCGTTCGAGGAGGCGCACGATGATGGTGCCCTCGATCATGTCGCCCGATACGACCGTGAAACCGATACCGCGCGAGTGGAATTCGCCGATCATCGCGCGCAGCGCGTCCTCACCCGCCCGCTTGCTCAGCGCGATGGGCTCGTAGTCCGGCGGGGTGGGTTTGCGGCCGTGGAAGTGCGCCTGGTGGCTGGTGACGAACACGATGCGTGATCCCGGGGCCAGCAGCGGTAGCGCCAGGCGGACCAGCCGCACTTGGGCGTCCCGGTTGATCGACATCGCGTAATCGGGCGCCGCGCCGTGTTCCAGCCCGCCGGAGGCGTTGAGGATCAGCACGTCCAGCCGCCCGAACCGGGTGCGGATCTCCTCGATCATGGCCGCCGCCGCCTCGGGATCGGACAGGTCGGCGCCCACCGGCGTGGCCACACCACCGTCCGCCGCGATCGCCTCGGCGAGATCGCTTGCCCGCCTGCGCTTCTCGCGATAGTTCAGGACGACGTGATCGCCGCGCCCCGCGAGAATCCGGGCGGTCTGCGCCCCGATACCGCGGGAAGCGCCGGTGATCAACACGATGCGTTGTGAATCCACCCGGTACTCCCACTCGTTGCTTCTATTTCAGAATCACTATGGTGGTTCGAAATGAGAAGTGCAAGAGAGCGCGAGGGTGGCCCGCAGGCGGCGATGGCGCTGCTGGGGCAGCGCTGGATGCTGCGCATCGTCTGGGAACTGGCGCCGGGACCGCTCGGTTTCCTCGAACTGCGCCGGCGCATGGACAACTGCTCCTCGAGCATGCTCTCGGTGCGGCTGCAGACCCTGCAAGGCGCCGGTGTGATCGTCAAACGCGCCGACAAGGCCTACGAATTGTCCACGGCCGGAAGTGAACTCGTGCGGGCGCTGGAACCGCTGTGGGCGTGGGCGGCGGACCACCTGGATCCGGACGCGACGGTGGGCGAGTAGTCGGCCCGGTGAATCCGGCCGGGCGGTCGCGATCCGGCATCGGTGGGGACGCCCGGCGGAACCGTGGCGGTGGGAGCGCGTGGCAAGGGGTGCGGATTGCGCGTTTGCGCCGGTGCTGCGAGCGCCCGCCCGCCGAAGCGATCCACTAGGTTTGTGAGACACGCCCACGGGCGGCGGGTGGAGTTCGACGAGATCTGGGGACTGACATGAACGGTGACACGATTCGGCGCGGTAGCCGTCCGCTGTTCGGCGCGGCCGCGGCTGCCGCCCTGCTGATACTGGCCGGCTGCGGCTCGTCCGACTCCGGCAACGCACGCCCGGCCGACTCGGTCGCGCCGAAGGCGACCACCACCAGCACGGTCCCGGAAGTTATCGACTGTTCCTTCAGTAAGCCGGCGGTCCGGCCGGCGAACATGATCCTCGCCTGCGCAGATCTGGGCGCCCAGGTGGAACAGATCGTGTGGCAGAGCTGGGGGCCGGATCAGGCCCAGGGCGACGGGATCGAACGGGACAACACCTGTGAGCCCAACTGCGCCGCCGGTAAGTACGTCACCAAAAAGGTGCATCTCACGCTGACCGACGTCGCGCGGCCGGGCAATGTCTTCACCAAGGTGACCACCCTGGATGCCGACGGTCACACCTACACCTGGCCGAGAACCCCGCGGTGATTCGCTCCGGCGGCTAGAATTTATGTGGTACTCAGGGTGTCGCTTACCGCCGAATAATTGCTACGCTGCTGTAGCAACGGTGCCGGTGCGGCCGGAACCGATGGCCGAGATGACGACCAGGAGTACCAATGAAGTTACTTCCCATGCGCAATCGTGGCGTGGGCGATCCCGGTGAGGTGGCGCTGCACGCGCGCAACGTGCAGTTCGACTGGCGAGCCACGCCGCTGCACTGGCTGGCCGCCGAACCCATCGCCTCGCATGTGTTCAACTCGCTCAACCTGCTGCTGCCCGAGGGCGAGCGGATGTTCATCCAGACCTTCTCCGAGGCGCTGCCGCTGATCAAGGACGAGAAGCTGCGGGAACAGGTCATCGGCTTCATGGGGCAGGAGGCCATGCACGCCGAAACCCACAACGATTCGCTGCAACAGGTGTTCCGCGCCCACGGCGTCGACGTCGACAGCTACGCGCGGCAGATGGAATACATCTTCCGCAAGGCGCTGGGCCCGCGGGACGGGCAGTCACCGCGCGAGGAGTTCCAGACCCTGGTCGAACGGCTGGGCTTCATCGCCACCCTCGAGCATTTCTTCGCCTTCCTCGGCGATTGGATCATCAACGCCGATCTGGAGCGGTTCGACGCCGCGCCCAACATGCTCGACCTCTATCGCTGGCACGGCGCCGAAGAGGTCGAACACCGCTTCGTCGCCCACGATGTCGCCACCTACTTCGAGGTCGGCTACATGCGCCGCTGCGCGCTGATGGCGATCACCTTCCCGATCTTCGTGGCGCTGCTGCTGCGCGGCACCAAATATCTGGTGCACCAGGACACCGAGCTGCCGGACATGGGGTATCCACGCATCGTGGGCAAGGCGCTCGGCGCGATGTGGCGGGGTGCGCTGCCCGGAATTCCCTCGCTGCTGTGGTCGGCGCTGTCGGTGGCCAAACCCGGATACACCCCGGCCTCGGTCGGATCGACCGCGCAGGCCGTCGCGTATCTGGCGAAATCGCCTGCGGCACAGGCACTCGCGTCGTGACGACGCGCAGGCCCGTCCCCGCCGAACTACCGCCCGACCTCTACGGCGGGCGCGGTTGCGACCGGCCGATCCGCATCATCGGCGCGGTCGCGGAGGCGCGGATGCGGTGGGCGTCGCTGATCCACCGGCGTCCGGTGACCGGCGCCGTCGACAGCGGCCGCGTGCGGGTGCGGGTGGTCGAGCGGCGGATCGAGGCCCACGACGCGGACGTGGTGAGCCTGGTGCTGCGCGCCACCGACGGCAGCGCGCTGCCGACCTGGCGTCCGGGCGCCCATCTGGACCTGGAACTGCCCTCGGGCCGGTTGCGGCAGTACTCGCTGTGCGGTGACCCCGCCGATCGGTATCACTATCGGGTCGCGGTGCGCCGGATACCGGGCGGGCTCGGTGGTTCGGTCGAGGTGCACGACGACCTCGGGGTCGGCGCCGAACTCACGATCCGCGGGCCTCGCAACGCCTTCCCGTTCGTCCTGCCCGGCCACGGATCCTCCGCTGCCCGTGTACATTTCGTCGCAGGCGGCATCGGGATCACGCCGATTCTGCCGATGGTGCGGATGGCGCATCGGCTGGGCGTGGACTGGACCATGGTGTACACCGGCCGCAGCCGCGACACCATCCCGTTCCTCGCCGAGATCGAATCCTTCGGCAGCCGGGTCACGGTGCGCACCGACGACGACGGCGGTCTGCCGACGGCGGCGGATCTGCTGCCCGGCGTCGGCGTCGACACCTCGGTCTACTGCTGCGGACCGGTCCCGATGACCTCGGCGATCGCCGCGGCGGTGCGCGAAATGCCCGGCGTGGAACTGTATTCCGAGCGCTTCTCCGCCGCGCCGGTGGTCGACGGAAAGCCGTTCCGCGTCGAACTCGCCCGCACCGGTGAGGTGCTCGACATTCCCGCCGACCGCACGGTACTCGACGAAGTGCTGCGTGTCCGGCCCGATATCGCCTACTCCTGCCGGCAGGGTTTCTGCCGCACCTGCAAGGTCCGGGTACTCGACGGGCAGCCCGATCATCGCGACACCGTCCTCACCCCCGCCGAGCGCACCGAGGGCGAACTGCTCATCTGCGTATCACGGTGTGCGGGTGAACGTTTGGTGCTCGACCTCTGACATCCACTGGCCCCCTCCTCGAGGAGATTCTCGTGACCGACACCGCGCCCGTCCCGGACACCGAACATTTCGTCCGCAACGGTGAATTCGATATCGCCGTCTACGAATACGGCGATCCCGCCGCCCCGACCATGCTGCTCGTGCACGGCTGGCCCGACGACCATCACCTGTGGGATCGCGTGATTCCCCTGCTGGCCGGGCGTTTTCACGTCGTCGCCTACGACACCCGCGGCCACGGCCGCTCCACCCGCACCGATCGCACCGAGGATTACGGACTGGACCGCTTCGCCTCCGACTTCTACGCGGTCGCCGACGTGGTGAGCCCGGACCGGCCGGTGCACGTGCTCGCCCACGACTGGGGTTCGGTCCAGGTGTGGGAGGCGGTGTGCGAGCCGCAGGCCGCCACCCGGGTGGCCTCGTTCACCTCCGTGTCCGGCCCGAATCTCGACCACCTGGCGAAGTGGACCCGGAATCGGATGGGCCGCGGCGCGGTGTGGGGGCCGGCCACGCAGTTGCTGTCGTCCGCCTACACCTTCCTGTTCATGACGCCGGGGCTGAACAAGGCGGTGATGCGGCCGCTGTCGTCGGAGAAGGTGTGGAAGCGGTTCATCGGCGTGATGAACGAAACCTCGCCGGAGAACGTCAAACTCGGCCCGGCGTTCCGCCAGGACTTCTTCGACGGGATGCGGATCTACCGCGCCAACATCGTGCCGCGCATGCTCGGCCCGCGCGAGCGGCACACCGAGGTTCCGGTGCAGCTGGTCATCGCCCGCCGCGACATCGCCGTGCGTCCGGCCGGGTACGACGACACATCGAAGTGGACCGATCGGCTGTTCCGGCGCGAGATCGCGGGCGGGCACTGGCTGCCGTTCTCCCATCCGGAGCTGCTGGCCACCTCGGCCACCGAACTCGCCACGGCCGTCGACACCGGTGACTATCCGCGCACGCTGCGCCGCGCCGAGGTCGGTGCGCAGGCCGGGCCGTTCACCGATCGGCTGGTCGTGATCACCGGCGGCGGCAGCGGCATCGGCCGGGAAACGGCGCTGGCCTTCGCTCGCCGCGGCGCCGAGGTCGTCCTGTCGGATCTGAACCTGGATGCTGCCAAGGAGACCGTCGAACTGATCACAGCGGCCGGTGGCAGTGCCCACGCCTACGCCGTCGACGTCTCCGACGAAGCGGCGATGAGCGAACACGCGAGCACGGTGATCGCCGCCCACGGCGTGCCCGACATCCTGATCAACAACGCCGGCATCGGCCAGGCCGGAGACTTCTTCGACACCTCCGCCGCCGAATTCGACCGGGTGCTGCGGGTGAACCTCGGCGGTGTGGTCAACGGCTGCCGCACCTTCGGCGCCGCCATGGCCGAGCGGGGACTCGGCGGACATATCGTCAACCTGTCCAGCATGGCCGCCTACAGCCCACAGCAGGGTTTCAGCGCCTACTCGACCAGCAAGTCCGCGGTCTTCATGTTCTCCGACTGCCTGCGCGCCGAACTGGCCGGCAAGGGTATCGAGGTGCACACCATCTGCCCCGGCATCGTGCACACGAATATCGTTGCGACAACGAAGTTCTCGGGCCTGTCCGACGACGCCGAGGCCGCGAAGCAGGCCCGCTACGACGCGCTGTACCGCAAGCGCGGCTACGGCCCCGAGAAGGTCGCCGACCGGATCGTGCGCGCGGTGGAACGTCATCGCGACATCGTGCCGGTCACCCCGGAAGCCCACCTGCAGTACCACTTCAGCCGACTGGCCCCGGCCCTGCACCGCTTCGTCGCGGCACGGGTGAAGCTGACGTAGGGGGGCTTTCGCCGGGGCCGCGCGGGTGCGGTTCGACCGCCAACCGTCGAGGAACGAGCGCAGCCGACCGGTGCGAAACGTCCGCGATCAGCCTCGCGCGACCGCACCCGACCACATGCCGCGGCGGCGGGAGACCGCATTCACTCCGGA